>NZ_ANOG01000330.1 GCF_000346295.1 Rhodopirellula maiorica SM1 | reverse complement strand
TTGATTCGCATCTTAACCGGATTTCAAAAACCAACCTCGGGCAGCGCCACAGTGTGTGGGATCGATCCGGTCAAAGATCCGCTCCACGTCCGAGGGCGGATTGGTTACGTCAGCGACCGGCCGTCGATGTACGAGTGGATGACCGTTAGCCAGATCGGCTGGTTCACCGCGTCCTTTTACCCCGACGGTTTCCTTGACGCGTACACCCAGCTGATCGACCGCTATGAAATCTCGATGCAGCAGAAGGTAAAGCATCTGAGCAAAGGGCAACGCGCCAAGGTCGCTTTGTCGCTGTCACTGGCACACGATCCAGAATTGCTGATTCTGGATGAGCCCACCTCGGGTTTGGATCCCATGGTCCGGCGCGAATTTTTGGAGAGCATGGTCGAGCGAGCGGCATCGGGACGGACGGTTTTTCTCTCCAGCCATCAAATCTCGGAGGTCGAACGCGTAGCCGATACGATCGCAATCCTGCATCGCGGCAAATTGCGGTGTTGCCAACCGATCAACGACCTCAAAGCGTCGATGTCGCAAATCACAATTGGCTTGGACGATCCGCTTTGCCAACTGCCCGCGCTGCCGGAACCCGCCGAAACATTAATCGAAAACACTCAAGGCCGACACCGGCAAATCGTGGCGAGAAATTTTAATCCGGCGATGATCGCGGAACTAGAAAACGTCTCGGGCGTGTTGTCGGTAAGCCATCGCGCCATGTCACTCGAAGAGATTTTTATCGCATTCACTCACGGCGAAGGATTGCACGGCGAGGTTTCCGGCGGCAAAGAACAAGGTCTATCCGACGAAGCAGAACACTCCGCTGAAACACCGCTAATTGAATCAGGAGAGGCATCATGATGAGCTTGAGCCGAGTCCAACGCGCACTGATATGGAAAGAAACGCGGCAAGTCCTCCCTCTCGTCTACATGCTTGCCGGAGTCACGTTTTTCCTGATGTTCTTGTGGGGATGGATAGGAACGAACTTGCCTGCGATGGGATCGATCAGCATCGTGTTTCTGACGATGCCCGCGTTTTACGCCGCCGGTGTGGGCGCGATCTTGATTGGCCAGGAGAAAGAAACCGAAACGATGCAGTGGGTTTCAGCGCTGCCGCTGAACGCATCGGATGTCGTCCGCAGCAAAATAATCGTCGCACTTGGCGGTTTGTCCGTGATGTGGTGCGCGGCACTGCTAGGCGTGCTTGTGATGGAACCGCTGCGTTCTCGATCGGCGACCGCGATGTTTCCAGAGCCGATTTGGTTGAGCCTTTCGTTTTGGATCATTCACTCGGTGTACCTGACGCTTTGCGGTTTTTACGCATCGTGGCGTTCGCAGAGCGTCTTCACGGGGTTGATCATTGCATTGGCAATGGCTTGCATTCCGTACATCGTCGGTCAATTCACGACTTGGGTGTACACCGAGCTCGCCTCTACCTACGCCACCGATCGTGTCACATTGACGTTCACCGGATTTTGGAGCATCGTCGGGATCGCGGTGGTGGCGGTGATGGGGACTCGAGCGGCGAGTCGAGAACTCGGCCCCGCCGATGCCCCACGACTGTTCCCGACTTCTTCCTCTCCGAATGCCGACCGTCACGAGCACACAGCCCTCAATCAATACAGTCCGCCAAAGATCCAGGATCGACCGAGCCATCCTTTTCGGTATTCTGTGGCAACGCTGGTTTGGCAATCGGTCAACTACAACCGGCGACTATTGACGGGACTGGCCATCATGGTCCTAGTGGGAATCGCATCCATTCCCATCAGTTCATCAACATTGGTCTATAGGGACGGTGCGGACGAACTCGGCGTGATCGTTGTCCTATTGGCCGGACTGTCGGTTTGTTGGCTCGGCGTACTCGCGTTTCATGGCGACGGCAGCAGTGCGGCGATGCGTTTTTTGGCCGATCGTGGCATTTCGCCATCGCAAGCATGGTGGGGTCGCCATCTGGTTGGATTCGCCATCATTGCCACAGCCACCGTCGTCTACATTTTGTTGCAGCGGCTGATCGTCAGCGGAATCGGGGCCGGCAATGACTCGGTCAATCAAAATTTGGCAGCGAGCTCACCGATGCCCTCGGCGCTGGCTTTGATCATGCTGTTGGTCACGGCGTACGGAGTATCCCAGTGGATCAGTCAAGTTTTACGCATTCTTGCGGGCACTGCGTTTCTGGCACCGCTGCTTTCGGCGGTCTGTGTGTACTGGCTTGGCAGCTGCTGGATCACGATGGGGACTCCGATTTGGTTGCTCGGTTTGATCATCGTCATTCCGTTGTTGGCGACGTTCGTGCAAATGGCTCGCCACATGGACGGCCCGCGAACGATCGGTTTTCTATCAACGCATACATTGGCCATCATCGCGGTGTTCGGACTGCCCTACCTTTGGTGCTGGTACGAGACCCGTTCATTTCCGTCGATCTCAGCGGAACGCTATGCCGAAATGAAACAGTTGAGCGAGGAACGTGGACTGCCGGTCAAGCAAGCATATTCGCTGCACCGGCTGCCCACCCCTTACGAAGTACTGACGGAAAACCAAGTGACTGAGTTACCCACGGCAAAAGTCGTCGAGGCTCTCGAGTCGGTGGGTGACCGTCCCGAGGATTGGTTTGCGATCAACGGAGCCAAGGACTCGCCTCTGAAGGCCGACTATGCCTTTATTACCGACTCCGTCGCGACGACCGAGTTGATGCAAGTACGCTGGCTTGATTCACTACATCAGCCGGATGAATCAAGTGTCCGTTCACGTGAGAACTTTGTTCGCTGGGTCGATTTTGTTACATCGATTGCCAAACGCTTGCGATTGAATTGGCGTATTCAAGAACAGTGTTATGCCGACCATATCGAAATTGCACTGACACGAATGCTAGTGCACCCCGAAACGCAGCGGTTATGGGATGAGAAAGCAGTCGTCGATGCGATCATGATGCTCGGTGACCAAACGAGCCGATCGCAGGCCCGCCGGGGCGCGGTGCTAACATCGTGGCATCAATTTCACAACGACCCCGAGATGAGACGCAACCACAGCTTGGGCGGTTACGAAGTCAGTTGGCTGCTGGAATCAAAACCATCGCTACAAGTTGATTGGTTGACCGATCCAGCGGCGAATCGAATCAGCAGCGAACTACTGCAACTAATCGATGCGGGCGAGCGAGGCGAATCCACGCTGCCGTATCGCCGAGCTCTGGCTCAACTAACGCTGGGCCAACCAACACTGCAAAGTGATGATAACTTTGAGATTTCGCCTTATTCGGACTCGCTGCAATCGACGTTATACGGCGACCACCTAGCAACACAATACGGCTTTCCAGGGTGTCAGTGGTACGCGGTCTGGGAAAGCGAAGCCAAGAAGTTGGCAGAGCGTTTTCGCAATGCGAATGATTCCGATGTCGATGCCAAACAACAAGGAACCTCATCCGATGAATCCTAATCGTGATGCACTAAAAGCTGCGGACAATGCAGAACGTGTTGTGGCGCGCCGCAGCGTCGCGCGGACCGAAGTGATGACACTCAGTTTGGTCATCCTGCCGTTTGTCGTGCTGGCGGGCTGTTTAATCATTGATGCACTCGAGTCAACGATTGCCAAAGCGAACATTCGTACTTATGTGGCACAACAGATCGCCGCAGGACACCCAGTCGATCGCAGGGCATTGGCGAGCCGATACGACAACCAAACCAGCAAAGCGGCTACCGCCGCCTGGGCAACGCTGCTGGAAGCTTCTCGTCCGTTGCAAGACTCGCCCAGCATCGGCTTGCGATACGGAGACGACCGAATCGTTCCGACAGCGATACGTGCCAACGAAACCTCCGTCGCTCGGCAAGGTGAAATGTCGCTGCCGGTTGTCGATTTTATTGTTCAACGCGATGCGGCATTGACGCGTGCACGCGAAGCATTGCTAAACCGCGATCGCCCCTCGGCGGATAACAAATCAGTATGGCTGCCGGTTGCATTTTGGAGAGATTACCCCCAAGCATTGACCGGCCGTTCCGAGTTCTACGAGGACGACACGCAAGCCTTCTATTCCGCGATCGCTGATGGCGAGAACGATCACGCAATTCATGTATTGCACCGGTTAATCCGCACCGACATCGAATTGGATTCACAGATCTGGAGCGTCAACTCCGCGGCCGCCAAAAGACCTCCCGAAACGGTGATCCATCTCATTCGCCAATCGCTTGCGGTGGCCGATTGGAACGAGGACCAATTGGCGACGCTTCGAAAAATGATCGAGCGAGTCCCCGATTACCAGGCCGTGATTGACCAACATATGCGAGTCATCATGGCGGCTTCATTGGACGAAATGGGGCTCAGCGATGGCGTGGTTGCGAACAAAGTATTCAGAGAGAATTCACGATCGCTACCCGTGAAAATCTCTCCCCAGGCGGCTTGGCAATGGATCCAATTTATGGAACGCGCGCGACAAACCGGGCAACCCGGAACATGGTCAAGATACCTAAGCTTGCGTCGCGAACCGTGGTATGACCAGCGACGACCAGGCTTGGACACCGTTTCAATGACGTCGTTTCCGTATGCGTCAGGCACCTTCCTGATTGGATCAACCCCTATCTACCGACACCTAACCTACGACACGCATGCGAGTTACGAATCGAATCGCCGTTTGGCCTTAACCGCGATTGGAATCAAGCAGTATCACCAACAGAAAAACGCATGGCCACAGTCGCTTGCGGATCTCCGCGCCGTGGGTCTGACAAGCGAAGATTGGCAAATCATGCCGGGAGTCGAATTCGGATACCAAAACCGGCCTCTGCAGCCGCGAACCTCCGTTGGCAGCGAAGTCGTTTTGTGGACCGCCAAACTGAAGGACGGGCACCTCGATCAAGCAATCGAGCGTTTTGCCAGAGGCGACGAATCAGCGAGCCCGCCCGTAGAAAACTATTCGAAGAAATTTGACATGCAGCGAATCACCTTGATTCGCGAGTAGAAATTTTTCGGAGGAAGCGGAGCTCCTAATGGCTTGTTGATTTAATTGTTCAACCGTCAGCCGAAGGCGTAATCTCATTCGTTAGCGTACGCCTATCGGCTAACGGTTAAACGAAGCATTCTAAACGGTTAACGGGATCTCAGCCAATCATCCCTGGCAACTTGCTTAGACGCCAACTCCGAAACTCGAATTCAGACTTGGTGCCTTTGTCGGCCCAAGATTGGTGGCTTCGTCAGGCTGAGGAGGCAAGGGTACAAGCTCGGTATCCGATTCAGCGTCCTCAAGTGGTGCTGCTTCGGTCGGCATTTCGGAGCCGTTTTCCGAATTCAATTCGGTCCCCGGCGAAACAACGGGACCGTCGAGTGGTCCCACTGATATCACAGTCGATCCATCGGGCAGCACCATTCCAGCACGCAGGTCGGACGACGAGGGGTCCACACGCCCGACGGAGTAAGGGGTCTCGGCACTGGGTTGATGCCGAAATTCGCTGTCGTAACCGGGCACTCCATATTGCGGTTCAATCGAACTTTCGTACGGGTAGGTCGATCCGCCGTACGCCGGTGCGGTGTCGTAGCTAAATCCGGGATACGCCGAACCGTAGTAAGTCGAGCCACGATAAATCGGCGAATAACCGGTTGCAGGATAGCGATACGAATCGCTCAATCCGCCGTAACCCAATCCGCCGTAACCCAATCCGCCGTAACCGAGACTGCCATAACCAAATCCGCTGTAGCCGTAGGGATAGCCACTGCCGATCGAAATGCTGAAACCACGGCCGGAGTACAGATTGCTGCCGTAGAATCCTCGGTTGATATGACCATACCCACCACCGAAGTGGCCGTGATCATGATGGTGATGATGGATTCCGCCGTGGTGCCCTCCGCCATGGTGCCCTCCGCCATGGTGTCCACCGCCGTGGTGTCCACTCTTGCCGTGCCCACCGCCATGATGCTGAGCCATCAATGCAGCCTGGCTCAAAAACAATCCTGCAACGGCGATCCCAAACGCAACTCGACGCATATTCGAAAACAACATCAATCCTAAGCTCCTGCGCGAAACATCGCGACACAATCGAAGGCACGCTGACGAGATCGCTGGTACGCGATACGGCGAGTTTAGGGACACATCCCTAAAACCATTCCAATCGCCGTCAACGGTGCGCAATTCAACCTCTTCTATCCTAGAACATGGCTAAGGATAGGCAAACAAATTGCGCCGTTTTGCCATCGAATCGTGAGACTAAATCAGCCGTCACTTTCCGCAGGGCAACGAAATGCGTGGCGAGTTTCGCTACTTTGAATCGCCCGCGTTCTTATAGACACTGGCTGAATGCACGTAGTGCTTGGCGGTTTCGATCAATCGCTGTCGCTGATCATCGCTAACGTCGGCAATGACTTTGGCGGGAACGCCCACCGCCAATTTACCCGGCGGGATCACGGTCCCTTCGGTCACGACGGCACCCGCACCAATGATCGCACCGGCGCCGATCTTGGCACGACTGAGGACCACGGCACGGATACCGATCAACGCACCGTCTTCGACGACCGCGCCGTGCACGACCGCCGAATGCCCGACCGTAACATCGTCGCCGATGACACAAGGCGAGCCTTGGTCGGTATGCAGCAGCGACAAGTCTTGGATATTGGTTCGTTTGCCAATTTTGACGTATTCGGTGTCACCGCGAACGACTGATCCGAACCAGACGCTCGAAGATTCTTCGATGGTCACGTCGCCACAAATCGTGACGTTGTCCGCGATAAACGCCGACGAATCAATCTGTTCGGGGCGGAACACGGGATCAATACGGCGGGCGGACATGACGTCGTGACCTACTTCAGAAATTGGCGTTCAACAAATTTAGTGTCGTGGCGACCTTCGATAAACTCGGGGTGCTGCAACACTTTGTCGTGGAACGACGCCGTGGTGCAGATGCCTTCGACCTGCATTTCTCGCAGTGCCCGCCGCATCGTCGCGATCGCTTCGGCTCGTGTTGGCCGATGGACGATCAATTTTCCGATCATCGAATCGTAGTAGGGCGGCACGGTGTATCCAGCGTAGACATGCGAATCAAACCGCACTCCCAGACCGCCGGGAACGAACATCGTCTCGATGCGTCCTGGGTTGGGCTGAAAGTTTTTCTCTGGATCTTCGGCATTGATTCGACATTCAATCGCAGCGCCTTCGCACTTCACGTCCTCTTGCGCGAACGAGAGTTTTTCGCCCGCCGCGACGCGAATCTGCTCTTTGATCAAATCGATCCCGGTGATCATTTCGGTGACCGGATGTTCGACTTGAATTCGCGCGTTGACTTCGATGAAGTAGAAATTGTTATCCGCGTCGACAATGAATTCGACGGTGGCCGCATTGGTATACTCGGCTCCGCGAATCATTCGCACCGCGGCTTCGCAGATTTCGATTCGTCGATCTTCCGGCAAACTCGGGCTGGGTGCTTCCTCGATCAACTTTTGATGCCGCCGCTGGACGCTGCAATCACGTTCGAACAGGTGGCAAACGTTGCCGTGCGAATCCGCAATGACTTGGACTTCGACGTGCCGAGGCGAACCGACATAACGCTCAAGATAAACGCCGCCGTTACCAAACGCCGCTTCCGCTTCGGTACGCGCTTGGGAAACCGCTGTCGCCAACGACTTTTCATCCTCAGCGACCCGCATGCCTTTGCCACCGCCGCCGGCGGTCGCTTTGATCAAAACAGGGTAGCCGATCTTCTTAGCAACTTCGATCGCTTCGGCATTGTCGTTGATCAACCCATCACTACCGGGCACGACAGGAACGTTGTTGGCAATCGCCATCGCGCGAGCGGTATTTTTGTCGCCCAACTTTTCCATCGCTTGCGGGCTCGGACCAATGAATTCGAAACCACTGGATCGACACACTTCGTTGAAGTGAGCGTTCTCGGCCAAGAAGCCATACCCGGGATGAATCGCATCCACGCCTGCCACTTCAGCGGCGGCGATGATTTGGTCGATTTTCAAATAGCTGTCGCCACTGCGTGGTTTACCAACGCAATACGCTTCATCAGCCAATTTGACATGCATCGAATCGGCATCGGCTTGGCTATACACGGCCACCGAACCGATCCCCATTTCACGACAAGCGCGGATCACGCGCAGAGCAATCTCGCCACGATTGGCAATCAGGATCTTTTTAATCACAGAGTTGTCTACGTTTTAGGCGTTCGGATCGATACGAAACATCGGCTTGCCGAAGTCCACCGGTTGTTGGTCGTTGACCAGGATCTCGACAACGGTTCCGCTGCATTCGGCGGGAATTTCGTTGAAGACCTTCATGGCCTCGACAATACACACGATGGTGTCTTCGGTAACGCGTTGACCGACTTTGACAAACGGCTCGGATTCGGGATTGGCCCGCGAATAAAACGTGCCGATCATCGGAGCGTCGATGGTGATGGTGTTCGCACTTGCTGCGGGCGTTGCCGCCGCAGCGGCCGCGGGGGCAGCCACAGGAGCCGATGCGGGTGCAGCGGCTGATGGCATGTACACCGGAGCGGCTGAGCCACGATTTAGTTTGATCTTCTCATCGCCTTGCTGGAGATCGACCTCCGACAATTCGTGTTCTTCCATCAACTCTACGATCATGCGAAGCCGATCGATATCGAAAATATCGGAACTTTGCTTTCCGCCTTTACTCATACTTGACTCACCGTCAGAAAGATTGACGTTCATGTTAATTATTGGAATGCGGAAGTTTTACAGCACCAACCGACAATCATCGAGACCCTTAGGTAGGGTAGTGAGCACTTCGCGACCAGTTTCTGTCACCAGTACATCATCTTCGATGCGAATGCCAAATTCGTTACCGATATACACTCCTGGCTCAACGGTGACAATCATACCCGCAGCGAGTACGTCTTCACAATTCGACGACATCCGCGGCGATTCGTGGATTTGCAGCCCGATTCCGTGCCCCAATCCGTGGTTAAACTTGTCTCCCAGCCCCGCTTTGCCGATCACACCGCGAGCGATTTTGTCAATTTCTTTTCCTTCGACCCCCGGTTTGATGGCGTCAATCGCTGCCATTTGAGCCTCCAACACCACTTCGTAGGCCCGCTCGAACTCGCTGGAAACACGGCCAATCGACAAGGTCCGCGTAATATCGCTGGCATAACCGCGATATTTTGCTCCCCAATCGATCAGCACGACGCCGGTTGTCGGCATAAAAATTTCGCCGGGGTGATAATGAGGCAACGCGGCCGCGGCATCAAACCCGACGATCGGCTTAAAGCTTGCCGATTCGGCGCCCAAAAATCTCATTTTGGCTTCCAATTCGTGCGCAATCGCCCGTTCGGTCCATTTGGGAGACAACATCGGCAACAGCGATTGAAAGCTTCGCTGAGCGATCGAAACGGCCCCCCGAGTGGTTGTGATCTCGTCTTCGTCTTTGACCATGCGTTGGCGCTCGACCACTCCCGTCGTCTCGATCCAGGAAACATCCGGACACTTGTCGCTCATTTTTCGATAATCGCTCAGCGAGGTCACCGCTGACTCGATTCCGACACGCACGTACCCTGAATCGCCAAGCACCTGCTGGACTAAATCCATCATCAATTGACTCGGCGGGCGAATCGCAGCCGAAATCGACGGACATTCGCTGGCCAATTGGATCTCATAGCGACCGTCGCTGAGGATCGTCGCTTGATCGGGCCCGACCAACAAATAGGAGCTGTCGCCGGTAAACCCGGTCAAATAACGAACGTTGATTTCGTCGGTCACCAGCATCGCATCGATTTCTAACGAAGCGAGCGATTGGCGAAGGGCATCGAGCCGTTGAGTCATGATTTAATCGTGGTGTACGTGGGCTTTGGGATCGTAATCGTGATGTTCTTGATTCACATGAACGTGAATCTGAGGATAGTTTGTGTACAGCCATCGCCATCCCGACTCGGTCACCAACGAATTATCCAAATACAGGGACTCGAGGTAGGGCAGTGATGCGAGTGATTTCAGTCCGTCGTTCGTGACCGGGATGTCGATCAAGTGCACACCGCGTAGCGATTTGATCGCCGCGATCTCGCGAGTCACTTCGTTGCCGAGTTTCGGAGACGCAATCCGCAGCTGTCGCAGCTGCGGAATCGCCGTCAACGACTGGACCCCCGTTGCTGTGCACTGGGCATGAGGCAGGTTGACGTACCATAGCGAACTGCACTTCGCTAACGTCGCCATCCCGACGTCAGTGATCGGAGAATATCGCAGTCGGACCAACTGCAAATTCGGAAGCGTCGGCAGGTGTACGATTCCTTCATCCGTAATCCGTCCTTTGTCCACAATCAATGTCTCAAGTGCTTCGAGATCCTTGATCTGCAGCAGCATCGAATCGTTGATTTCAAAATCGTCAATCTGTAGCGCCGTCGCCTCGTCTTTGACCAGCCGCTCTCGAATCTGGTCAAACTTTTCTTGCGGCGATGGCTCGATGCGTTCGGGCGTGATGGAGTTCGGGTTCGATTGGGTCCAGCGATACCCAAAATAGGCAATCGCCACGACCAGGATCATCACGCCGATCCCCCAGCCTTTGCTGCGAAATTTCGAGGGCTTCGCAGCTTCGTCCGAATTGGCGTCGGCTGACGTGGCATCGGCTGAAGTGGCATCGGGATTCGCGGCGTTGCTCGCAGCGTCATCGTCCGAAGCGTTCGCCGGGTCAGATTTGTCTGTAAAGTCTTTTGCCATGCCAACGATCTTAGCGACGCGATCTCGGTTCGAGTAGGTCTATCGGTATCGCGGGGAACCACATCAACCGATACCCAAATTCGCGGCCCCCACAGGAGTGTGCCCCTAGGCTTGGGAGTCGAACCACCGCTGGCGATACGTCGTGGCTCCAAACGCGGCTGTACTGCAATTTTGGGCCGGGGAGCTCTGCCGTGCAGTAGGGATATTGCGGCGGCGAAGTTTGCGAAGGATTCGCGGGCGACGGTGTGGAAGCCTCGGATGTACCGTGGCCCTTGTTTCGCTGGCGTCGATCTAGCAGCTGTATCGTGGCATCGGGGTTTCGCCGAAGCAAAACCCCGATGCACAGAGAAGTTTCATCGCCGAGCGGCTCAGCGAGACGATTGACCCAGTAACCGTCGCCCCAAGCCATGGATGCTCAAACCATCGTGAGATGGCGTTTGAACGAATCCCGCAATACGTCCAACTACGATGAAACTTCTTGATGTTCGTTTAGCCCCGCGGCTGCATTTGCAACCGTGGGTGTGGGATTAACACCTAGCCGAAACAGCTGTCAACGGTGATTCGAGCTCCAAGAAAACTTTTTCAGTTTCACGCTTCGCTGGAAGTCGACTCGCCCCGTCCGTCCCCAGCAGCGAATGATCGCGAATTCCGCTCAAAAACGCCCCCAGGCTGCACCAAGTCGATGCGACTTTTGCAGCCTGGGTCAAACTTTGCGTTTTGGTTAGCGAAGGTCCGCTTGCACCGACAAGTCGCTTTCCAAAACCACTTCTGCGACCTGTACAGATGCTTCGGCGGCCGCTACCGCTCCGGCTCGCACCATCAACGCTTCGCCAACCGATTCGGGGACCTGCTGGACCGCAGGGGCTGGCCACACGCCGGCAATCAAGTCCACCGCGTGGTTGGCCACTTGGTGGCCGGAGGAGGCAACGGTTTGGAACCGCGATCCGAGTAGCCGGCCCAATCGGCGAGCCGCACCACGGCGAAGATGGCGAGCCATTTTGGGCGTGACCGCATCCACATTCCAAACCAGTTCGTCTAACAAGCAATCCGCCGACGCTTCGATAACAACGTGGTCGACATCGACAACCTCGTCGACCTTCGCGTCCGCCCCGGACTCACTTTCGCCCATCGCCTCGACCAACGCTTCGACATCCACCACCGTTTCGGTTTCGGCTTCAGCGACCACCTCGACTTCGGTATCGATATCGGCTTCGGCGACCACCTCGACTTCGGCTTCAACTACCGCTTCAACCTCGGCCTCCTCACTGACCTCGGCGACCGCATCGAGTTCGGTGGCCGCATCGCGTTCCGCATTCGCCTCGACGTCAGCTGCGACGTCAGCCTCGGCAACCACATCCTCGGTGGACCACATCTCTGGCTTTTCAACGTGATTGTTGCGGTCCAGGATGCAGTAGGGTTTGTAGACGAGCGGGTAGAAGTTCCAAACTTGGATATCGGCAGCCGCCAAATCATACGGCTGGTACGCTTCTTCGATCGTCGCGATGATCGCCGATGAACCGACAATCGCGGCAGCGGCAGAGCGGTCTTCGGCGATCACATCGCCTGCCGCCCCGGTTTCAAATTTATCCGTTTCCGCTACCGCCGCGACTTCCACCTCGGCCGATTCCTCATCAGCCGGCTCGACTTCGACCGGCCCCACGTCAGCGATCGACTCGACTGCGGTCGCTTCCACTTCATCGACTTCGGCTACTTCAACTTCGGCTACTTCAACTTCGGCTACTTCAACTTCGGCTACTTCAACTTCGCTACTTCAACTTCCGCTACTT
>NZ_ANOG01000329.1 GCF_000346295.1 Rhodopirellula maiorica SM1 | reverse complement strand
AAAAGTTACGCAACCAAAAATCACAACAACTCCAACGTTTTAATCAGGTAGTCAGGAATCATTGAGTGAAATCCCGCTAGCCGTGTGGGCCAACGCTGTGAAGCATTTCTGCCTATAAGGAAAACGCGAATTTACTGTAGCGAAAGTCGCGGAGACTTTCGGCCGTGCGAGTAAAACCGAAACTCTCTGCGAGTTTCGCTACGAAAAAATGCTTCACAGCGTTCCGTTTGGACGCTGGCCCCGGTTGAACGTTGGAACCGTGGCTCGCGGGCTGTTGATTTGATGAGCCGCTCGCGCGTCAGCGGCCGGGTTCCACGCATTTCCCGGTGCCTTACGGCACTCGGCTCAATAATACGATTTGCATTTCGATTAAATCAACAAGCCGCAAGCGCCAAAGCGGCTAATGTACGCAGAGACTCCTGCTTAGCAGCCCACTCTAGCGATCATCGGCTGGACGCTATTTTTTCGCGTTGGCGGAGGTCAGTTTGACGGGCATCTCCGGAAGCGCTTGCAGGAACGCGCGTCCGTACGGTTTACTCTCGAGTCGTGGATCGAGCACGACAACCATGCCTTTGTCTTGCTGGGTGCGAATCAAGCGTCCGAACCCTTGCCGAAATTTGATGATCGCTTCGGGCAATTGATAGTCGTTAAACGGATTGCGTCCGCTGGCCCGGATCGCTTCCAATTTGGCTTCTAACAGTGGATGGTCGGGCACCGAAAACGGCAACTTGGTGATGACGACGTTCGTCAACGCTTCGCCAGGAACGTCGACACCTTGCCAAAAACTGTCGGTGCCGAACAGCACTCCCTTTGGATTGCGGCGAAACGCGTCCAGCAGCTGCGTGCGATTCTGTGTGCCCGCTTGGCTATAGAGCAGCAAGTCGTTTTCGGCCAACCAAGGGGTCAAAGCGGTCGCACATCGTTTCAGCAAATCATAGCTGGTGAACAATACAAATGCATGGCCATCGCTGTGACGGACAAAACGTTTGATTTGATTAGGAAGTGCCTTTTCAAATTCGGCACGTTCTTTCGACGGATCCGGCAATCCGCGAACGACCACCAATTTTGCTTGCTCTTTGTAATCAAACGGGCTGCCGACTCGGAGTGACAACCCGCCGGTGAGTCCGATTCGCGAGCGATAAAAGTTGAACTTGTCATCGTTACCCGTAGCGAGTGTGGCGCTCGTCATCACGACGCTGCGAATCATCTTGCTTTGGAACAGATGTTCGCGAAGTGTCGCGCCGACATCGATCGGTGACGCCGCCAATGTGACACGGTCCAGACCGCGGCGTGATCCGCTTCGCTCTAGCCAATACACTGCACCGTCAAGATCGTGGTTGATCCATTGCCGCAGCCCACCGGCGAGCGCCATCATGCGATCGTGCGCCGATTCGAAATCCTTTTTCTCGGATTCATCCTTCTGTCCTTCGGCCTGTTCAAGCAGCGATCGCGCGAGTGCTTCCATCGGTTGGCTGACGCGATTGTCGACCACACCGGGGTGCAATACGCGTCCATTGCGGGTGCCCGAGTTTTCCCACCAATCGAGAATGTCGGCAAATAGGTTGGTGGCAGCAAAACGGCATCGTTCCACTTGCTTTTGTAGCCCGTGCAACTGCTTTTCGACCAACAATCCCTTTTGGGTGCGGTCGTTGTACAGTTTGTCAAACAGGTAGTCGAATTGGCCGCTGGTCAGACGGATACCAAGATGATCCCCGGCGACCGCTTCGATCGTGTGGCATTCGTCTAGGATCACGGCGTCATAGTCGGGCAAGATCGAAACGCCTTGTTGCCGCAGCGCCAGATCACTAAAGAACATCGCGTGATTGACGACCATCAATTCCGCGTTGTTAGCTCGTCGACGTGCTTTGAAATAAAAGCAGTCTTTGAAATGAGGGCATTTGCGGCCCAGACAATTGCCGGTATCGCTTTTCATTTCGTCCCAGACCGACGAGTCGGGGCGATTGGGGATCGTCGACAGTGACCCGTCATTGGTCACTTCGGCCCATTTCAGCACCCCGCGAACTTGTTCGTACTGAATTTCGTTGGCCAACAGCGACGTCATCTTCGCGGCGGCGCGGTTCATCCGCCGTAGCGAAAGATAGTTCGAGCGGCCTTTGACCAGCACCGAGGAAAATTCGCGAGGAATGACGCTGTTCAGCAGCGGAATGTCTTTGTGGATCAGCTGTTCTTGCAGACTAATCGTATGGGTCGAGATCAGAATGCGGCGTTTGCGTCCCGGGTCGTTTTCGTCTTCGACATCCAACAGCGGCTTTTCGGGTAGCCCCTGTTGTTCGGTCGCAAACAGAATTGCGGGCACCAAGTAGGCAAAACTTTTGCCCGTGCCTGTTCCCGCTTCGGCGATCAAATGCTGTTCGTTGCGAAGTGCTTTTTCCACATCGCGTGCCATCGCCAATTGTTCAGGACGTGGCGTGAAGTTTTTTAGACGCCGAGAGATGCTGCCGTCCGCGCCCAGGATCGATTCGGATTGAAGATTCTCAGACAACGAGGCAGGTCGCTAGGAAAAAAGGAATGGAGTGTGTCGCCAGACGGACGGTGTGTAAGACGCACAAAATAGCACTCACAAGAAAAAAGGGCGAGTATCAATGGTTCAGTTTACCCGACACCCACCGATGCGTCTTTGCCGCATGGCCGGGTATTTCATATTGTTACCACAGCGTATGTTTCCGCCGAAATCGTGCTCGCGTGGTTGCATCGGGACACGCTAACGCTTGTAATGAGCCCCTCCGCTTGCTTTGTTTCTGCTTGCATTGTCTCTGGTTGTGTCGAGTGATCTATGAGTCTTCATCGTCAGCCCTGTCCGTCGTGTGGCCGCGAACTCGAATTGCCCGCCGAAGCAATGGGGCGGATGGCGAAATGTCCTGCTTGCGAAGCGACTTTTAGGATTGGAGAGACTGGGGGAAGCCAGCCAGGAGCTTCGCCGGATGCTGTGCCGCCCGTTTCGAGCGAGCCGCCCGTTTCGAGTGAGCAGCCCGTTTCGAGTGAGCAGCCTGTGTCGAGTCAGCGGGCAACGCCGAGCGAGCCAAGTGCTCCGCCGCCGAAACCACCACGCAGCGAACATCCCTTTCAGACGCCGATCGCAAGTTCAAGCGAGACGATGGAATCCGCCAGCGGTCGCCCCATCAATCCATATCAAGCGACGGCGTATTCGCCGGATCCAGTGCTGCTGTTGGGCGATACCGAGATCGTGCAACGTCCGATCGAGGACATTGTCTCGCCTACGTTGGCGATTTTTGGGGCGCGTTGGTCACCGCTGCTCTTGGCAACCTTGATCTTGTTGGTGGCTATGAGCGTGGTGGGTGGGGTGCCCTTTTTTGTGCTTTCGATATTGGGCAGCATGATGGAAAACGGTGCTCTACCCAACGCAGGTCCCTTCCTGTTGATTGCGATGTTGTTGTTCTATCCGTTTGCTGCTTTTGTCAGTTGTTATACGACAGTCGGTTTTGCGCGTGTGTCACTCGCGGTGGCTCGCAATCAACCGAGTCCGCTTTCGGAATTGATGCCGCCGATGATCGTCGTCCTTCGCTTCGCTGGTGGGGGCTTGCCTTGCTGTTGGGTTTCGGTCTGCTCAGCGTGATCGTCGTTCTCGTGCTTGCGTTGGTGGGAAGTTTCGAAGGGGGTGGGGTGATCGCATTGGGGCTGGGGATCTTGGCAGTCATAGTGGCGGTGGTCTTGATGCTTGTAGCTCAGTGGTTGCTTTGGCCTTGGATCTTCGTTGTCAGCGATGGTAAGACATCGGCTTTGGGATCGTTGCGAGTGGGCTATAACATCACGATCAATAATAAAGTCACGTCGCTGTTGGTGGTCATCGTTGCGACGGTGTTATCGATGGCGGGTTCTGCGGCATGTTATGTAGGGCATTTGCTGACGATGCCGTTGACGATGCTGATGTTTGCAGTCGGCTACTTGTTATTAACCAATCAGGCGATCGACAATCCCAAAGACTCGATGCCCGTCTACTCGCCTCCCCATAATCCACCCCAGCAAAATTGAGTTCGAATTCCATTACCCAAGTTTGGGCCGACGTCGGTGGTACCTTTACCGATTGTTTTGCGGTTGTTGACGACGTTCGTCGATCGACCAAGGTGCTGAGCAGCGGAAAAGTCCGCGTGAAAGCCAGCCGGTGCGAACGGTCGCAACACGAATTCAAACTCGATTCCGCTGCAACCGAACATCCGCTGCCCGACGATTTTTGGAATGGTTGTCGAGCGTTGCGGTTGCGTGGTGATGGAGTCGCAGTCGAAATCGGAACGGTGACTGGCTTTGACGCACGTGAGAACCGCATCACGGTCGAAGGCGACGACGATCCCAAGGCCGAGGCTGAAGTGGGCTCGGGATCGTTTGTCATGGAATTGGATGCTCGATTGGAAGCTCCAGTGCTCGCATCGCGATTGCTGCTAGGGTGCCGGCTTTGCGATCCGCTTCCCGCTCTGGCTGTGCGTCTGGGGACGACGCGGGGTACCAATGCACTGCTGACACGCAGCGGTGCCAACACAACGCTGCTGGTGACCGAGGGATTTGCGGATGTGCTGCGAATTGGCGAACAAGATCGGCCAGAGTTGTTTGCGTTGGCGGTAAAAAAACACGCTCCGTTGACCGAGCATGTGGTCGAGGTTCCAGAGCGAATCGACGCCAAGGGCAACGTGCTACGTTCGCTCGATGAATCGGCGCTGCGAGAAACCTTGTTGCAGATCAAGGCGTCTGGGACCGAATCGCTTTCGATTTGTTTGATGCATGCGCATGTCAATGACACACACGAGCGTATTGCTCAGCAGATGGCTGCGGAGCTTGGTTTTGATCAGGTGAGCCGATCGAGCGAGGTGGCGCCATTGATCAAATTGGTGTCGCGCGCAGAAACGACGACGTTGGATGCCTATTTAAATCCGATCCTGGCGAGTTACGTTTCCAGGGTGTGGGATCAGTTTGGCGGTCGTGATACGTGTCGATTGCAAATGATGACCAGCGGCGGGAACTTGGTCGCGGGCGAGACATTTCGCGGCCGTGACAGCGTTTTGTCGGGGCCGGCCGGTGGAGTGGTGGCGCTTGGGGCGGTTGCCAAATCGATTGGTTCGAAAGCGGCGATCGGGTTGGACATGGGAGGCACCAGCACCGATGTCAGTCGATACACAGGACAAGTGGGACGTTGTTACGAATCACGCGTCGCCGGACTTCGCGTTTTGACACCGATGATGGACATCCGCACCGTCGCGGCCGGCGGCGGGTCGATTTGCGACGTCGTCGCTGGACGGTTGGCGGTCGGGCCTGCCAGCGCTGGGGCTGACCCGGGCCCGGCATGTTATGGACGGGGCGGGCCGTTGACGATTACCGACATCAACTTGCTGCTGAACCGATTGCCGGTGGACCGGTTTCCCTTTCCGCTGGATGAATTGGCCGCCAAACGCAGGATCGAGGAAGTGGCAAAACGATTGCCCGATTCAGTGGAAATTCCCAGCATGGAAACGCTCGCCGAAGGCTTTTTGCAGATCGCCGTCACGCACATGGCCGAAGCCGTTCGCACCGTCAGCACAGCCGAAGGCAACGATGTGCGCCAGATGACCTTGGTCGGTTTTGGTGGCGCGGCAGGCCAGCATCTGTGCCGCGTGGCCGACTCGCTAAAAATGAGCCAGATCATTGACCACCCCGACGCCAGTATGTTGAGTGCGCTGGGGATGGGGCTAGCGGATATCGGCCGCGTGGTGACGCGAGGTGTCTATTCGCCTCTGGATGACGCATCCTCTGGCATGATCTCGCGAATCGTTGATGAATTGCGCAGCGAAGCGGAATCGCTGATCTCCGAAGAAAATGTTGATTCATTGCCGGTGCAATATTCCTTTGAATGTGATGTTCGCTATCGAGGCACCGAATCGTCGCTGCCGATTGCGTATCACCCCATGCCGGAAAATGCAGAGCACGACCAGTCTGATCTCCTTGCCCAATCCGAGTCTCTGGGCAAACGGTTCAATGACAAACACTTGCAAACCTTTGGTTACAACCAACCCGGTCGTCCGTTGGAATTGGTCGCAATTCGCTGCGAGGCCAAGTTGCTGCCATCGACATCACTGGACAAGCAGACGGTCATCCGTTCGGCAGACAGCTCGTCAAACGAGCCGCCAAAACGATGGAGTGGTTGTGATCGGATCGAACGCTCGGAACTTCGCGAAGGCGACATCATTGCCACTGAAACGATGATTATCAGCAGCGATTCGACGTTGATAGTCGAGCCTCATTGGGTTGGCAGAGTTCTTGCCGGCGGCGTGATCGAATTGCGGCGTGAATCCGAGTCGGATTCGGATCACGATGCCACGCCCGAAAATGATGCGGTGCTGTTGGAAGTCGTGGCGCGGCGGTTACAAGGGATCGCCGATTCGATGGGCGAAGTGCTGCGTCGCACCGCTGTCAGCGTGAACGTGAAAGAACGTCGAGATTACAGTTGCGCGGTGTTTCGCGGCGATGGCGCGTTGATTGCCAACGCCCCGCACGTCCCGGTCCACTTGGGAGCGATGGGGCATACCGTTCGCCGATTGATCCGTGTTTATCCGGCGATGTCACCGGGGGATTGTTATCTCAGCAATGATCCTTTTTCCGGTGGCTCGCATCTGCCCGATATCACGGCGGTGACGCCGGTGTTTTGCGATCGAACGATCAAAAGCGGTCGGCCTGATTTTTTTGTGGCCTCGCGAGCACATCATGCCGAGATTGGTGGCCGCACGCCTGGGTCGATGCCTCCCGATGCGACTTCGTTGGCCGAGGAAGGCGTACTGATTCGTGACTCTGCGATGGTGCGCGAAGGAGTTCACTACGAGGACGATTTAAGGGCGTTGCTGAACCGTGGTCGTTATCCATCGCGAAACGCCGAAGAAAATTTGGCTGATTTGGCGGCTCAGCGTGCTGCGGGCGAAGATGGTGTGCGGGCATTGATCGAGATGTCGCAAACTTATTCGGTGTCACAGATTGACTATTACATGCAGCGACTGTTGCAGGTGGCTGGCGACACCGCGCAACGCTGGATTCATACGCTGCCGAAGGCGCCGATGTCGTTTACCGATGCGTTGGATGACGGCACCGTGATCGCGGTCACGCTGCATCGCGAGGGTGATCGGTTGAAGGTCGATTTTACCGGTACGGCGTCGGTGCATCCGTTCGGTTTCAACGCCACCAAGGCGATTGTCACGGCGGTCGTGTTGTATGTGGTACGCATGGTGTCGGGATCCAATTTACCGCTTTGCGACGGAGTGCTACGCGATATCGATGTTGTCATCCCCTCAGGCTTGTTGAATCCACCGGCCGACGAGGATCCCGCCAAATGTGCGGCGGTCGTCGCCGGAAACGTGGAAACGAGCCAACGCGTGGTCGACGTGTTGCTGGGGGCTCTGGGGGTCGCGGCCGCATCACAAGGCACGATGAACAACGTTTTGATCGGGGATGAAACGTTTGGTTTTTACGAGACCATCGGAGGCGGTTCCGGCGCGACCGCGGATCATGACGGGGCCGATGCGGTTCACACCCACATGACCAACACGCGGATCACCGATCCCGAGGTGATGGAAAGCCGATTGCCACTGCGATTGCATCGATTTGCGATTCGCCATGGCAGCGGTGGCGCAGGACTTCGTCGCGGTGGCGACGGCATGATCCGCGAGTTCGAATTTTTAAAACCGCTGACGCTGTCGTTAATCACCGGTCGGCGAACGCGTCCACCGTACGGCGCAGCCGGGGGCGATGATGCTGCGGTAGGCAAAAACACTCTGATCCGATCCGGAAAATCCGAGCTGCTGCCATGGGCTGTTTCGGTTCAGGTTGACGCAGGCGATCGTTTGATCATCGAGACCCCCGGTGGTGGCGGTTGGGGACGCCGCGAAGGTGGCGGGGGCGGGAACCCGTAGTATGCGGTTTTACGAGAAATGATTCGATCGTAAGGTTTAATTCGCATTATCGGGCGATAACGGTTGGGGGAAAGGGCTAGTGAGCCGCTTTTGCTCCGTGGCGGCTGCCGGAGACGTTATAATAGAGCCCACGCCCACCTATGCTCTGCGTCGATTCCCTGCCACAAAATCGACGTTCTTCGCACCCAAATTCGGATCCCTCCGTCGCCAGGAAAGCCATCCATGATTCCCGCTCGAATCGCAATCTGTTTTGGGCTCGTTCTCTCGCTCGCCCCGCTAGCTTGTTCGAAGACCATTGAATTTGGCCGGGATGTGCGTCCGATTTTGTCGGACCACTGTTTCGCTTGTCATGGACCTGACGAAGAACATCGCGAAGCCGATTTGCGTCTGGATACATCCGAGGGTGTTTTAGGAGCGGTCCAGCCGGGCGAAATCGATGACAGCGAATTGATCTTGCGGATATTGGCCGATGACGCCGACATGTTGATGCCGCCGCCTCAGTTCGGAAAACCGCTCAGCAGCGAACAAATTGAAACGCTCAAGCAATGGGTGGATCAAGGAGCGACGTATAGCGAGCACTGGGCATTTCTGACGCCTCAGAAAACCACGGTGGATGGCGTCGAGATCCATTCGGCAACCACCGCGATCGATGCGTTTATCAATGCCGAGTTAGAACAGGTCGGGCTAAAACCCAACGACCCCGCCGATCGACGAACGCTGTTGAGACGGATTTGTTTCGATCTGACCGGCTTGCCACCGTCGGATCACGATGCCGAATTCTTTCTTAATGATACCTCGCCTGATGCTGTCGAGCATTTGGTCGACCGGTTGCTGGCGTCACACCATTACGGCGAACACATGAGCCGTTATTGGTTGGACTTGGTGCGTTACGGTGACACGCACGGATTGCATCTGGATAATTACCGCGAAATGTGGCTGTACCGAGATTGGGTGATCAATGCATTCAATAGCAACATGCCAATGGATCAATTCATCACCGAACAATTGGCTGGTGACTTGCTGCCCGATGCGACCGATTCGCAAAAGATCGCCAGCGGTTTCAATCGCTTGAACGTGACCACCAACGAAGGCGGCTCGATTGTCGAAGAGGTGTTTGCACGCAACGTGATTGATCGCACCGATGCGTTTGGCACGGTTTTCTTGGGGCTGACGACCGGTTGCAGCGTATGTCACGACCACAAATTTGATCCAATCACGGCGACCGACTATTACTCGCTGTCCGCGTTCTTCAACAGTCTTGATGGCAAAGCAATGGACGGCAACGTCAAAGATTCAGCGCCATCGATCAAGGTTCCCACAGCGGCCCAGAAAAACGAAATTGCTGAGTTTGATGAGGCGCTCCGCGAAATTCGCGCGCAGATGGACGGACCTATCGAAACCGTGGATCAAGCTCAATTCGTGTGGGAACGCAGTCTCGGCAATAGCGAACCGCCCGAGTGGACCGTGTTAGCACCCGAATCGGCTGTGTCCAATGCCAAAGTAGAAATGCGTATCCGCGAGGACGACGCCGTCGAAGTCGTCGGCAAGGTCGCTGCCAAAGACACGACGACGATCCTCACCCCCTTGCCCGCAGGCAAACCTTGGAGATCGCTGCGTTTAGAAGCACTGGTGAATTCGCCCGAAGAACGCGTCGGATTGTCATCCAATGGGAATGTGGTGTTGTCCGAGATTGTGTTGGAAATGCAACACGGAGATGATCCCGAGAACTGGATTCCGGTTCCCATTCGCAGTGCGATCGCCGACGTCGAACAAACCA
This sequence comes from Rhodopirellula maiorica SM1, assembly GCF_000346295.1. Taxonomy (GTDB): domain Bacteria; phylum Planctomycetota; class Planctomycetia; order Pirellulales; family Pirellulaceae; genus Novipirellula; species Novipirellula maiorica. Next base: position 4,501 of record NZ_ANOG01000329.1, on the reverse strand, counting down.
ACGGTGCCTTTGCGGTGAGCTATGCGATCGATGGCAAGATCAAACCGAACGAAGGTTGGGCGGCCGCGGGACACCAGCAAACCGGCGGTCGCACCGCGTGGTTGGACCTGGGCACGCTGTTCAGCGAAACCGACGGAGCGAAATTGCGGGTACGTTTAAAGTACCAGTCTCAGTTTTCAGAACATCAATTCCGCACGGTTCGATTGTCGTTGTCCGAGACGATGCCAGCGGCACCCGAATCAAAGCAGATTCAGCGAGGACCGCTACATAGCGTCGGTCCATTTGCGGTAGCGACGACTGAACTCAGTTACGAACAATCGTTTGCCTCTCAAGCCGCCGCCTTTGATGCGGACCAGACCTTTACGTTCGAGGGGAATCAATACCAATGGCAACTTCGTGACGACATTGCCGAAGTCCGCGTCAATTCGCTCGATACCGTGCCCGATCACGGCAGCGTGAATTTGCTGCACCAAACCGTGACATCTCCGGCCGCACAGAAAACGACGTTGCTGCTAGGAACCAGTGACGGGCATGTCGTTTATCTCAATGGAAAACAGGTCGCGATCTCGCAAGGTTCGCAGGACATCGATCCGCTCGGCAAAGAGATCGAGTTGGATTTGAAAAAGGGAGACAACGATCTGTACATCAAGGTGGTCAACCATGATGGTCCATCGCTAGTTTCGTACGCTTATCGATCGCCGATTGTGGAGGTTTCTCCGTCGCTCGCCACGTTGTTGGAAACGCCCGAAACCGAACGCTCGGCGGCGGATCGTGAAGCGCTGCGAACGTATTACCGCAGCGTCTATTGCACTCACCCCGATTGGCAAGTGCTCGTCGACCAAGTCAAGGGAATTGCGTCCGCGAAGGAAAAAGTGGAAAGCGAGTTCCCCACCACCTTGGTTTGGAAAGAGCTCGAGAAACCCCGCAAAGCTCATATTTTATTGCGAGGAGCCTACGACCAACTTGGCCCCGAGGTTTCACGGGCGACGCCCGCGTTTTTGCCCGCGATGAACGAAGCGGATCCCAAAGATCGATTGGGCTTGGCGAAGTGGTTGTTATCCGACGAGCATCCATTGACCTCCCGTGTCGCAGTGAACCGGTTCTGGCAACAAATTTTTGGCACGGGGCTAGTCAAAACCAGCGAAGATTTTGGTAGCCAAGGCGAACAACCGAGTCATCCAGAGCTGCTTGATTGGTTGGCAGTCGATTTTCGTCGGCAGGGATGGGACATCAAACGCTTGATGAAATCGATCGTGATGAGTGACACGTATCAACGATCGGCGAAAACCAGTCCGATCCAATTGCAGGTGGATCCACGCAACCGATTGCTGGCACGTGGCCCTCGATTCCGGCTCGATGGCGAGATGCTACGTGATCAAGCGTTAGCGTTGTCGGGATTGTTGGTGGATCAACTAGGAGGCCCCAGTGTGAAACCGCCTCAACCCGAGGGACTTTGGTTGGCGGTGGGTTATTCCGGAAGCAATACGGTTCGTTTTAAAGCCGATGATGGCGACAAAGTTTATCGACGTAGCGTTTATACGTTTTGGAAACGGACCAGTGCACCGCCTCAATTATCGACCTTTGACGCACCGAGTCGCGAATCGTGTATCGCCCGACGCGAGCGGACCAACACACCGCTGCAAGCACTGTTGTTGATGAACGAGACTCAGTTTCTCGAAGCTGCGAAGCAATTGGGGCAACAAGTCGCTCAGCGATCGGATCTGCAAACCGCCGCAGAAAAGATCCAGTGGGTGTTCGAGCGAGTGACGATGCGGCCTGCTACGGAGGCCGAAACAAGCGAGTTGACTCAGTTGGCCGAGGATCTGATGCAGCACTATGCATCGCAGCCTGAAGCCGCCGAGAAATTGGTGGGAACGTCCTCAGCGGAAACCGCCGCCTGGACGATGGTTTGCAGCACGCTGTTGAATCTGGACGAAGTGTTGAACAAATAAACCGATCGGTTGTCAGCCGACTCATCAAATACGAACCAAGCGAAAAACGTCAAAACGAGAACGATGATGCAAACGAATCAGCACTGGGAACAACTCACGCGGCGAGCTTTTTTCTCGCGATCGTCGGCCGGGATCGGAGCCGCCGCGCTGGCATCACTCGACTCCTCAGCGGCACCCGCGGCGGTTGACAATCGCGGTGCGGTCGGCGGATTGCCGAATTTGCCTCATCATGCCCCCAAAGCTCGGCGGGCGATCTATTTGTTTATGTCTGGGGCGCCCAGCCAGATGGACATGTGGGATCACAAACCCGCGATGGCCGATTGGTACGACAAGGATCTGCCCGAGTCGATTCGCAAAGGCCAGCGGCTGACCACGATGACGAGCGGTCAATCACGTTTTCCCATCGCTCCGAGCATCTACAAGTTTTCGCCGCACGGGGCGGCGGGAACGATGGCCAGCGAGTTGATTCCTCATATGGCTGGCAAAGTCGACGAGATTGCCTTGGTCAAATCGATGTATACCGAGGCGATCAACCATGATCCTGCGATCACGTACATCTGTACGGGCAATCAATTGCCCGGCAAAGCGAGTCTGGGGTCGTGGTTGAGCTACGGCTTGGGAACCGAGAACGAGAATTTGCCTGCGTTTATCGTGATGACCGCGTCGTGGACGGGACGTAAAGAAGCGCAGGCGCTTTACAATCGTCTATGGGGCAGCGGATATTTACCCAGCAAATATCAGGGTGTGGCCCTGCGCAGCAGCGGCGATCCGGTGCTGTATTTGTCCAATCCCGCGGGCGTCGATCCGGCCGTGCGTCGCCGAATGCTCGATTCGCTGTCACGATTAAATACGGCGACTGCGGACCGGATCGGTGATCCGGAAACACATGCTCGTATCGCGCAGTACGAAATGGCGTTTCGGATGCAGACCAGTGTGCCTGATTTGGCAGACATCAGCGACGAACCGAAATACATTCTCGATATGTATGGTCCGGACGTGACGACACCGGGAACGTTTGCAAATTGTTGTTTGATGTCGCGGCGGATGGCGGAACGCGGGGTTCGTTTTACCCAAATTTTCCATCGCGGCTGGGACCAACACGGGGCGCTTCCCAAAGATCTGCCGAATCAGTGTCGCGACGTCGATCAGCCCTCGGCAGCACTGTTGACCGATTTGCGGCAACGGGGGATGCTTGATGACACGCTGGTGGTATGGGGCGGTGAATTTGGCCGTACCATTTATTGCCAAGGCGGATTATCGAAAACCAATTATGGTCGCGATCATCATCCCAAATGCTTTACCGTTTGGTTGGCCGGCGGCGGGGTCCAAGGAGGGGTGGTGCATGGCGAAACCGACGAATTTAGTTACAACGTGGTTAAAGACCCCGTGCACATTCATGACCTGAACGCCACAATCTTACATCTAATGGGGATTGATGATCAGCGGTTTACCTATCCATTTCTTGGTCTTGATCAACGTTTAACAGGGGTCGAAGAAACCCGAGTGGTGAGTGAGATCTTGAGTTGATCGGCTCGCCGTCAGTCAAAAACTCTCATCCACACGATCTACTTTGCAAAACGAAACACTTATTGCCCTGCTAGGCCCGTCCGCGGATCCCGTTGCGGCGGGTTGGCGATTAAGAGAACTTGCCGAAAACGAGACTTATCAAGGCGCGGATCTGATCTCGCAACTGAGCGAGCAAGAGGACCTCGTGCGTCGCTCGGATCCCGCGATCTTAGGCGGACTGTTGCATGTCGTGCACGGCCGTGTGATTCGAACCGCCGCAGAGAGTCGCGGCGAATCGTTTGCCACAGTGGATCCCGAGCACATCCGGCGGCTTGATCAAGCATTGCCCGAAGCGACTCCGAATCGTCATTTGCTGTTGCAGTTGTTGGCGATGATCCAGTCCGATCTATCGCTGGCGGTTTTGATGGATCGCTTAGAGCAGTCGCCGCCGCAAAAGTGGATGGATGCCGCGCATGCGATCAGCCCGCTGATGCAAAATCGTCAATGGAAGATAGCAATTGTATTTCCTCGGCTGCTGCAATGTTTGCAATTTCCGTCGCTGGCGGCGCCCACTTTGGATCTCGCCAATTTCTTGGTGCGTGAACGCAACGTGTCGCCGCATCCCGCGGCCGATCATTTAGCAATGCTCAACCACTTGCTGGGGGAAGTCAGCAGTCGGCTGGGCCGATTCGAAGAGAACCCACACGCCTTTGGTGATGATGTCGAAACGGTGCAAGCGACCTTGGGCGAAGCGGTGTCGCTGGCAGTATCACTGTGTGACGCGGTAGGGTTGATCGGCGACGAATCATCGATTGGGAAATTGAACCAGACCGTTGAACTGAAACATCGTCGTGTGCAATGTGAAGCCGCCGGAGCGCTGGCTCGGTTGAAGGATGAACAAGGCATCAAGCGACTATTGGAATTGACGGCGGATCCCGCCGCCCGGTTGCGAGCGATCGCGTATGCGGATGAACTTGGGCTGGGAGAACAGATTGACCCCGAACTGCGATCCGATGTTGCCACGGCCGAAGCAGAGATGTCAC
>NZ_ANOG01000328.1 GCF_000346295.1 Rhodopirellula maiorica SM1 | reverse complement strand
CCAAACCGATGGCGTGTGCAAACCGATCTCCCCAAAGCCACTTCCTGCGATTTGATGCAACACGATTTTAGCCGCCGAGTTGCTGCGAGCGTGACGCCGCTGTGGATTGTCGTTCCGTTCGGCAGCGGGTATCGTTCATGCGTCGTCCCTCGCACTGTCACAACGTCGCTCCCCGCTTTGCTCTAGCGTGTTGCGGATCGTTTTTCTCTCATCATGATGAAGTTCGATGCTGATTGATTGCCACCATCATTTATGGAAGTATTCTGCCGACCAATACGGCTGGATTTCGGACGAAATGTCCCGTTTGAAGCAGGATTTTTGGACCGAGGAATTGCGGCAAATCTCCAGCGAATCGGAGATCACTGGTTTCGTCTCGGTCCAAGCCCGGCAATCGTTAGAAGAAACCGACGACCTGCTTCAGTTCGCAGCAGCGGAGCCTCTCGTTCGCGGTGTCGTGGGCTGGCTGCCGCTTGCAGCCGACGATGTCAACAAATCGTTGGATCGCTATGCCGACGCTGACATGCTGAAAGGAGTTCGACATGTGGTCCAAGACGAACCGGATGACCGATTTCTGTTGGGCAGCAACTTCAATCGTGGCGTCTCACTGCTGAAAGACCGCGGGTTGGTTTACGATATCTTGATCTTTGCTCGTCAATTGCCAGCCGCAGTCGAGTTCGCCAGCCAACATCCCGACCAAGTATTTGTGCTGGACCACGTCGCAAAACCGACGATTAAAAAATCGGAGTTTGACCAGCACTGGGAAACTCATTTTCGGGAATTGGCGCGGCGCGAGAACGTCGCCTGCAAATTTTCGGGCATTGCCACCGAAGTTCGTGATCCCACATGGGATATTGAAACGCTGCGGCCGTATTGGGACATCGCACTGGAATCGTTTGGTCCCAAACGAATGATGTATGCGAGTGATTGGCCTGTTTGTTTGTTGGCCAGCGAGTATACGCGTTGGTTGGGCGTCGTACGTGAGCTGGCGAGTGAATTGTCGCAAGACGAGCAGAACGATTTCTTTGCCAACAACGCGATTCGCGAATACCAACTGTAGAGCCCATTCGCTCTATCCTCAGTCGTCAGCGTTTTCCAAGACCACTTTCCCAACATCTCGTACGGACGATTGCTTACGATGCGTGCCATCCAAATCTCGGAACTCAAAACGTTAAAGCAAGTGGACATCGCCGAGCCCGCTGCACCGGCCGCGGGCGAAGTGCTCGTCCGCACTCATCGGATGGGCGTTTGTGGAACCGATATCAGTTGTTACTTAGGCAAGTTCCCGTTCTTCGATTTTCCGCGGATCCCAGGCCATGAGCTTGGCGTCGAAGTTGTTTCGGTCGGCGATGGCGTTTCCCATGTCAATGCCGGTGATCGCTGCAGCGTCGAACCATACATGAATTGCGGCGAATGTTACGCTTGCCGCCGCGGAGCCATCAATTGTTGTCAAAACCTAAAGGTGATTGGGGTGATGATGGACGGCGGACTGTGTGAATCATTCTTAGTACGGGCGGATAAATTGCATCCGTCGGCTACGTTGTCTTACGATCAATTGGCGCTCGTGGAAACCTTGGCCATCGGATGCCATGCAAATGATCGAGGGGCTCCCGAGACCGGCGATCATGCGTTGATCATCGGGATGGGGCCGATCGGATTGGCGACACTCGAGTTTGCTCGGCTGACCGATGCGACGATTAGCGTGATGGATATGAACCAAGGACGGCTCGATTTTGTTCGCGAGAACTACGGCATCGAAAATACCGTGCTGTTCAAAGGAGATGGCAGCGAAGTCGAGCGAATGAAAGCTTTGACCGGCGGTGACATGTACCAAGTGATCACCGATGCGACCGGCAACAAGTACTCGATGTCAGCCGCGCTGCAATATCTGGCGCCTACCGGACGTCTTGTCTACGTCGGCATCACCACCGACGAATTGAGTTTCAAGCATCCTGTGATGCATCGCCCCGAAGCGACCATTCTGGCTTCTCGCAACGCCCTGCCACCCGATTTCACTCGGATCATCGGGCTGATCGAAGATGGCACGATCAACACCGATCCTTGGATTACGCATCGAACCAGTTTTGAGGGCGTTATTAAAGATTTTGAATCGTTCACCAAGCCCGAAACAGGCGTGATCAAAGCCATCATCGAAGTCGTCTAAAGCAGAAAACGACATGAATTTGTGTGGTCATGAGCCCCGCAATCACATCACGTAGTCATTGTTGTTTGTCGCTCGATGAGACGCCACCCATTCGCAACAGGTTTTTGCGACGGAGGGCGAGGCTGCAGGTGGGAAGAAGGCGAACGCGAAAAACGCGAAAAACGTGACGAAAAGGAAAGCCGACAACCAAGGAGTCATTGGATTGCGGGAAAGATTGTGCCATGCAGCTGGTTGGATTAGACCTGCTGTGCGCGGGGATTGGTACGGGGCGGCCGGTGATTTTCGCCATGATCGCGGCTGATATCGCATAAGTGTGCCGCGGCGGATTTCGATGTCGCCCGGCGTCTCCGACGTCGGAATGACCGCCGATATGAACCTCAAACCTGCCGCCGAATAGGACCGATGGCGAAGCTATTTTTGCTTTTCTGACTTGACACCCTCGTCTTTTCAAACGATTGTTTAAAACAGTTGTTTGAATTTTGGGGATCGAGGGTGATTGCTTGTCTGAATCGAATTCTTCTGTTCCGCCGCAGGACGTGGCGACCGATACTCGCACCCGGCTGCTGATGGCCGCCGGGGCGGTGTTTGCCCATCGCGGATTCAGTCGTGCGACGGTGCGTGAGATTTGCGGCGAAGCGAATGTCAACATTGCCTCGGTGGGATACTACTTTGGCGACAAGCATGGGCTTTATCGCGAGGTCATGGAGTACGTTCGCCAGTCGCGTGAGCATGCGTTTCCGGTTCCGCAGGGGCTCGGCGACGAGCCTCGTTACGACCTGTATTGTCTCGTCCACACCTTGCTATCGCGAATGTTGACCGACGACGAGGGGGGCTGGGAAACCGAGCTGTTTCTACGTGAGATGCAGAATCCCACGGCGGTGTTCTGCGAGATGGTCAATGATTGTTTCCGCCCCATGTTTGATCAGATTCGCAGTGCAGTGTTGTCGATCGTCGATCATCCCGTACCGCAGCACGTGATCGACCAATTGGCGCTCAGTGCGATTGGCCAATGTCTTTATTACCGCGTCAGCAACGGCGTGGTGAAGATTTTAATTCCCGAGTCCGAGCGTGACGAGAACTATGATGTTCGCTCGCTCAGCCATCACATCACCGCAGTGATCTTGGCGTCCGCGCAACAAGCCGCCTTGTTGGACCACAAGTCGCAGCTGAATGAGTTGGTTGAAGCTCGTGCCAATCCCGTCAAAGAGAACCAATAGAACGTCGTATTCATTCAATATTCATCATGACTACTCCTGCTCTTACTAAACATAGCGACGTGACTTTACCACCGTCGTCTGAATCGTCACGACCAATTGACGCAGGACATTCACCGGATCCCTCCGCATCACTCATGAATTCTGACCCCATTTCTCCACCGACATCCCGGCGCGTTTTTACGCCTTCGTGGTTCCTATTCAACTTGATCATTCCGCTTGCGATCGTCGCGGTCGCGGTAGGGACGGTGATCGCGCTTGGCAAGGTGGCTCCGTCCCAGCGTCCGCCCGCCGATGCCAGCTACGCGGGGCGAATGAAATCATTGACGCCGGTGCGAACCGAGCGAGTCAAATCGTTGAGTGATTTTGGTCGACAATTGCAGTTACAGGTCGATGGCACTGTGGTGCCGTATCGCGAAGTGCGTCTGGCCACGGAAGTGGCGGGGAAAATTATCTTTAAATCCGACAAGTGCGAAGCGGGGGCATTTGTCAAAAAAGACGATCTGC
>NZ_ANOG01000327.1 GCF_000346295.1 Rhodopirellula maiorica SM1 | reverse complement strand
AACACAACGAGCCCCACCCAGAGCCGGCTACCGCCGACTCTGACCTCCCCAACGGGGAGGTGAACTCGAACTTACCCTCCCCTTGGGAGGGGCGTCCGCTGAAAGCGGGCGGGAGGTTGGTGAAACCATGCTTGTCCCCCCAATTGCCGCGAGATAAAGGCGGCACTACGGCATTTCGCTGGCCGTCTCGTTGGGAGATGCCGATTGCGAACCGCCAATCAGTTCACCAATTTTGCCGTCACTGGCGGGGCTGACCCATTTCAAGTCGACGATGATCGCTTGCTCGTCTTCGCGAACGATCAATGACGGCAGTTCCTCACGCAGCTGCTGGGCCCATTCTTTGGCGGTCAACGATCGGTGCTCGACGCGAACTTGTCGCGATGGGTACCGCCAACGACCCTTGGGCGTGATGCGGGCGTCTTCGGCGGTCACTTGGCAGCTCTTGACCGCATCGCTGGCACTCAGTCGCATGGCCAGTCGTTCGGCTCGGGCTTTCAAGTTCTCTTCGCCGGTTTGTATCAAAGCGTCAATGGGAAGCTCTGCGCTGGCCGATTTGCCCAGCGTGCTGACCAGCATTGCTTGCACCGCGCTGGTCGCTTCGAGCGATTTCCAAACCGCAGACTCGATAATCGCTTCGACAATGTTCTTTTTGCCGATCAGGATGCCGCATTCCGGGCCTCCGAAAACGCCGCCGCCTTCGACGATGACCAAATCCGCACCCGCTTTGATCGCGGCTTCGACCGACGCTAATTTCTCGTCCTTGGTTTGGCGAAGCGTAGCGACTGGCAGCACGACGACTTGTGTCACCCCCGATTGGTCGAACTGTAGCGGGGTGGGAGGGTTGGGCTTGGTTTCGTCATCCGCCACGATCAAACAAAATGAGTCGAATGCGTCAAAATCCGATGCTTCGATCGAATCGTTCGCGCCAACTTCCTGGACGATCGGGACCAGCGAATTGAGGGCATCGACCAGCGAATCGCCGCTGCGAAGCCGGATCGCTTGGCTGCGGTGAATCAGGATGTCCTCTTGGCTCATGCCGATCACGAGTGCGGTCAAAATAGCGTTGAAATTTGCCGCGACCGCGATTTCTAGATCCGCTGATGAGTCGAGGTGTCGGTGCAATTCGCGGTTCAGCCGCTGGTTCGCATGATGATCACGGCGGACATCGCCATGTAAACAGGCATAGGCCGCCTCGACCGCCTCTTCGGCCACAGGAACGCCCGTTCCCAGCGGGGTGACCAACGTTCCCGACGCGTTGACCAGCGGTATCGCCACGGCAACCTGTTTCTGAGACCACCGCTGGACGTTCTTTTTGCCTGCCTCGGTCGCCCGCATCACCGCGTCCAACCCGCGGGCTGCCGTTTGGGGGAGGTCCTGGATGATCTCAGTCGCTTGGCTTTTTATTTTTTCGAAGGTCTCAGGCTCACGCGCTCGTCGAGCCACGTCGTTGAGTCCGCGTCGCAGTAATTCAACGGTCCAGGGAGGGATTGCCATGAGTTTATTCGTTTATACGTAAGGGGAGATGAAGGAGAGTTTGATTGGCAGCGAACCGGTCGCCCAAGTCATTTGTCCAATTGATTTTAACTGGGATTCGATTCTAACCGATGATTCTTGGTTACAAATCGGGACAATCCAAGATCGGCACTGCGGTGACGTGGTTGGAGGCGGCATTCGGAAATACGGTGACGATTCGCGTTGGATCGCGAACGTGCCCTCTGCCGAAATGGCTCGTTTCGATATGATCATTCAACACTCGCGTCCGAAGACCTCAGAATCGACGCCTCGGTTTCGTCACCGAATGGCGGATTATGGGTCTCTTCGGACCAAGTCATTACCCAGCTTTGAACATAGACGAGCGATATGAAAACCGACGAGCTACGCGAAAAATACCTTGCTTTTTTCGAGTCAAAAGGATGTGTCCGCAAACCGAGCGACGTATTGGTTCCGACCTGGGATCCGTCCGTTTTGTTCACGCCGGCGGGGATGAATCAGTTCAAAGACCACTTTCTAGGCAAGGTCAAACTTGATTTCACGCGGGCGACGACCTGTCAGAAGTGTTTGCGAACCGGCGACATCGACAATGTCGGTCGCACCGCGTTTCACCATACCTTTTTCGAAATGCTGGGGAATTTCAGCTTCGGCGACTATTTCAAAGAAGACGCCATTCGCTGGGCTTGGGAATTTTTAACCGACAAAAAGTGGCTCGGAATTCCGGGCGAACGACTCAGCGTGACGGTTTACAAGGACGATGACGAAGCGTTTCAGTTTTGGAACGAAAAAATTGGTCTGCCGACTTCGCGAATCGCACGGATGGAAGAGGACGAGAACTTTTGGCCCGCGTCGGCACCCAGCGAAGGCCCCGACGGTGTGTGTGGTCCGTGTAGCGAAATCTATTACCACCTCGATGACGGCAGCGACGTCGAAATCTGGAATCTCGTCTTTACCCAATTCAATCGCGTCGGCGATCCACCAGACAACTTAAAACCGCTGCCGAGCAAGAATATTGATACCGGCATGGGGCTCGAGCGGACCGCTAGCGTGCTGCAGGGCGTGCCGACGAATTTTCACATCGACAATTTATTCCCGATCGTCCAGGCCGCGTCGGAAGTGTGTGGTGTCAAATACGAGTACGAAAGCGACAACGGTCGTCGATTGCGCCGCATCACCGACCATGCTCGTGCGTGTGCATTTGCGATTCATGAAAATGTCTACCCCGGTCCCAAAGATGCCAAGTACGTGGTCAAGCGATTAATTCGCCGGGCAGTTTTGGACGGCTATCAAATGGATCTTCGCGAGCCGTTTCTCTACAAATTGGTCGACGCGGTCGCCGACAGCGCGAAAGTTCCTTATCCCGAGCTGAGCGAAACCACCAAGCGAGTCGCCGATGTGATCGAGGCCGAAGAGAAGGCGTTCTTCGGCACCATCGATGGTGGGATGAAACGAATCGGACAACTGTTCGAACAGATGCGGGATGAATCCGCAGTGATGGTTCCCGGTGAGGAAGCAGCGGAACTGAACACGACCTATGGTGTGCCTCCGGAATTGCTACAAACGCTCAGCGCCGAGCAGAACTTTACGTTCGATTGGGCTGGCTATCGTGACGCAATGCACGAGCATTCGATCAAGAGCGGTGCTGGGCAGAAAGAACTGTTCCAAACTGGCCCCTTGGAAACGCTGAAAGAAGCGCTTCGGGAAACGCCCTTCCTCGGCTACGAAACGACCGAAGCCAACGCCACGGTCAAAGGCATTATCACCGGGATCGGTGGCAAAGGGGACGAGGGGCAATTGCTTAGCCATCTCGATCGTGCCAGTGATGCGGAGCTGCGTTTGGTGTTGGATCACTCGCCGTTTTATGGTGAATCAGGTGGTCAAGTTGGCGACGTCGGAGTCATCAAGTGTGAAAAATTTGAATTTCAAGTGATTGACACTCAGCGTCACGCGGGGCTGATCGTTCACCATGGCAAATTGACACGCGGCGAGATTCACGAAGGCGATGAATGTGTCGCAAGCGTCGATACAACTCAGCGAGACGCGCTGTGTCGTGCTCACTCGGCCACGCACATTTTGCACTATGCCCTACACAAAAACGTGGGCGATCACGCGCAACAGCAAGGCAGCAAGGTGGAAGCGGATCGCTTGCGATTCGACTTTACCAATCAACACGCGATCGATGACGATGTGCTCGTCCAAATCGAAAAGGACGTATGGACTCAAATCGATGCGGCCCAGCCAATCGATTGGAAAACCGTACCGCTTGCCGATGCACGCACCGCCGGCGCGATGATGTTGTTTGGCGAAAAATATCCCGATCCCGTGCGTATGGTGTCGATGGGTGATTTCAGCAAAGAACTTTGCGGCGGAACGCATCTTACCAACACGAAACAAGTTCAAGCATTCGAGTTGGTCGTCGAAGAGAGTGTTTCGGCGGGAACGCGCCGCATCGAGGCGTTGACCGGTGATCGTGCCGAGGCCCATCGTGTGCAAACGCGTGAGCTGCTCGAAAAGGTTGCCCAAACGCTCGGTTGTCAGTCACAACATGCGGTCGCCGCAACCAAGCAGCTGTTTGCCGAAGTGCGTCAGCTGAAAAAAGAACTTTCCGCTGGTAAGCCTGTGGAGCACTCGGAAACCTTTGTCGTCAAAGAGTCCGAGTCGCCGATCGATACCAGCGACTACAACTCGATCCGTTCGGCCGTTCGCGATATCACACGACGTCTCAACGTTTCGACCGATGATGTCGTCGCTCGGCTAGAAGCCTTGCTGGCGGACCGATCAAGCTTGGCCAAGCAGCTACGCGAAGTCACCGCAGGCGGAAAATTGTCAGCCGATGATCTGATTTCAGGGGCGGAAACCGTTGGCGATTCGATGCTAATTGTGGCCGAGACGCCCGGCGCAAACCCGAACGTGATGCGTGGCTGGATCGATCAAATTCGCAAGAAAAGCGAAAAACCAACTGCAGTCCTGTTGGCGTCGGTCCAAGGCGACAAAGTATTGTTGGTCGGGGGAATCAGTCGCGAATTGGTCGATCGTGGTGTGAAAGCAGGCGATTGGGTCGGTGCAGCGGCAAGCGTGGTGGGCGGCGGCGGCGGCGGCCGTCCGGACATGGCACAAGCCGGCGGCAAAGATCCTGAAAAGCTGCCCGAAGCACTCGAGCAAGCCAAAGTCACGATGCGAAAATCGCTGAGCTAAGGTGGGATAGGCCTCCCGGCCTGTCATCGGTGTTAACCTGTAGCGAAACTCGCCAAGAGTTTCGCTGGGATGGGGGACCCGCGTCGCGTGAGAGAGCGTCCGGCTGAGCGTGACGTCGTTGTTCTCTGCGGCGTTGAGGAATATGCATCCGGTCCAACTGGCCGGGAAATTGATGCATACGAAAACCCTTGTTGATGAAATGGGGCGTATGCCGAAAGTCTTGGCGACTGTTGCTACTTCATTACGTGCCGCGGCGGTTGCCGTACCAACGAATCTGCATGCGGTCACAATATTGGAACCCGCGTTCGGCGGTCCAAGGTCGCAACCACGTGGCGGCCTTGTCGAGTTCGTCGTTGCTGACGCCTTGCGGCATCACCCAAACTTTGGTCGCGGGAACCCCCAACTGCGAGATGATTTCTTGCAGCTCCTGGAGATCCCGTTCTCCGTCGACGACAAATTTAACTTGGTAGTCGGCTGATTGCTGTATCAACATCTGCATCGTGCCGATCGGCATCCGCCGCTGCTCGTGTAGTTCGTTCCAACGCGGATGCTGATCGGCATCGGGAGCACTGGTGCGAAATTTGGGACTGATCGACATTAAATCGCAGGCAATCTCGCGATCGATTGTGCCGGCGGTCTCGATCGTGATGTGATGGCCGCGTGCTCGCAGCATTTCACATAAAAGCACCGATTCCTTGGGCAGCAGGGGTTCGCCGCCGGTTAGCACGACGTGCCGCACGCCAGACTCGGAAATCGACTCAACAAGCGTGGCAATCGACACTCGGTCCCCTTCGGGACGCCACGACGCATACGGGGTATCGCAGAACCAGCAACGCAAATTACAGCCGCTGGTACGAACGAAAAAACTGTTGGTTCCCGTCAAGGCACCTTCGCCTTGACGGCTAACAAAGGTCTCGGATATGCGCAGCGTCGATGTTTCGGCCAGGGTCCCCCTGGTCGATTCCGGCGAAGCCTGCAAAAATCCTGAATTACGAAGTGGAGAAATCAAAATTGAGCGACTCAAATCATTTTCGCGAGCTGTTGGAAGTCTTTGAAAACCCCAGCCCGACACGAAACTTTACAATCCAACACCATTGTCCCGAGTTTACGTCGGTTTGTCCTAAAACAGGCCAACCCGACTATGGAACGATCATCTTTACCTATGTGCCCGACGAATTATGTGTCGAGCTGAAGAGTTTGAAGATGTATTTGCAGCGGTTTCGCAATGAAGGGATCTTCTACGAAGCCGTGACAAACCGAATCATGGACGACTTTCTCGCTGTCGTAAAGCCACGGCAAGCGACAGTGGAAAGCCGCTGGACCCCACGCGGTGGTCTGAACAGCAATATTATTGTTCAATATCCCGACGTTCCGCTCGGTTGATGCCTGCTTTTTGTACCCGTCCGCTCGCGGACGAATCCTCTGCTCCTTTCCCTCCTGAACCCCAAAAATCTCCATCATGACGACTCCGATTTTGCTAAGCGGATTTGCTGACGAAGCCGCCAACGAAAAGCTTGCCGTTCAACAGTACTCGGCGTTCGCCGCACTCGGATTGAAATACTATTCGATTCGCTTCGTCGACGCGGGCGAAGGAATCAAGAATGTCATGATGCTCAGCGATGCCGAGATCAACCATCTCGTCAAAATGCAGAGTGATTATGGATTAAAGGTCAGCAGCATCGGTTCGCCGATTGGCAAGGTGAAACTGAAAGATGTCGACGATGGCACGTCGAACAAATTTGTGCCGTTCGATCAATACATGAAAGAAGACGTTGCTCGCGCGTGCGATCGAGCCGAAGCATTCGGAGCCAAACTGATCCGCGGATTTGCGTTTTATCATCCCAAAGGTACCAAGCCCGAAGAACATATTGATCAAGTATCGGACCAGCTTACTCAAATCGCCGAAGCATGTGACAAGCGTGGTTTGACGTTTGGCTTGGAAGTCGAAGCCAATTTGGTCGGCCAAACCGGTCAATTGCTCGAAGCGATCGCTGCTAAGGTCAATCATCCTGCGATGCTGACGATCTTTGATGCCGCCAATATTGTTACTCAAGGGTTCACGCCGGATGAAACTTACGGTCAATACTTGGCGATGAAACCAAGTTTAGGCTGGGTCCATATCAAGGATTACCACGACCCGTCGCCGACCGCGCGGATCGATCATGTGGACGAAGCGAGTCTCAGCAATTTCGTGCCTGCCGATCGTGGCGACAGCGGTCATGAAGCGATCTTGCGTGACATGAAAGACTTTTTGCCCGAGCTGCACAAGCGGATGACCGCGCGTGGTGCCGATGGCGTCTTTATGGATCTCGAGCCTCACGTCAAAGGTGGAGGCCAGTTCGGTGGTTTCAGCGGTCCCGACGGATTTGGTGTCGCGTTACGAGGCCTCTGCCGCGTGCTTGATTACGTCGGAATCCCTTACGGATTGCGAACGTTCGAAGACATCAAAGCATCGTAGTTTCGTTGCTCGATGGTAGGCCGGATCGCAGCAGAGTTGTAGGCCGGATCGCAGCGCAGCGAAGATCCGGCATGGCGGCTGCAGCGAACTCCCCATCTTAATCGCGCCCGAGCCGGATCTGCGCTTTGTGTTGGCGGCTTGATCCGGCCTCCATGCTCCTTTGACACGACGCTCGGCAAATCGCTTACGATTGTGGGCGGTGCCGGTCGCTGTTGATTGTCGCCGATGCTGTGGGAGGAGAAGGACGCTTGTGAATGGTTCCACTTGGCAATCCGACGTGTTGCTCGCCCAGCAATCGTTTGAGCAGAATCGTATCGATGAAGCCGAGGCGATTGCCACGAAACTGGTTGCGGAACACCCCAAGTGTGCCGAAGCATTTCAAATCATCGGTCTCGTTCAATCGCGTCGTCACCAAGTCGGTGCCGCGATTGCAACGCTCGAACATGCACTGCGAATTCGTTGCGACTTGATCCCGGCACATTCGTACTTGGGATTGCTGTATCAATCTCGTGGCGAACCCGAGCGAGCGATTCAGGTTTTCGAGCGAGGCTTGCTGCTTGACCCGGCGAATCATCATCTTCGCTTTAATCGAGCGTTAGCGCTGTTGAAACTTGGTCGGTTCGACCAAGGATGGATCGAGTACGAGTGGCGGTGGAGCGCGGCGGCGGTACCGAGACCCGAGATTCCTTTGCCACGCTGGGATGGCTCGCCACTGGAGGGGCGCTCGATCTTGATTCATTCCGAACAGGGATTCGGCGACACGCTACAGTTCATGCGTTTTCTGCCGCGGGTGCAACAGATGGGCGCAACCGTTTGGATGGCGGTGCAAAAGCCGCTCACTCGGTTGCTTTGCGATATCGACGGGGTCGATCATTGGATGCCGGTGGACCAACCGGCTCCGATCGCATTCGATTTGTATTCACCGCTGCTGAGTTTGCCGGCGTTATTGCAGCTGGATCATCCCGAGCAATTTCGAGTACCGACACCCTATTTACATCCGGAACCGAAGCGAGTCGAAGCGTGGCGAGGTCGGATCGAAAGTCTGCCGGGATTAAGGATTGGAATCGGATGGCAGGGTAGCCCGACGTTCAACGGCGACGTTTGGCGTTCGATCCCGCTTTCCGCGTTTTCCGCACTTGCCAACCTTGACGACGTCACGCTTGTCAGTCTGCAAAAACACGATGGATTAAATCAAATTGACCAGCGCGAACACCAGATTCCGCTGGTCTGCTTTGACGATCTCGACCAGGACGGCGCGTTTCTCGATACCCTCGCGGTGATCCAGCACCTCGATTTGGTCGTGACCTCGGATACCGCATTGGCGCACTTAGCGGGGGCCGCCGGAGTTCCGGTGTGGTGTCTGGTTTCCACCGCATGTGATTGGCGGTGGATGACCAAGTCAAACGACACCGTGTGGTACGATTCGATGCGACTGTTTCGACAGCAGAAATTGGGCCAATGGGAGCCGGTCATCGCCGAAGTCGTTGACGCGTTGCCGCGATCGGGAATCCGCAGATGACTTGGGGCTGGCGATTACCGACGGCGTGCTCGCGAGGCCGTTATCTGGAATTCATGTTCGACTAGG
>NZ_ANOG01000326.1 GCF_000346295.1 Rhodopirellula maiorica SM1 | reverse complement strand
TATGGTCGCACGTTGTCCTTGGCACAACGATCGACGACCTTCTTTGACCGTCAATCCCGAACGGCAGACGTGGAAGTGTTGGGTTTGTGATATCGGCGGCGATATCTTTAGCTATGTCATGCAGCGTGATGGGCTCGATTTTCCATCCGCGCTACGCGTGTTGGCCGAGCAGGCTGGTATCCCAATTGACGAGCTACGCGGCGGCAAAAAGACCGTGTTTGGCAGCCCCGATGATCGGCCGACGCTGTTCGCGGCGATGAAGTTGGTTTCGGATGCGTATTTCGAGCAACTCGAAAGCGGGACAAGCAACGACGCCAAGATCGCTCGCGATTACTTGGCCTCGCGTGGCATCGATGACGAGAACCGCAAACGTTTTCGCATCGGCTTTTCGCCCGAGTCATGGAGCTTTGCGATCGACCTACTAAAGCAGCATGATTTTAGTGCCGAGGTTGCCGAGGCAGCTGGTTTGGCGATCAAGCGAAACAAAGGCGACGGGCATTACGATCGCTTCCGTGGCCGGTTGATGTTCCCGATTCATGATCTGCAAGACCGTCCGATCTCGTTGGGCGGACGTTTGATTCCCGCGATCGCCGCGCGACGTGGCGAAGAGAAGGCGGGTGCCAAGTACATCAATGGTCCTGAGACCAAGTTATTTCGCAAGTCACATCAACTGTACAATTTGCAACTCGCGCGTGAATCGATCCGTCGCGGTGGTGATGCCTTGGTGATGGAAGGCTACACCGATGTCGTCGCCGCTCGCCAATCCGGCGTCGAGTCGGCGGTTGCCGTGCTGGGAACCGCCTTGGGCGAAGATCACATTCGTTTATTGAAACGATTTGCAAAGCGAGTTGTGTTGGTGCTCGACGGGGACACCGCCGGTCAAACACGCGCCGATCAAGTGCTCGAGCTGTTTGTTCGCGCTGATGTCGATATGCGAGTGTTGACGTTACCCAACGGTAACGATCCCGCGGACTTTTTGGCGTCTCAGGGGCGCGCCGCATTTGACGAATTAGTCGCCACAGCCCCCGACGCACTCGAGCATAAACTGAATCGTTTGACTGAGGGTGTGGATGTCACCAATGACACGCATAAGGTGACTCAAGCGATCGAAGTCTTGTTGGGGATTATCGCTCAAGCGCCGCGCGGAGCGAATTTGAAAGTCGACCAGTTGATGTTGCGAATGTCGCGAACGTTTGGTTTGCCAACCGAGCGACTGCATGAACGGCTCGAGGAAGTTCGCAAGACCCGTTCGCGAGCCGCCGCGAAACATCGCGATTCGCGTCCTCGCGACACCCGGCCAGCGCGCCCGACCGGACGTCCCTCGCCGCCGCCCAAGAAACCAAGCAAACCCAGCGCACCGCCGTCGGAGTCGTTTGATCCGAACGCGGCGTTTCTCGAGTCGGCGGAGTTTGAAGGCGATTTTGCTGGCTACGACGATTTCAGCGGCCCACCCGATTTCGGCGGCCCACCTGAGTTGGATATGCACAGCGACTTTGGCATGGCGCCGCCACGTCCATCTTCGCATTCGGATCGTCCTCAGCCACTCAGTGGGATCGATCGCGAGTTGTTTGAAACGCTGATCGAATCACCCGAGCTTGCAGCGATGGCGGTCGAATCGGTCGATCCCGATTGGCTCGAATCGAACACGGCAAAGATGTTGTTGTCGGCTTATCAGGATTTGGATCTCCAGGGCCGCGACTTAACACTCGAGTCGTTGATGTTGGTTCTCGAGAACGATGATTTGAAAAACCAAGTGGTGGCACTCGAGGAACGCGTGCGTCGTCGCGGCGACCAATCCACACAAACGACGTTTGAACGTTACGCAGGCGTTGTACTGCGCTATCGCGAACGAGAATTTTCGGCAGAAAAAAACCGACAAATTGCAAAACTGGCTTCTTCGGCATTGGCAGAAGACGAAGAGGAGGCTCTATTGAAAGAGCTGTTTGACGCCGAGCGAACGCGTCACCAGATGAAGAAAGAGTAGCTTGAGTGATGCTAGCAAATGATAGCATTTCAAGTCAATACGAAAATACCAAAACGATGCATAAGAGCTAAACGCAAGAGCTCACCGAACACATTCGCAAACATTACTGTTTCCAATCAATCGAAGGAGCCACTGACACCCCGCTTCAGACCGTCCCGATTCAATACCACATCATCGTTGATGTCTTTCTTATAAAAAGACGCCCGCCAATGGTGATCGATCAGAGGAGCTGATCATGTGCGTATTGTGTGAAATAGGATTTTTCAATCGACCCACGGTGCCAGGATTCGGCACTAAAAAAACATGAGGTTTTCAGATGCAATTGATGGACCAAGATCTTTCTCAACTTATCGCTCGTGGAACCAAGGATGGATTCCTCACCTACGACGAAGTCAACGCCTACCTACCGGATGAAGACGTCAATCCGGAAAAACTCGATCGCTTGATGCAAGCGATTGAGCGCCACGGGATTCAATTAATCGAGAAGGCTGAAAAGAAGGCGATCGTTGCAGCGGGCAAAAAGCCTGAGCCTCGCGTGGCCGAGATGCGATACAGCGAAGACGACGATGCACCCCTGGTTTCGGCGGAATTGCCCAAGGCCAGCGACGATCCGATTCGCATGTATTTGAGCCAAATGGCTGAGATCCCTTTGCTGACTCGCGAGCAAGAAATCTCGTTGGCGAAGAAGATCGAAATCACGCGTCGTCAATATCGCCGCATGTTGTTGGAATCCGACTACGCTCTTCGCAGCACCGTCGATACATTGCACCGAGTGCATAATGGCGAATTGCCATTTGATCGCACCATCAAGGTGTCGTTGACCGAGCGATTGACCAAAGAGCAAATCAGTGCTCGTATGCCTCACAACCTGCGAACGATCGATGTTTTGATGTCGCAGAACAAATCGGACTTTGAGCAACTCGTCCGCAAGAGTGTCTCGCCTCGTTTGAAGGCTGAGATTCGTCGCCGATTCATCCGCAACCGCCGCAAGTGCTTGCAGCTGGTTGAAGAACTGTCGCTTCGCAGTCGCCGCGTCGTGCCGTTGCTGGGACAGCTCGAGAAGATTTCACGCCGGATGACCTTCATTCGTGATCGTTTGTCCGCGTTGGGCGACGACGCAATGAGCCGCGACGAAGCCGCAGATCTAAAGCAAGAGCTACGTGAATTGATGTTGGTGACTCAAGAGAGTCCCGAAAGTTTGCGTAACCGCATGACCAAAGTGCGTCGCCACTTTGATGAGTATGAAGCGACTAAGCGTCAATTGAGCAGCGGTAATCTTCGTTTGGTGGTTTCGATCGCCAAGAAGTATCGCAATCGCGGGTTGTCGTTCTTGGATTTGATCCAAGAGGGCAACACCGGTTTGATGCGAGCGGTGGACAAATACGAATATCGTCGTGGTTTCAAATTCAGCACTTATGCCACATGGTGGATTCGTCAAGCGATCACCCGAGCGATCGCGGACCAAGCACGCACGATCCGTATTCCTGTGCACATGATTGATGTGTTGAGCAAGTTGCGTCAGGCCCAAAAGCGTTTAACGCAAGAGCTGCGTCGCGAGCCGACGTACGAAGAGATTGCTTTGGCCACCGAAGTGCCACTGGAAGAGGTACGCCGTGTAATGGACATCGGACGCCACCCTGTCAGCCTGGATCGTCCGGTCGGCGAAGGCGAAGACAGCAGCTTTGGTGAGTTCATCGAAGGCAGCGAAGATGACAATCCAGTACGCGCGGCCGCCAGCGGAATCTTGCGAGGCAAAATCGACGAATTGCTCAAGACGTTGACATTCCGCGAACGCGAGATCATCCGGCTTCGCTACGGTTTAGTTGACGGTTACAGCTACACGCTCGAAGAGTGCGGCCGGATTTTCAAGGTCACTCGGGAACGCGTTCGCCAGATCGAGGCCAAAGCGGTCGCGAAGTTGCAGAGTCCATCGCGAGCGGATCGCTTGAGCGAATTTCTGAAGACGGCTGCCTAAACCGCCGTGCTGCGAAAAACGTTGCGAAACGAAGCGTAACGAAACTCGTCAAGAGTTTCGTTTGCTCTTGAGGGCGGCCGCTACTGAGCCGCGATTTTCGCTGCATTTTATGCGAACGTGCCCGCTGGGCACTTTGTGAGATCCGGACGCTTCGGCGTCTTCGGTGGCGGCTCAGGTGGTGTCAGATCGACGTCCAAAGCGATATGCTATACGGTCCGTTAATCATATTGCTTCGGTTCCCACTGGTCTTGTCGTCATGTCTACTGGTTCGAATATCGAAATCAGCGCTTCACTGCTTCGCACGCTTCACCGTATCCACCGTCAATTGACTGATCTGCGTGGCCAACTATCGCGTGGGCCACGCCAGATCAAAGCCGGGGAAGCCATGGTCGCGAAGGCTCAAGCGGATGTGGATGAGTTGCAGGAGAAGCTGAAGAAAACAAAGTTGGCTTCGGACGAAAAGCAACTTCAGTTGAAGTCGCGTGAGGCACGGATTGTCGAAATCAATGTCAAACTGAACACAGCGGCGAGCAATCGTGAGTTCACCACGTTTAAAGAGCAGATTGCGGCAGACGAACAGGCCAACAGTGTGCTCAGTGATGAGATCCTCGAGGGGCTCGAGTATATCGATGAGCTGCAAGCCGAGTTGGATTCGCTGAAAGCGGAGCTCGACAAGCAGAAATCCGAGCACGAGCAACGAGTGGTCGATGTTCATGCCAAGATGGAGCATTTGCGAGCAGAGCTCGAACGCGTCCAAGCGGAGCTTGTGGAAACCGAAAAAGAAATTCCCAGTTCCGTGCGTCCTGATTACGAGCGGTTGACCGGATCGAAGGGAGAAGAGGCGCTGGCCCCGATCGATGGCGATTCTTGTGGTGGATGCTACCAAACGCTGACGACTCAGGTGATGAGCCAATTGCAGCTATCGCGGTTGGTGCGCTGTCCCAACTGCAACGCATTTTTATATCTGCCGGAAAATCGCCGCGTCACCTGAACGCCAAGTCACCTTAGTGCTGCGTATTCTCGGCCGAGCAGATTTGAGATTGCAAACCTCACCAAATTTTTTGCGTTTAGGCGAGCCACCCGGTCTAAATCGACCGTTTTTCCCACCACAACCGGGCGAGGCCCCACGCCGTAATACGACTAAAATCGATAATGCATATCGCGGTTGCGGGGGGACACGAACGGATGACGGAATGCCGGCGAACCAGACTTGGTTTCGGGTTTGCGACGCAGAAGACGTTTTAGCAACCGATTGACAAAAAAATTTGCAAATTTATTTTCCGATTTTTGGCGGTCCTTTCTCCCTAGATTTAGCGGCAAAGCAAGGCAAAACAGCCGCTTTTCGATTTCGTTTTGAGCGCAATAAAAATGGTAATCGTGGGCATTGTGGGAGCTCCGGCGGGTGGGAAATCAACCGTTGCTCGCTATCTACAGGGACTCGGAGCCACCTGGGTCAACGCCGATCTGATTGCCCGCGAAGTGCTGAATCAACCCCCGGTTGTGGCCAAGTTGGTCGAGCGTTTTGGTTCGGAAATTGCCGATGCAGAGGGGAAAGTCAACCGCTCGAGTCTTGCGGAGGTGGTTTTCGGGGATGACGACGCGAGTCGCGCCGCATTAGACTATTTAGAGTCGCTGACCCATCCGCCTACTCGCAACGAAATCCTAAAACAAATCCGGCAATCGGAGGCCCAGGGCGTTCACGTCCTGGTACTGGATGTCCCACTTCTATTCGAATCAAAGTGGGATCGAGCTTGTGACGAGATTTGGTGTGTCGATTCCCCATGGGCACATCGGTTGCAGCGAGCCGAAGAACGCGGTTGGGATGCAAGCCAGCTTTCCAAACGTGAAACCAACCAACTTTCCATTGAAGATAAACGCCGGCTTAGTCACCGCGTCCTACGTAATGATGGTTCGCTCGAAGATCTTTTCGAGCAGGTCCGCCAGCTTTACGCTAAGTTAAACGATTGCAGTGGAGCATCCTCTCCGGATCGACATTGTTTCGGAAGCGACGACGGCTAAGCCAACCCAAAAAACATTTCTCTTTTCTCTACCCGATCTGCTTGAATTGAATTCTCGCACTCACACCTTCCTACCCATCTCTTTTCCAATCGACTGTCCTGCCAGCGCCGATCGATCTCGGCCTAATCATCATGCAATCCAATCAACCACCTCGCGATCGCAATAGTCGCGGCTCGAACGACAAGAGCGGTCCGCGCGAGTACCGCAATTACCAACGTCAAAACCATCGTCCCCGGCATCCCGACAAAGAGGTCGATCAACGGATTCGCGAACTCGATGCCGAGCGGGATCCGTTGTCGTTGCCCGAAGAAATTGTCAGCGAAGCGAACAAGATCGGCGAGAAGGTCGGGATTCCCAGTGGTGATTCCGAGACGCCGCAGCTGAACATCGCTCAGTTGCAAAAGATGCCCCAAGACGCGCTGACGGCGATGGCCGAAGCCGAGGGGATCAAGGTCGCCAAAGCAGGCGGAAAGCAAGAATTGATCTTTTCGATTCTGAAGCAGCGAATGAAAGCCAATGGGCTGATGTTCGGCGAAGGAACGCTTGAAATCCTGCCGGACGGATTTGGATTTCTCCGCAGTGCGCAGTACCACTACGTTTCCTGTCCCGATGATATCTATGTGTCGCCAAGCCAAATACGACGATTTGGTTTGCAAACCGGCAGCCATGTGGCCGGCCAAATTCGGCCACCCAAAGAAAACGAGCGATACTTTGCTTTGTTGCGGATCGAGGCGATCAATCGCCGTGACCCAATGGGACGCCAGAATCAGATCCCGTTTGACGAATTGACGCCGCTACACCCTGATCACCGCATCATGATGGAGCACGATAGCAAGGAATTGAGCACACGGGTTGTCGATATGTTGACGCCGGTTGGCTTTGGTCAACGCGGTTTGATTGTCAGCCCTCCGCGTGCGGGTAAGACGATTCTGATGCAACAATTGGCCAAGGCCGTATTGAAGAATTATCCGGAAGCCTATGTCTTTATCCTGTTGATCGACGAGCGCCCCGAAGAGGTCACCGACATGGAACGCGAAGTTCGCGGTCCGCAATGTGAAGTGATCAGCAGCACGTTTGACGAACCGGCTCAGCGGCATATTCAAGTCGCGCAAATGGTGATCGAAAAAGCCAAGCGGATGGTCGAAACCGGAGTCGACGTGGTCATCTTTTTAGATTCGATCACGCGTTTGTCTCGCGCCCACAACAGCGAAGGCGAATCGACCGGCAAATTGTTGACCGGGGGACTTGATGCCGGAGCACTGCAAAAGCCAAAGGCGTTGTTCGGATCGGCTCGTAAGGTCGAGGAAGGCGGGTCGTTGACGATTCTAGCCACGGCGCTGGTTGATACCGGCAGCCGCATGGATGATGTGATCTTCGAAGAATTCAAGG
Source organism: Rhodopirellula maiorica SM1 (assembly GCF_000346295.1). GTDB lineage: Bacteria > Planctomycetota > Planctomycetia > Pirellulales > Pirellulaceae > Novipirellula > Novipirellula maiorica. Next base: position 444 of record NZ_ANOG01000326.1, on the reverse strand, counting down.
GCACCGGGAACCTCGAAATTGTGCTCGATCGCTCGCTGGTCGACCGCCGCGTTTGGCCAGCCATCGACATCAGCCGCAGCGGAACTCGCCGCGAAGAAATGCTGATGGATCCAGAAGAGTATCGTCGGATTTCGGCGCTTCGCCGTGCGTTGGCTGAGCTTTCGCCCGCCGACGCAATGCAAGATTTAGTAACACAGCTTAGAAAAACCCAGAACAACGCCGAATTTTTGATGAGTTTGAAGGATGTCGATTGAAGTAAGTGGAGTGGACGGCAAGTTGCCCGAAGGAAAGATTGCGATCATCGCGAGTCGCTACAACGAAGCGATCTGCGATTCGTTGGTCAAGGGCGCCACAAGTACCCTGTTGGGGGCCGCTATGATGCTGCCAGCATCGTGATCGTGCGTGTTCCCGGTGCTTGGGAGTTGCCGATAATGGCGGCGCGGA
>NZ_ANOG01000325.1 GCF_000346295.1 Rhodopirellula maiorica SM1 | reverse complement strand
TCCTCTCCCGATCGCGTCGCTTCCCGTTGCAGCCCTCGTCAGCTCACCGGATTCTTAATCTTAATCCTACTCTTAATCCTAATCTCGTCCGAGCGGCCAGCGTTCCCTCGCCATCCTCCTTCCCCGATGCATCGCATAGTCCACCCAACGCACACCTCTCCCCAAATTTAAAATTTACAATTGTCAATTTAACTTTTTCAATCTCTCTCCCATCATTAACATCATTCTCCACCGCATCTCCCTGCTACACCTCAATCTCCACCGCCCCCGCGTCCCGAAAATCAACCAACCCTATCGGTGACTCACCCACAAACGACCATCGACATCCTTAACAACCGCAGCGAACAAAAAAACTCAGAGAATTCGCTTGCAACAGCTGCGCCGGTCGCCAATAATCCGATTCTACTTTCGCTGGGGCGGACTTAGAGCGTGCACCCCAGGCAACCGAAGGTGCAGACGCTCACCGCAGTTTCACCACTTCCCGGCTTCCGTCGGTCCCCGTGGTCTGACGATGACGAATGGCTTAGAAATCCGGCAATGTATCGACGGGCCTTTTAACGGTTTTTCCAAGCTTCGGGCGAATATGAACCTATCGCATCGTCGTTTCAATGTCCTTATGTCCCATCAGGTTTTGCACCGTCTGAATGTCTGTTCCCGATTCATCGCGAACAACAAGATGCCCTTCGTCGAAACAAACATCCTTGATCCTCAGCCGACGACACTCCTTGTGTCGCAGTCCTGCGCCGTAGAACAACAGAAACATCAAACGATGAATTCCCACTAATTGCTCAAGCAATCGCTCAATTTCGCCTCGGCTAAACCACACCGGAATCGACTCGCTCGGCCGGACGCGAGTCGAAATGTTGGCACCTAGCCTTTTTCCCAACACGCACTGGTATAAAAACATCAGCCCGATTGAGCTTGGCTCTGCGTGCTCGTAGCCACTTTGTTTTCCCCC
>NZ_ANOG01000324.1 GCF_000346295.1 Rhodopirellula maiorica SM1 | reverse complement strand
GATCCTGCGTGACACGCCGCTGGCCAAAGAGGTCCGTGTTAACTGGCGCGAGCGGGTTCAGTCTTTGGCACCGCAGTACAACCAGGAACGTGCTCGCTGGGCCGGCGTATCACGCGACGATTTGGCGCGTGTGATGAAGCGTTCATCCGACGGCGTCGTCGTTGGCCAGTACCGACAAGACGATGATCTGATTCCGATTGTGGCACGCAATGTCGAATCGGAGCGAGAGCGCGCCGCCACTTCGCTGGACGAACTGCAGGTCACCCCCAAGCTATCAACCCGCTCCGTCCCTGTCTCGCAGGTCATCGATGGCGTTGAGATCCCCTGGGAAGACCCGATCATTTGGCGCTGGGACCGTCGCCGCGCGATCACGGTGCAGTGTTCTCCCAACAACGTGACGGCTCCGACACTTCGTAATGCGGTAGTAGAGAAATTCGAAGCAATCGAGCTTCCGCCGGGTTACCGGTTGGATTGGGACGGCGAGTACTGGAGCGCAAAACAGTCTCAGGAAGCACTGACACCCGGTATCGTTCCGGCCGTTGTCATCATGTTGTTCATCCTGGTTGCACTGTTCAATGGCTTCCGGCCCATGTTGATCTGCATCGGCGTGATACCCTTTGTGATGATTGGGATCACCAGTGGAATGTTGCTGACGCAGACGCCGTTTGGCTTCATTGCCTTGCTGGGTGCGATGAGTTTGTCGGGCATGATGATCAAGAACGTCGTGGTGTTGTTGGACGAAGTGAACGCGAATCTGGATCGAGGTTTTACGCCCTACAATGCGGTTGTCGAAGCAGCGGTCTCGCGTTTGAGTCCCGTGGTCAATGCGGCGGGCACAACGGTGCTAGGCGTGCTGCCGATGTTGCAGGACGTATTCTGGGTCGCATTGGCGGTAACGATTTTCTTCGGCCTGATCGTCGGCGCCCTGCTGACGATGGTGATGGTGCCGACCTTGTACGCGTTGCTTTACCGCATCCCGTACGAACGCCCTTCCGAGCCGCCGGCTATAGAAAACCCGTAGGACGGCCCTTCCGGGCCGTCAGATAACGAATTGAAAGACGGCCCAGCCGGGCCGTCCTTCCACGACGAACTGGACGCCCGGGAAGAGGCGTCGACAAACCCGTACGACGGCCCTTCCGGGCCGCCGGATAGCGAATTGACAGACGGCCCGGAAGGGCCGTCGTACAAGTGAGATGTGATGCAATCGCAATCGTTTAACTTATCGGCTCCGCCGAATTTTCGCGGCCTTGATCCTGATTTGCCCATTCGGGTTTATCAGCGGCACCTTCCCCATTGGCGACAAGATGGTGCGACGTACTTTGCGACTTGTCGGCTGGCGGATTCCCTGCCACAGGACAAGCTGGATGCGCTCAAACGTTGGCGTGAAATTTGGGAACGAGCGAATCTACCTCCACGGTCGGAACGACAATGGCATGAGCTTGCACGCGAGATTACGCAGCGTACGGACCGATGGATGGATGAAGGTTACGGTGAATGCTACTTTCGTGATGCTGCCAATGCCGAGCTCATGTCGAACGCCTTTATGCATTTTCAGGAGCAGCGATATTTTACTTCGTGCTTTTGCATCATGCCCAACCACTGTCATGTGATCGTAAAACCGTTTAGTGGTTTTGAACTAGAGGACATTTTTGACAGTTGGAAGGGGTACGTCGGATTCCAAATCAATAAGCGTTTAAACCGTCACGGAAGGGTTTGGGCGGAAGAAAGCTACGACCGCATCATTCGAGACGAGGAACATTTATTTCATGTTGTTCAGTACATCAGAAACAATCCACGAAAAGCCGGGTTGCCCAAAGACCAGTGGCATCGTTGGATCCACCCCGTCTGGCAAGCAGCCGGCTGGTATTTTCAAGACTTGTACGACGCCCCTACCACCACGCCGTAGGACGGCCCTTCTGGGCCGTCACTAAAACCGACTTCCTACGACAGCCCGGAAGGGCTGTCGTACAGTGACGCATCCGACGGACGCATAGGCTGTTTACATACCAATTTAGTAGCACGGCCCTTCCGGGCCGTCAATAAAACCAAGCTCCTACGACGGCCCGGAAGGGCCGTCCTACAGGTAAGAACATGGTTGCACAATTACAACAACTCGTTCGCCACACTCGCATCCGTGAAATTGTTGGAGATGTGATTCGTTTGCGCGCCACCGACGTGGCACTGGGCGATATGGCGGAAGTCGAAAACACTGACGGTGAAATGTCGTTGGCCCGAGTCATCGGGTTGGACCGAGACCTTGTCAGTCTGCAAGTATTTGCCGGCGGCAAAGGACTCTCGACCGACGCCACGGTCCGCTTTCTCGGTCGCCAGCTCGACGTGGTTTACTCACCGAACATTTTGGGCCGCATCTTTCGCGGATCGGGCGAGCCGATGGACGGCGGTCCCGACCTGTCGGCCGACCCACATGTGACCGTCGGTGGGCCGACGGTCAATCCGGTGATGCGCGTGATGCCGACCAAGATGATCGAAACCCGCGTCCCGATGATCGACCTGTTCAACTGCTTGGTCGAGAGTCAAAAGATTCCCATCTTTTCCGTTGCCGGCGAGCCGCACAACGAATTGTTGGCCAGGATCGGCTTTCAAGCCGATGCTGACGTCTTGGTGTTCGGCGGCTTGGGGCTGATCTTCGACGACTACCATTTCTTCCGCACTGCCTTTGAACAGCACGGCGTGTTCGGACGGACCGTGATGTTCGTCAACCAAGCGTCTGATCCGCTGGTCGAACGATTGCTTGTTCCCGACATGGCATTGGCGGTGGCCGAGAAGTTCGCGGTCGAAGAGAACAAACGCGTACTGGTGCTGTTGACCGACATGACCGCTTACGCCGACGCGATGAAAGAAATCGGTGTCGCCCAAGAACGCATCCCAGCGGTCCGCGGATACATGGGCGACTTGTACACACAGCTCGCTCAGCGCTATGAAAAAGCATGCGACTTCAAAGGCGCCGGGTCAGTCACCATTTTGACGGTGACCACCATGCCCGGCGACGACGTCACCCACCCCGTCCCCGACAACACCGGTTACATCACCGAAGGACAGTTCTATTTGCACGGTGGCATCATCGATCCCTTCGGTTCGCTGTCGCGGCTTAAACAGCATGTGATCGGCAAATCAACACGCGAAGACCATTCGCAAATCATGAACACGATGATCCGCTTCTATTCCGAGGCCGCCGAAGCACGACGCAAACAAGCGATGGCGTTCGAGTTGTCGCCGTTCGACGAAAAACTATTGAAATATGGCGGACTGTTCCGCGAGCGGTTCATGGACATTACTGTTTCGATGGGGGTCACCGAAGCACTAGATCTCTGTTGGAAGACGTTGGCCGAGTGCTTTGAGCCGCAGGAGTTATTGATGAAACAAAACCTAGTCGACAAGTATTTTCCGAAATAAGTACGACCGCCCTTCCGGGCCGTCGACAAAACATTAGCGACGGCCGGGAAGGACCGTCGTACAGGGGCAGTGTAGGACGGCCTTTCCAGGCCGTCGTTGTGTGTCGTCTCGACGGCCCAGAAGGGCCGTCTTACCACAATCCACTTTGACGGCCCAGAAGGGCCGTCCTACTGCAACTACAACGATCATGGCCAAACTTCGACTCAGCAAGAACTCGCTTCAGCAACAGCAGCAGCAATTGAAACTGTACACCAAACTGCTGCCATCGTTGGACCTGAAGCGGCGGCAGCTGACGGTCGAAGCACAGAAGGCGCGAGCAGAACACTCCGAAGCGATCGCGGCGGCGGAGACGTTGGAAACGCGAATTGGGCAGGAACTGCCGATGCTCGCCGATGAGTCATTGGATTTGAGCGGACTGGTGGAAATGAACGGCTACCAAGTGGGCGAACAAAACGTCGTCGGCACTCGGTTGCCGATCCTGGAACATGTTGAGTTTGTTGTCGCCGACTACTCGCGGGTGGCCACACCCGCTTGGATTGACATCCTGGTCACGCGGCTCAAGGACGCTGCCGAGGCACGCGTTCGAGCCCGCATCGCCGGCCAACGCGTCGAGATCCTTAATCAGGCGGTCCGGCGTATCACGCAGCGAGTCAACCTGTTTGACAAGGTTCTGATTCCGACCGCCAAGGAAAACATCCAACGCATCCGGATCTATTTGGGTGACGCCGAACGTGCCGCCGTGATCACGTCAAAACTGGCCAAGGTCAAACAGCAACAAGCCGGCGGCGGCTGGGATACCGAAGAGGAACAGTCATGAGCATTGTCGCTCTAGAGCGAGCCACGTTTGTCGGTTTAAGCAGCGAAAAAGAACAACTACTCGACGATCTGCATCGATTCGGTAGTCTGGAAATCATTCCGCTCGGTGGCGACGGGCAGGCGACGGTGGGCGGGCCATCGACGCGTTCGCGTGACGCGTTGAAGTTTCTGCTGGCGTCGCCGCAACGGCGTCACCAAGTGCATGATCGAAGCCAGTTCGATGCCGCCGAAGTCGAGCAGCGAGCGTTGGAGTTGCAGACCCAGATTCAGTCACTTGAATCGCAACGCGACGATTTGCTGTTGCGGTTGGAAGCCGCCAAGCCGTTTGGTGATTTTTCCTTTGCGTCACCCGAGCAAATGGGCGGCCTACGGCTGTGGTTCTACGTCGTCCCGCACAAGGACGTAATCAAGCTCAAACAGCACGCAGAGCTCGTCGCAGAAAAGGGGGGTGCCTGGGAGGTTGCCGCCCGCGACCAGCGGTTTTGCTATGTCGTCGTGGTCTCGGCTGAGGAGCCGAAAGACATGCCGGTACCGCGCGAGCGAATCGGTTCGCGTTCACCGATTGAACTTCGCCGGCGATTGGAGGAGGTGGAGTTGGCGATCGAAGACACGCAAGCCGAGCGAGCCTATCTAACCCGGTGGTGTCTGCTACTGGCCCGTAGTCTGCAAGAACTCGAAAACGCTGCCGCTCGTGCGGGCGCCGCGCAGCAAACTTCGGACCTGGAACCCGTCTTTGCGTTGGAAGCCTGGGTTCCGTGCGAACATATCGACGAGCTGGCCGAGCTAGCGAACAAACGTGGCATTGTGTTCGAGCACCGGCCGCCGGCACCCGGGGAAGATCCGCCCACGCTGATGCGCAACGAAGCTCGTGTGGAAGCGGGAGAGGACCTTGTCACTTTTTACATGACGCCTGGCTATTGGACGTGGGATCCGTCGTCGATCGTGTTTGTATCCTTCGCCATCTTCTTTGCGATGATTCTTGCGGATGCCGGCTACGGACTTGTGTTGGGATTGGGGTTGCTGTTCATTTGGCGCAGACTTGGCCGACCCGCGAACGACGACCTATCTGGCAACATGTACGACGGCCCTTCCGGGCCGTCGAGGAATGCTCAAGACGGCCCAGAAGGGCCGTCGTACAGGACACGCACGACCGGGCAACGCTTCCGGCCGATGCTGTTACTGATCGTGTTGGTCTCAGTGTTGTACGGCGTTTTGGTCGGCAGCTACTTTGGGCTCACGCCGTCACCGGATTCACTGCTCGGCCGGCTGCAATTGCTGGATATGAACAACTCAGCACTGATGATGGGCGTGGCGGTGCTAGTCGGTGGAATACACGTGATCCTGGCCAACGTGATGGACGCGCGTCGCTACAACGATTGGCAAGACGGTCTCGCTTCGTGGGGTTGGGCCGCAGCGGTTGGTGGCGGCCTGCTAGTCGGTGCCGGCGCGGCGATTCCCGCAGTCGAACCGCTCAAGGTCATCGGAGCGGTCATGGTCGTAATCGGATTGCTAATGGTCGTCGGATACACCGCTCGGCATGAAAAGCCACTGCGCCGACTGCTGGGCGGCATGCTGGGGCTAACCAAGGTCTCTGCGGCGTTCGGCGATGTCCTCAGTTACTTGCGATTGTTTGCGCTCGGATTGGCGTCGGCGTCGCTTGCCACCGCCTTTAACGACATGGCGTCGGACATTCACGGTGGCTTGCCGCGGATCGGACTTTTGTTTGCGCTACTGGTATTGTTGTTCGGACATTCTTTGAACCTGGTGTTGGGAGTTTCCAGCGGAGTGATTCATGGGTTGCGGCTGAACGTTATCGAATTTTTCAACTGGGGTTTGAAAGACGACGGTCGTCGTTTCACCCCTTTTCGGCGAAAGGAAGGTTCCACATGGAATTGATTGCACTCACATTGGGGTGGATTGGACTGTACGCGCCGCTCGCATTAGGAGCCGTCGGCAGCATGATTGGCTGTCTTCGCGGTGGCATGGCGGCGTGCGGCGCGATGCTGGAGGTCGAAAGCGGTTACGGCCGCTTTGTCGGCGTCGCGGCGATGCCCTCTTCACAAACCATTTACGGCATCGTGGTCACGATGGCGCTGCCGGCTGCGATCTCATCAGGCAACTCGCCGGGCATGTTTGCGCTGGGCGCGTTGTCGGGAGTCGCGCTGATGTTCAGCGCATTGGCCCAAGGCTCGGCATGCGCCGCGGCGATCAATGCGTCTAAAAGTAAACCAGAAGTGTTTGGTATTTCGCTCGCTCCGGCAGCGTTGATCGAAGGCTTCGCGGTGTTTGCATTCGTATTCGCACTCGTGTTGGCAGGACGATTGCCGGAATGAGATAGGTTGGCGACGGCCCGGAAGGGCCATCGTACTTTGCGAGTGTAGGACGGCCCTTCCGGGCCGTCGAAATGAATTAAACGGCGGATCTTCCGGGCTGTCGAAAAGAATCAAGCAACGGCACAGAAGGCCCGTCGAAGAGAATTAAACGACGGCCCCAAAGGGCCGTCCTACTGTGAAGAAGGCACAACGATGCAGGAAAACACAAACACGTCGGCGGGCGTTCAAAGCTTGATCGAGCGGATACGCGATCAGGGAGTACAGGCGGCGGAGATCGAGGCCGATCGACTGCTCCGCGAAGCCCGGCAACAGGCGGCCGAGATTGTCGCAGCTGCCAAGGCCGAAGCCGAAGCCGAGCAGACTAAGGCAAAGAATGAAATCGAAGCCCACCGGACGGCGTCACTCGATGCGCTGCAACTGGCTGCCCGCGATACGGTGCTGGATCTGAAGGCTCGCGTTGTCGCCCGGTTTGAAGACTTTGTCAAGCGAATAGTCGTAAAGGCCACGCACGATGAGCAACTGGTTCGCAATCTTGTGCTGGTGCTGTCCGGCCGCGCCGCCGAAGAATTCATTCAGGACAAAGAGATCGAGGTTCGGATTTCGAAGGCTCTGTTGGGTGAAGCCACGCTGAAGGAGGAGGGCAAGCAGGCGATCCTTGCCCTATCCAGTGACATGTTGCGTGAGGGGATTGAACTGGTGCCCTCGCACGAAGTCGAAGGTGGTGCTCGCGTCCAGTTGGTGCAGGATCAACTGGAGATCGATCTTTCCGACCGAGCCGTCGCACGACTGATTTCAGAGCGAATGGTCCCGCGATTTAAAGCGATTTTGGAGGGTGCAGAGTGACAAGTAGGACGGCCCTTCCGGGCCGTCTTTTTAGCCGACGGCCCAGAAGGCCCGTCGTACAGTAGTCTGTCTGAGTCGACAGCCCGGAAGGGCTATCGTACAGCAATCTGTTTTAGCCAACGGCCCGGAAGGGTCGTCCTACTTCAATTTCGGTCGACGGCCCGGAAGGGCCGTTCTACAAGTGATCAATTGTTATGTACTACGACCTAATCTGTAGCCTGCCGCACTTGCCGCACTTCGAGAAAGCGGATTGGTTGCCCATCACGCCGCTGCGGTTGCGACAGCGACTGAGTCGGTTGCAACCCAAACACGCCGTGCAGTTGGAGCTCGCCCGACCGTTGGTTGGCTGGCGCTGCCGACGGCTGACAGGATACGCAGATCACGATCTCGTGATCGAACACAAGGGACTGACGGACACACAACTCGACGCACCGCTGCGTGACTACATCGAATTTCGCATGACACAACAGACTCTGATCGCCGCGCTGCGACGAAGACATGACGGGCTGGAACGGCCTGCGGATTCGGATGCTTTCGGATTCGGCCCCAGCGTGCATTCGATCCGCAAACATTGGGACACGCCCCACTTTGGCTTGCAATACCGTTATCCCTGGCTGCCGATGGTGGGCGAGCGATTGTCAGCCGGCGATGCCATCGGTTTGGAGCGGCTGCTGATGGATCTAAATTGGCAGTGGCTGACGCGGTGCGCCGAGCAATCGATGTTCGGGTTCGCAGCGGTGATGGCATTTGTTTTCAAGTGGGACATGCTCGGGGCATGGCTCGCGAATGATCCTTTACGAGCGAAAGCTCGATTTACCGAACTAATCGACAAGGTGACGCATGTCTAAGGATGAAAGTAGGACGGCCCTTCCGGGCCGTACGATGCACCAAGACGCCCCGGAAGGGGCGTCGTACAGCAAAACGGCGACCGTTGTCCAGGTGCGCGAAAGTCTGGTGTTGATTCAAATCGACGAACAATCATCGGTGAAGAAGAACGAAGTGGGCTACGTGTGCGTCGGCGACGAGCGTCTGAAAGCCGAAGTGCTCCGCATCCGCGGTCGCACCGCGGACATGCAAGTGTTTGAGGATACGTCGGGCGTTCGTGTCGGCGATCGCGTCGAGATGACGGACGAAATGTTGTCGGCCACGCTGGGCCCCGGATTGCTGGGCCGCGTCTTTGACGGTTTGCAGAATCCGCTGCACGACCTGGCCAAAGAGCACGGTTTTTTCCTGCCGCGCGGCGTGTCTGCTCCGCCGCTGGACACGCAGCGGACCTGGGAATTCACTCCGGCTGTCGCGGTCAGTGCGCGTGTCTCGCCCGGCGGCGTGTTAGGGACCGTACCCGAAGGACCGTTCACTCACAAAATTTTGGTCCCGTTTGGCGAAAAGGAACCGGTCACCGTCACCTGGATCGGCGAAGGTAAGTTGACGCTCAACGATCCGGTCGCGCGAATTGAATCAGGCGGCGTCGAGCGCGAGATCACGATGGTCCAGCGGTGGCCGGTCCGCCGCACGATTCCGGACTCACTGCTGCGTCGTCGCTATGCAGAGCGTTTGTACGCCCAGGAGCCGCTGACCACGGGGACACGGATCATCGATACGTTTTTTCCGATCGCTAACGGCGGGACGGGCTGCATTCCAGGACCTTTCGGCGCGGGCAAAACGGTGCTGCAGAGCACGATCGCACGTTATGCTGCCGTGGACGTCGTGGTAGTGGTGGCCTGCGGTGAACGCGCCGGCGAAGTGGTCGAGACGATCACGATGTACCCCGAGACGCAAGATCCACGCACCGGTGGCACGTTGATGGACCGCACGATCATCATTTGCAACACGTCGTCGATGCCGGTCGCGGCCCGTGAAGCGTCGATCTACATGGGCGTCACACTGGCCGAGTACTACCGCCAAATGGGATTGAACGTCCTGCTGATCGCCGACTCGACTTCGCGATGGGCCCAAGCGATGCGGGAAACGTCGGGACGGATGGAGGAAATTCCTGGCGAAGAAGCCTTCCCGGCGTACCTCGATTCGTCGATCAAGAGCGTTTACGAACGAGCGGGGACGATTCGCTGTCCGGATGATTCGCAAGGCAGCCTGACAATGATCGGCACTGTATCACCGGCTGGCGGCAATTTCGAAGAACCGGTCACGCAGTCCACACTTGGTACGGTCAAGACGTTCCTCGGCCTGTCGTATGACCGGGCTTACAAGCGATTCTATCCGGCTATCGATCCGCTGATCTCGTGGTCGCGTTATTTGGACCAACTCGGACCGTGGCTGAGCAAGAACCTCGACCCCAATTGGACCCGTGATGTCAAACGACTACGCACGTTGCTCGAGCGAGGTGATGCCATTAATCAAATGATGCAAGTCACAGGCGAGGAAGGCATCACGCTCGAAGACTATATCACTTGGCAGAAATCGGTGTTGGTCGACATGGCCTATCTGCAACAGGACGCCTTTGATGACGTCGACGCCTTCATGCCACGCGAGCGCCAGTTGGAAAGCTTGAAACTGCTGCAAAGCCTCGTTGATCGCGACTATGACTTTGAGACTCGCGACGAAGCCCGAGAGTTCTTCACAAGAGTCATCGGACTCTACAAGAATTGGAACTACAGCCCGCCAGACTCGGTGGATTATCAGAAGTACAAGACCGAGATCGAAGCAGCCACGCGACCGTTGCACGGCACGTCCTCGTAAACCTCATCTACTTACAAAAAGGAAACGATCAATGTCGACAACCACTCATGAAACGCAGCCCACCGCGAGTGAAAACAGCAACCAGGTACTTAAAGACGAGGACCTACGAAAAATAGACGCCTATTGGCGGGCCGCTAATTACTTGTCCGTCGGTCAAATCTACCTGCTCGACAATCCATTGCTGCAGGAACCGCTCAAGCGAGAGCACATCAAACCTAGGTTACTTGGGCACTGGGGAACGTCGCCAGGGTTAAACATGCTGTGTGTTCATCTGAACCGAGTGATCAAGCGAGACGACTTGAACGTGATCTACGTGATCGGGCCCGGACACGGTGGACCATCGCTGGTCGCGCACGCCTACTTAGAAGGAACCTATAGCGAAGTCTATCCCGAGATCAGCCAGGATGCCGAAGGGATGCAAAAGCTTTTCAAGCAATTCAGTTTCCCTGGTGGCATCCCCAGTCACGTCGCTCCAGAGACGCCCGGCAGCATCCACGAAGGCGGCGAGCTCGGTTACGCTCTGAGCCATGCGTACGGAGCCGCGTTTGATAACCCCGACTTGATCGTCGCCTGCGTCGTGGGTGATGGCGAAGCCGAGACGGGACCGTTGGCCACCGGCTGGCACGGCAACAAGTTCCTCAACCCGGCTCGCGATGGCGCCGTGCTGCCGATTCTGCATTTGAATGGTTACAAGATCGCCAATCCATGTTTTCTGGCGCGGATTCCAAAGCAAGAGCTGACAAGTCTCTTCGAGGGGATGGGCTACAAGCCCTACTTCGTCGAAGGCAGCGATCCCGATGCGGTTCATCAGCAATTGGCCTCCGTCATGGATACGGCGACAGCCGAGATCAAGCAGATTTGGGCTGACGCACGGTCCGGCGACGCCGTCAAACGACCGGCCTGGCCCATGATCATCTTCCGTACGCCAAAGGGATGGACCTGCCCGGCCGAGATCGATGGCAAAAAGTGTGAAGGCTATTGGCGGAGCCACCAAGTGCCGATGGGCGACATGGACAACGAAGAACACATCCGCATTCTTGAACATTGGATGAAGAGCTATCGTCCAGAGGAATTGTTCGATGATGGCGGCCGGTTGGTCGCTGAACTCGCGGAATTGGCACCCCAGGGACACCGCCGCATGAGCGACAACCCGCACGCCAACGGCGGGATGCTGATGCGTGATCTGAAGCTGCCCGACTACTGCGACTATGCAGTGGATGTGCCGAGCCCAGGTGCAACGATTGCCGAATCCGCAAAGGTGATGGGGACGTATCTGCGAGATGTCATGCGGCGGAATCTGAACAGCAACAACTTTCGTCTGTTCAGCCCCGACGAGAACAACTCGAATCGCTGGCAGGACGTGCTGGAGGTGACCGACCGCTGTTACATGGCCGATATCTATCCCGAAGACGATCATCTGTCGCCCAACGGCCGAGTGATGGAAGTATTGAGCGAGCATCAATGCCAAGGCTGGCTCGAAGGTTACCTGTTGACCGGTCGCCACGGTTTCTTTTCCTGTTACGAGGCGTTCATCCACATCATCGACTCGATGTTTAACCAGCACGCTAAGTGGCTGAAGACTTGTAACTACATTCCTTGGCGAAGACCGATTGCGTCACTGAATTACTTCCTCAGCTCGCACGTTTGGCGACAGGACCACAACGGATTGAGTCATCAGGATCCGGGATTTATCGACCACGTCGTCAACAAAAAGGCCGAGGTGATCCGCGTTTACCTGCCACCGGATGCCAATTGTCTGCTGTCGGTGACCGAACACTGCCTGCGTAGCCGAAACTACGTGAACGTTGTGATTGCCGGAAAGCAACCCTCCCCGCAATGGCTGACGATGGACCAGGCGATCAAACACTGTTCCGCCGGACTGGGAATCTGGGAATGGGCCAGTAACGATATGGGGTCGGAGCCCGATGTCGTGATGGCTTGTTGTGGCGATGTACCGACGCTGGAAACGTTGGCGGCGGTCGATTTGTTGCGGACGCACCTGCCTGAACTCAAGGTCCGCGTGATCAATATTGTGAATCTGATGAAGTTGCAACCGCATAGCGAGCATCCGCATGGTTTGTCGGATCACGATTTTGATGCGTTGTTCACGAAGGACAAGCCGATCATTTTCGCCTTTCACGGTTATCCGTGGTTGATTCATCGCCTGACCTATCGGCGAACCAACCACAAAAACTTGCACGTCCGCGGTTACAAGGAAGAGGGGACGACCACGACGCCGTTTGACATGGTCGTCATGAACGATTTGGACCGCTTCCATCTCTGCGAAGACGTGATCGATCGGCTACCACAACTTGGCGCTCGTGCTGCGTACTTCAAGCAAAAAATCCATGAAAAGCTGATCGACCACAAGCAATATGTTCAGAAATATGGTGATGACATGCCGGACATCAGCGGCTGGGCCTGGGGAGGTCAGTCGAACGTCGGACCACAGGGAACGTCGACGGAAGGTGACAACGTATGAACCGATCGCCAAATTGAAACCAACTTGTATTCCCAACAGTCGCTATATGATGAGATCACTTGTAACCAATTGGATCCGACGCGAAACCAGCGTCGGCGATGCCAAATACCACAAATCAGTACCATTCGATGATGAAGTTTCTGCTGTTCGCCGTCCTGTTGACCGCTCTGACGGTGGCAATGCACTGTGTGGGTACTTACGCGGCATTGACGCACGGCGACGTGCTGCGACGCACGAAGGTCGCACGCCGCTGGCTGTGGGTGATTGGAACACAGGCCTACGTGGTCTCCTTGATGCTCATCTTCCATCTCCTAGAGGCAGCGATTTGGGCGGTCGCTTACTGCTGGCTCGATATGCTTCCCGATTTTTCCACCGCCCTATATTTTTCCTTAACGAGTTATTCGACCGTCGGTTACGGCGACATTGTCCTGCCGCAAACTTGGCGATTGCTGGGGCCGATCGAGTCGGTGGTGGGGGTGCTGATGCTGGGGTGGTCGACGGCGCTGATCGTCGCGTTGATGCAGAATGTGTTTCGCGAGAACTTCGAGCTGGAAAAACAGGAATGAACCGGTATAGCGAAGATGAAAGTCAACGAGCCGCCAAGTTCGAACCAACGTCGACATGCTCCAACATTGCAACAAGGAAACAATCATGAACGAGGGTGAAGAAGCAACCATCAGTCTCGCGGACGAGGACCAGGTCAAAGAGGTGCTCAGCGGCGCCGTGTTGGGACTGTGGGATGTCGTCAATAGCTTGACCCGTTTACGGCCATCCAAACGAGATCGTTACCGTGTGACGATTTTCGGATCGGCCCGCGTTCAACCAGGCACATTCGGTTACGAAGAAACCAAACGCTGCGCCGCCGCTTTGGCGGAAATGGGCTGCGATATCATTACCGGTGGAGGGCCCGGGTTGATGCAAGCTGCCAACGAAGGCGCGTCGAGTGCACCGGAGCGGTCAAAGTCGATCGGTATCCGCGTCGATCTGCCCTTCGAACAAGAAATCAATTCGTTCGTCAGCCAAACGTTCGAACACCGCACTTTTTTTACGCGGCTGCATCAGTTCGTACTCACATCGGATGCGTTCCTGGTTGCCCCTGGCGGTATTGGTACCGTGCTGGAAACGCTGATGGTGTGGCAACTGCTTCAAGTACATCACCTCAATGACACACCGTTGATCTTGGTCGGTAAGATGTGGCCGGGTTTGATCCAGTGGGCAAAGGAATCGATGCTTTCGAATGAGTCGCCGTTGGCCAGTCCGCAGGACATG
>NZ_ANOG01000323.1 GCF_000346295.1 Rhodopirellula maiorica SM1 | reverse complement strand
GATTCTCTTCGTCGGCTGCCGAAAGCACAGATGCAGGAGTCATTCCCGCGGCGGTGATGGTGATCAGCGATGCGCGCTGCAGGAACGAACGCCGATTGGCTGCGTTGTCACAAGGCGATTCATTGATGGTAGAAGCGGACATGATGCGAAAGCTCCGTATGGGGGATGGAGAGACGTCGTGCGGCAAAGAGGGATCAGCGGACGCGGTGGCAAATGGTTTCATTGTGGAAGCCAATACGAAAAGGCAACCGTGTGCGGCGATCCAGCGGGATTCAGCGTCCTTGATCCGGCCTACCGCTTACGCGTCGGATTGTGATTGACAAGTATTGGCCTCTTCCTGCGGACAAGAGGATGGTTGTGGTAATCGCTGCATCAAGAAATAGACGCCGGTGTCATCGATCTTTTCGAATCCTAGCCGTTGATACAGATGCATCGCCGGGTTGTTGTGTTCAACGTGGATGCGGACCGGCAACCCGGCTGCCCCCGCTTCGTCGAGAATGTCTTGCATGATTTTGCGGCCGATCCCTTTGCCGCGGTACTCGGGCAGCAATGCGATATCGACCACGCGGTGTTCGTCACGACGACGCTGCAAATACAACCGGCCGGCGGGCTCGCCATTCACCTCGATCACATCAAAGACGGTGTCGGAGTAGTTTTCTTGGTAGTACTTATGTTGCGCGGCAAATTGCATCTGCAGGAACTGTTCCTTCTGCGCATCGTCCCAATCGACTAACGACAACTCTTCGGCACGCGTGCTCGCGTAGACCTGGTACAGAAACGAGAGGTCGTCTTCAGCAATGGATCGGAAAGCGATGTTTAACGGTCGAGCCACGATTTTAATTTTCCATCGAGATGGTCTGCGTTTACAAGGATGACGGTAACAACCTCATCGTCATCATCTCACCGTCAACTTCTGCTGGGATAGGTACCGGTGAGGGCGATGATGTAATTGAGCACCAATACTGGCATTTGGTTGTCATGGGGCCCTGAAGTTCCGACAGTGCTCAATGCATCCGCCATTTGCACATTGTTGCCACTGGGGGCATAGATTCCATCCGCACCGCCGGGCTTGCCGGTCAGATTGCCAGCCGCGGTTGTCTCGCCTTCTTCGTCGGTATCTTCGTTGGTTCCAAACAAGCCATGCGTGTGGGGCGGAGTTTGAGCCTCGGTTAGCGTCACGGTTGGCGTTCCCCCGGTCGAGCCTTGGGATCGAGAGCTTAAGCCTGGTCCGTTGCCAACATGAACAGGTACCCGGGCTTTTAGGTTGGGAAGTCCCATGGTAGAGCGTCCATCGCCGCCATACATCGTTCCAATCAACGAAAACAGGGCTGTATTCTGAGAGATGTTAAGCAGCTGGCCATCACAAAACGCGTAGCCCCGAGGAGCAAAATTGCCGGCGAAAATTTTGATCTCTGCAATAAATGGTTCAGACATGAGTAAGTTCCTCTGGACGTGTGCGGTGTGTAGTCGGAATTTGGCAAAGTCAAGATCGTGACGGAAAGGTCCCGATAAGGGCGACAATGAATCGAATCGTTTGGTATGCACTCATGTTTGGGTGTGCCTGGCTACTCCCTGGCGAATTGCCGATTCCGCTAGGATGCATCTGCACAGGTGCTTCATTTATGTAGATCCGCTGGGTGGTGTTGGCCATCGCATTGCCTGCTGGACTCGTCTCGTTTGCCGAGTCGTTTTCGGCGTAAAGAATGTGCTTGTGTTGTGCGGTCTGCGAAGACGTCAAGGCGACCATTTCTTGACCGCCTTTTTGGCCCAAGTTACGGGGCGTTAATCCTGGTCCGCTACCGTGATGTATCGGCGTTCGTCCTCTGAAGTCGGGCAATCCGAAAGTCGTCCGCCCATCGCCACCGTAGGTGGTCCCAAACAGTGAGAAAAGGGCTTCGTATTGTGAGATCGCGAGTAGCTGGCCATCGCAATTGGCGTAGCCTCGAGGCGCGAAGCTACCAGCGAACATTTTGATTTCGCCAATGTAAGGGTCTGACATGATTGTCTCCTGAAGTGCAGGGAGTGTGTGCTGAGAGGCGAGGGGTACTAATTGCGTGACGGGAACGTGCCCTGTACCGCGATGCAAAAGTTGACTGTTTGAAAGGGGTGCATGTTTTCATGCGGCGAACCACCGACGTTTCCAACGGATTGCGCGGAAAGCGCCGTGGGGCCACCGGGCGTAAGCGAATGGTATGTCGTATTGGGCGCCGTCGCCCAAAGATTACCGGCAGCGACATTCGAGTTCGCGTTGTTCCCCGAGGCGTGCAGAGTATGGGTGTGCGGCGGAATTTGGTCCGTTTGTAATACGATCGACTCCGCCCCTAACTTTTGTCCCAAACTAAAATCCGCTCCACCGCCCTGCAGGGCTCCTTTGTGGGCCGCCGCACGACCGCGGAGTTCGGGCAAGCCAAAGGTGGTCCGCCCATCGCCTCCATAGGTAGTGCCCAAAATCGAAAAGAGTGCTTGATATTGATTAATTGGCAGTAGAGCGCCATCGCATTGGGCCCATCCGCGAGGCGGAAAATTGAAGCCGAAAAGTCGGACTTCGCCCAGGAAGGGTTCGGCCATGAGAGACTCCTATGAAAGTTGCATTGTTGCGGAAAAGTTTAAAAAATCTCAGCGGGCTGAGAGATTACAGCCGTGAGCTAAGAGAACACGGCCTCGTAAAGAATCCCCTTGCCTGTCGAGTCTGGACCGACCGGCACGATGAAGTACATTTGTTCGTAGAGCTGTTCGTGGGTGAACGTATACAACGATTGAGGTAAACACGATTGAACCGACGCATTACGATCATGGAACAGCAGCGAAAACTGGCCAGGCACCGCGAACGGCTTCGCTTCGATTAACTCGACGACGACCTGTCCCGATGCGGAATGAATCATGAATTCAGTGCCCACATGGGCAGTAAAGTCATCCAGCTTGAATTGACCTTGTTTCTCAATGTCCAACCAATCTCCTCCTCAATGTTTTCGAGTCACGTATTCGCTTGCTTTTGATCAGTCAAGTTTGATCAGCCAGATCGGTTCATCCGAAAACGGCTTCCAAGCGTGTCTGCGATGCAACACCATCCACCGGCGTAATCAACCATTGCTGATGGCCGAACTGCGGATGATTGATCGAGTAAACCTCCTGTGGCACTTCGAGCCCGTCCGCTGCGGTGAACACCAACGAGAACGGATGTCGATGACCTGCGGGCGTGTTGGAGGATGCGTTGACTTCCGTCAACTTGGCTTTGAACCCATTGCCATTGGACAGCGAGAACGTGAATTCACTTCCAAGATGCGCGGAATAGGCATCAATCTCTGCGCCACGCGGCGAATTGGCATGACTTGTTGTCACGCCGGCGACAACCGTGCCGGCGCCCACCGCGGCGGCGGTCTTAAGAAAATCTCTGCGGTCATTTCGCATTTCCGACCCCTTCATGTGCGTACAAGTTACTTGAAAAGCTTTTAACTTCGTCCTTCGGCTAACAGCGTTACTGTGTCTTCCTCGGACTCACGTTGCTCCTCAGCGGCGGATTCGCCGTCCGACTGCTGACGGAGACGATCGACGACATCAATCAAATCAATCGTTCCAGTGAATGGTGACGCTTTGCCCCGCCGCTTCGTTTGTAGATCAACAGGCAGGTCGATTCCTAGTGAATCGCTTAGATCATCGTCATCCCAATCAGACATCAAACGGTCGACGGAACTGCTGCCTAGTAACAGGGCATGATCAAACCCGTTCATTCGAGATGCGTTGATCAGATCTTGTGATGGGCTACGAATCCCATACATAACGTCACCTTCGCGATGCGAATCGTAAACATCATCGAATCCCAGTACGTGCCCGAGTTCGTGCGTCAACACATCGACCAGGTCAATGCCGAGCCCCGATCCCAATTGCCAACCGATTCCGGCAGCATTGCTGTCGATATACACGGTGTTGCGGAACGCACGTCCCAACACGCCGTCAGCCAAATCGCGGATGAAGTATTCCGCATTGGCTAACTGAGATTGTTGTGACTGCGAGATTCCCTGTCGGGTCCAATAGTTATGAGCCTCGGAAATCGCATGACTCAACCCTAATGCATCGAGCAGCACACCACCCGCAACTAAACCCGGTTCTGATTCGAGCAGCAGCGGAGCGCCGGGCAATACCGGATTGCAGGGGACATTGAATCCACTGATGCCGTTGTTCTGTTCGATCACCGTCGCACCGCCATTGGCCGCCGACAATGCCGCTACATTCGCTTGCGAAATCGTGGCCGTCGAGGAGTCACGGACGTCAATGATAATTTCGGCGGTGCCTAGCGTGTTGCCCGCGATATGCAGACAGGTCTCGGCCGTGTCTCGCGTATCATGCTCGATCCCTTGACCACTCGTGATGCTGGTAAACGTGTTATCCGTGATACTCAATCGATTGTCGGGGTTGGTTCCGCCAGCCAGATCATCGTCGAAGAAGGTCTTGATTCCTTCGGAGGCAATGTTGCCGAGTTGGTTGTCAGCGATCGTAATATTAGAGATTCCGTCATGGTCACCGATGTTGATTTGGATCCCGTCGTCCCCGATCCCATTGAATGGGCCGCCGGCAATCCCGCTCGTGTCGATGCCAATCTCGTTGTTCTGAACCAAGATCGTCCAGACTTCGATGCCTGTCGCATTGTGACTGAAGTTCTCGATGTGGATACCGTCACCCTGCGCCGATCCACTCAGCGTGTTGCCGTCAGAGGCATTGGGACCGCCGATTCGACCTTCGAAGTTGCCATTACCAGAACTGCTGACGATCCTGACAATATCGCCACGCATGTCGACGAGCGTATTGCTGCGGATATCGAAGGTGGTTGACGAAGAATTGTTGGCCTGCAGCTCGATACCGCCACCGTTGGGGAAGTCATTGGGACCGCCTCCGCCGACCGAAGTGCTGTTCAGGATTGTCACATCGTTGATGCCGGTCGAACCTGCGTCGTAACGGACAATGTTACTCTCGATGTTATCAAAATCACTACCGTTGATCAGCAACGTCATGTTGGCATCCCCTTCGGTTTCAACGTTGATCCCGAACACGCCGTTGGTGTCATCATTGTCTGAAAAATCGGAATCGTTGATGATGTTGGCAGTCAATGTTCCGGTCTCGTTGTAAATGTGGACGCCGGTGTCGTGGAACCGTGTGACATCGACGTTATCGAGCGTGAAGGTACCGCTGAGGTTGTTGTCGGTACCTCCGGTCTGGGTGCGGAACGAGAAGGCGTCTTCGTTTGCCACGTCGCCAATGTCTTCGAAGGTACTGTTACTTATGCTTAAATTTACCACCCCGGTGCCGAACACGCCGTGACCACCGATATCGTCGACTGTCATCTGGTCCAACGAGATATTCGTCACGGTCGTTAACGAGATGGCGTCGCCGGTGCTGTTTAGAATACTGCCGCCCGAACCATTTTGAGAGGATCCACCGTCGCCGGTGACCGTGAAGCTGCCGGTGGTGTTGCTCAGCACAATACCATTGGTTGCTCCGTTGGAGGATACACTTCCGAGCGTCACCCCGAGATCGATCGGATTGCCGGATATACTGACTGCGGTGGAATTTCCCGAGTCGATCGTGCCGGTGGTAACGTCGAAATCGCCGCCCACGCCGCTCAAAGTGATTCCGGCGGCATTGCTCGAAGAGATCTCGTCGAAGCTCATGGCCAGCGTTCCGGTAATGATGTTCACTCCCGCGCCAGTCCCCGTAATGCTGACGTCGCTGACCGTGGCGGTGCCAACGCTAACACCAGAGATCCCGGTGCCGGTTGTATTGCCGATGTCAACACCGCGGATCGTGTTGCCCGAGGCGAGGTTGATTCCGTTGCCTGCGGACGTGATCACCGGTGCAGTACCGCCCACGCCGGGTAGCGTGCGAGAATCCGTTGGTTCAGTGACGCCCAGCAAGGACGCGGTTGTGCCGCTGGCGCCTTCGCCAATCACAATCGTGTTGTTATTTAGATTCAGCGGGCCAGTATAGCTGCCTTCGGCAATGAAGACCTTGTCACCTGCGGCAGCAACGCCGTGGTAGTCAGCAATCGATGTAAAGGGATCGCTGAGCGTGCCTTCGTTGCCGGCGCCACTAGGCGTGACATCAATGAACCAAACCAGATCGGTGCCGAACGTTAAATTCACCGTCGCGGTGGTGGCGGTGTCGAGTTCGTAGGTGAACGAATCCGCCGTCAGGTTTCCAGCGTCCGGTTCGTACAGGAAGCTACCGTCCGCTTGCACCGTGACGGTGCCATGGGTGGTCGCTGTGGCAATGCCGACGTTGGCTCCGCCGTTCACTGCGGTGACGTTCGCCGGGCCGCCGAGGTCATTGGCTAATAGCCCATTGCCAGCGGGTACATTCAGCCCGACATTGCCGATGATGCCTCCATAAGTGTCGTCAACCGCGGTGCTCTCGGGGTCAACATCCTGCACCGTGACAGCAATGTCTTGGACATCGCTCAGGTTCGGGACACCGTTGTCGGTGACGGTGACTTCGACGTCGTAGATGTTGTCATTGCCCGAGTCGACCGGGTTCTCGAAGTCGGGTGCTGCG
>NZ_ANOG01000322.1 GCF_000346295.1 Rhodopirellula maiorica SM1 | reverse complement strand
CTCTCCTAGCGTAATTTGAATACGGATCGAGCCGCACTAGAGATTCGCCCAAGGTTGCCGACGATGCAGATTCGGTCAACGGCAGCGATCGACGAACCAGTTGGTCGCGAATGCTGTCGGTGATCACGGCGCCGGGATCACTGACTCGCAAACTTGCCACGATCGTGTCGGGATCCATGTCGAATTGCGAACGATGGAACAAGCTTGCCGCATGAGGACTGACGCTGATCATTTTCCCATCACGGTTGATCGCATAAATGTCCAATCCGCTCGTCACACTGCTCTCATGAAACAATTCATTGAACTCTTTGAACAGCCCAATGCTGTTGACAAGCAATGCGGCGACGACTTCGGAATTTTCATCGCGAATGGGGACAATACACGCCATCATCGGCTCGATGGATTCGTCGGCGGTGCCAACTTCGACCTCCGTTAGACTGGCCGGACCGTCGCCTCGATCGGGACCGTAAACGACCGTTTCACCACGCAGCACTCGAGCGACGTCCGATGTGCCGCTGGGGATCACCGGCTGACCGAGGTCGGAATGATCCTCACGCCAACTGGCGATCGTCGTGAAGGACTGATTCCAGACAACGAACTTGACGTCTGGTTTTCCCGACAAAACTTTTAGTTCACTAAGAATTTGGGCTGCCAATGGGGAAGATTCGGCAACATCAAGTTTCGATTTGCGATCACTCAGTTCGACCAAACCGAGGATCGAATCACGAATTAACGATTGGCGAGCCCAGGATTGGACCAGTTGTGCTTTGTCGTCAAGGAACCGACCGGTCGCCAATTCAACGCTGTTGCTGACGCCAGTCAATTCGTTGCGAAGCGCCAATTGGACGCTGTCAGAAACACTGTGGTAGGTCAAATAACCAACAACCAGCGTGGGCAGCACCGCAGCCAACCACAACCAACCCGAATTGATACGCCGCGCCCGACGCGATTTGCTGGCCAGCAGCAATTCGCTCGGCGACGTACGATCCTTTGACCCCCTCGACTCGAAATCTTTGGGCGAAGCGTGTGTGCGTTCCGCCCCACGTTGGGTGATCTCGGACGCAGAGACCTTTTTCTCACCCCGCTTGGTGTCCAATGGATCGGGTTGCGATGGTTTTGTGCGTGATGATTTTTTGCGTGATAACTTTTTGCGGGGAGGATAAGTCAGCTCGGATGTCGAAGGAACCTTCGTCGCCTCGGCCGCACGACGTGGTTCCGCTTTCTCAACCGCGTCTTCCAATACGTCCACCGGTTGCCCCAATTCGCGAGGAGCGGGAACCGGCAATGCTTTTGCTCCCTCACGCTGTGCGTGTTCCGCGTCATGCTCGCCGAGCAACGACAGAACCTCAGCCATCAGTTCCTTGTCGTCCCCAATTTCATTCTCGAGAAAATTTTGTCGCGCTGGCCCGGAGAGTTCGTCAGCCGCAAAAAAAAGGTCTCGGACACGAGCGTAACGATCGGCATTCATCAATCCGATTCAGACTCCGTGCTTGAATCGCCGCCATCCTCGTCACCACGTCGCAACTCGCGACGCATCCAAGCGCGAGCCATCGCCCAATCTTTCTCGATCGTCCGTAGACCGATATTCATTTCAGCGGCGATTTCACGCATCGTGAGCCCTCCGAAAAACCGCAGCTCGACGATCCGTGCCTGACGCTGATTGAGGGTCGCAAGCATATTCAGCAGATCATCCAGAGCCACCACATCGTCATCGCGGCTGAGCTGAAACGTGACTTCGTCGGTCAACAACCGTCGCTCCCAACCCCCGCCGCGTTTTTGCGACCGCACTTTGCGAGCATGGTCGACCAATATCCGCCGCATCACCGTAGCCCCGATGGCAAAGAAGTGCGTTTTGCCTTGCCAATTGATCCGCGATTGATCCACCATCCGCATATAGGCTTGGTGGACCAACGACGACGAACTGAGTCGCTGTCGCATCGGCTCGTGCTGCAAAAATCGACCTGCTAATCGCCGCAGGTCGTCATACATCAACGTAAACAACCGGTCCGTTTCCCCCGGTTGCCCTTTGACGCTTTTTTCGACGAGTTCGTTTATACCATTCATAAGTTCTGGCCTGAGCCCAATATATCAACCGTGATTCGGATTCGCCATCGAGTAAATCGATTTGCCAGCATCGCGAACCGCTCACTACGGACGCTTGAGGCAACCGCAGCCGTACCCCAACCGGGACCGAGCCAGACCTCCCCATTCTACTGCCGCAGCGCGACCAAGACCTCTCGTTTCCCACCTTCGGGGCCGCGAATTTTACGAACTTCAAATCCGACTGACGTCAAACGGTCTCTCACCTCCCGTTTCACACAATAGGTGACCAGACGACCTCCCGTGTTCAGCACCTTGTACATCAATCCGAGCATTGGTGTCTGCCATAGCTCAGTATTGGTATCAGGCGCAAAGGGATCAAAATAGATTGCATCAAAAGGTTGACCGTCATATTGCCATCGCAACGCGTCGACCACCTGTACCTGAACGACCTGTTCGGGTCCGGCTTGCCAGCGAAACACAGGTGCTGCCCCCGAATCGTGGAGCTCGCCCAACCCGCCGCACTGATGCTGGCCACCGCTTGATCGTGCGTCCTGGTCGACCGTGGATCGCCAACGCAGATAGTCCGAAACGACGGCGGGATTGTCGACCCAAGACTCCGGCGCAAGGCTGCGGATCACCCCCGCGGACAACCAATCGTATTCAAGCGCGAAATATTCTAGCGGGGTTCCGTGCTGGACCGCTTGATCCAGCGTGACAAACATTCCCATCGCGGTCCCCAGCCCAATTTCCAAGACACGGGTGGCTCGGTGCATTGACAATCGCTCCGCGACGCCGCTGTTGAGCAAATAGACGTGCCGCGTCTCCGAGAGCGCCCCGGAAGAACTGTGATAGCTGTCCCCTGTCGCCTTATTGATCAGTGTACGGCTGCCATCGTCGGTCACTTCGATTTCAAGACGCGGGTCCTGACACGGCAATCGAACTCGAGTTCCCCGTTGATTCATCCTCAAATCGACTCCCATTAAGTAAATAGTCTTCGGGATACCGAAAACCAGGAATGCCCCCCCTCTTTATTTAGTGCGCATTCTTGCGCGTCACTTCGAGGATGGCAAGCAGTAGCAGGCTGCCCCCTTAGTTTCCGCATCGGCCTCCGAGCGGCTTCATGGGCGTCAAAAGTTTGGTTGCCCCCCGCATCCGCCATGACCCCAACTCGCAAATCAAACGCAAAAAACGCGTAAAACTCGGCACTCCATTGACTTTCAAACAATTTTCACAGCCTCATCTCCAACGTTCCGGGATGTAGCTTCCAGACGACAAAGGGGTCAGAAAGCTACCTAGACAATCCGCACTGAACCGCCCCCCCCGAATTATAGGCGCAAAGAACGCGCAAAGTGCGATTTACGGATCGCAAACTATTGAGAAGCGCCCCAATTTCTGTTTTCATAACTTTGGTTAAGCATTTTCACGGCTCGTGGACCGACGTCACTTGAACCTCTGCACTGGGACATTTGACATCACCTGAGCGTATCTGATCTCTTATCGAACAGTTTCCATGCCTACAAAACTCCCTACGACGATTACGAAAAAGACTTGGAAAACTTCCGGATGCGGAATTGGCAAATCATGCAGGATTGCCGATTGAGGCAATCCAAGCGGCCCGGCAGGTTCGCGGCATCATTCCACATGGCTGGACAAAGTGGACCAAGAAGAACATCGCTTTACTTGGCACCCAATCGGATGTCGACATCGCCGCCAAATTGGGTGTGACGAAGACCGCCGTTTCGCGAAAACGTGCGCAGCTGGGGATCGAGCCCTTCGGATACTCGCGTAAACAGTTGCGACACCGTTGGACCAAACCTCAATTGAAGTGGCTAGGCAACATTTCCGACGCAGAGATTGGACGCCGCCTGGATCTCGATGCCACGACGGTAGCATCAAAACGTGAATCGCTTGGGATCGCGCCGATTCGCAAGGGACGTCCGGCGCGTAAATGGTCCAAGCGAGAACTCGGATGGCTCGGCAAACTGTCGGACGCAGAGATCGCCCGGCGAATGAAAATCGGCCGACGCAAAGTGATCGCGAAGCGTCAATCGCTTGGAATCGAAAATCCCACGGTCGCGGCAACCGAAGCGCGTTGGACCCCCGAAGTGATCAAGATGCTCGGCAAAATTCCTGACTCCAAAGTCAGCGAGAAAACCGGGATTCCGGTGAGTGCAATTAGCGGCTACCGAAGTCGTCACGGAATTCGCATCAACGGAGCACGTCACACTTGGACTCCCGAAGAGATCAAGATGTTGGGCAAGATTCCGGACGAGGAAATTGCCAAGAAACTTGGCATCAAAAAGGCGACCATCGCGACAAAACGCCGCCGGCTGAAAATCAGTGCTCCCTCGAGCAACGGCCGCGGGTAGAACCGCGAGACAATTTCATAGCGAAACTCGCAGAGAGTTTTGGTTTTTGCTCGCGTGGCCGAAAGTCTTTGCGACTTTCGCTACCGTGAATTCGCGTTTTCCTTATCGGGAAAATGCATCACTGCAATTGCTAAAGCAGCGAACACACGGAAACACTCCTTCCTCGCTGTTAATTGCTAAACCCCATGACTACGCCGCTTTGCGTTCGTAGATGATTCCGCTGCGACGCCGCGCCACCATGTCGATCGCCGACATATGCTTCAGCGTGTAGGCGATCTTCTGGGCCACCCAGCGGGGACGATCAATCCAACCGGCCAAGTCCGAGGTATTGAACGCGGTCGTGCCTTCGGGGACATTGACCAAAGTCAATAGATCATCAACCGAGCGAAACTCGTGAGTCGACTCGATCAACTCGAGTCCCACGTCATGCACCTTGTAATCCTTGCGTCGCCGGCCACGCCGACGTTTGCTTGGGATGCGAGTCTCGATCACTTGGACCATCGGCACCTCCAACACGAGATTGGGGTGCGGAAAGACTCGCGTGAAGTAGATCAGATCCTCAAAGACTTCGAGGATATCGCCGCGTTTGGGACTCATCCGTCTCGACGTGATTGCACCCCCCGCCTGTTTCGCCTTGGCAATCCGCGTCCGCCACACGACCGGCTTGACCACACGAAGCTTGTGCCGTGCCAACAACTTTTGCGACTTGTCACGAATCGCCGATAGTGAAGCACATTGGATCTCGATCAGCTCATCGTCACGAATCGCATCGATACGGTAATCACCGAGTACAACTTCCGTACTGGCTTCGTCAGGGGCGTAACAGCGTTTAAGTTGTTGGTGCAGTGATGTTTCCAAGGTTCGCTCCGCAACCAACGTGAATCCATTCGTCAATCACGCCAATCTTCGTGCCGATTGGCGGTGTCCATCTATTCCGGCACGATGCCGAAATCGCGAATCGTCGTCAGCACCTTTAACTCGAGCCCTTTAGCGGCAAAGGCTTCAGCCCCTCCGGCCAATCGATCGATGATGCCGATCACGTATTCGACTTTCAATCCGAATGCCTCGGCTGCCTCGACGGCCTTAATCGCACTGCCACCACTGGTGATCACGTCTTCAACGATGACAACACGTTGGCCCGGTTCGACAGGCCCTTCGACCTGTTTTCCCATGCCGTGACCTTTGGGCTCTTTGCGAACCATAAAACCTTTGAGCGGTAAGTCGCGCTGGCCGGCGACCGTCACAATCGCCGCGGTGATTGG
>NZ_ANOG01000321.1 GCF_000346295.1 Rhodopirellula maiorica SM1 | reverse complement strand
CCTGAGCATCCCCCAGTGGTTGCCATCTACTTTCGTAGCGGCACGGCGCGAGCCGTCCGGTGGAGGCGAGTGAAACGTTCGGATTAGACCGGGCGGCTTGCGCCGCACCGCTACAAAAATCCATCCTTATTGTTCTTCAAGATAGAGACCCCGATATGACCCTCCGCGTTGGAATCGTTGGTGCAACTGGCTACACCGCACTCGAAGTGGCTCGATTGCTGTTGGCTCACCCCGAAGCCGAGCTGGTGGCGGCAACCAGTCGCGCCGAAGACGGCAAATCGATCGCGGAGATTCACCCGAGCTTGGCGGGTCGTTGTGATGTGCCGATCGAAACCTTGAACCCCGCCGCACTGGCAAAAAAATGCGACGTTGTGATGTGCTGTTTGCCTCATGGTGCGTCGGCCGAAACCTGCAAACAATTGATCGACCATGATATCCGAGTGATCGATTTTAGTGCCGATTTTCGTTTGTCGTCCCAAGCCACTTATGAAAAATGGTACGGCGTCGAGCATCCTTGGCCCGAACGGATCGGAAAAACCGTGTACGGATTGCCCGAGTTTTATGCCGAGCAAATTCGCGATGCCGACCTCGTCGCCAATCCCGGATGCTACCCCACGTCCGCGATTCTGCCGCTCGCTCCGCTGATCGCCAAGCAAATGATCGAAGCCAACGACATCATTGTTGATAGCAAGAGCGGTGTCAGTGGTGCTGGCCGAAGTGCCAAAGTGGGGACACTGTACTGTGAGGTGAACGAGTCGATTGCGGCGTACGGGGTCGGCAGCCATCGTCATCAACCCGAAATGGCAGACTTGGTACACCGGATTGGCGGACAAGAAATTTCGCTCGTGTTTACTCCCCATTTGACACCGATGGATCGCGGAATCTTGTCGACGATCTACGTGCGGCCTCGTGACACCAATGCCAAACAAGTGATCGAGTGTTGGCAACAGCAATATGCCGATT
>NZ_ANOG01000320.1 GCF_000346295.1 Rhodopirellula maiorica SM1 | reverse complement strand
TCCGGGCAAGCCGGACGGAAGCGAAGATACAACAAGCCACCCAGCCACGAAGTGGCGACATGATGTAGCCATGGGCGCGAGCTCGCGCCGCTCCGCTAAGAAAATCACCCAGCGACTGCCAAAGTCGATGGCATTGGACTAACACCGTTGGCTGCCCCCCCGTTTCGGCCGGCTAAATCGCTCTGGACGCCACGTACTTGAATAAGCGAAAAGACGAAAAACGCTTCCACTCCTTTGGATGTTCGATGGCATCATGTCGGATTCCCCTCTTAGCAAATACGCATCCATTCGAGACGGATTTGCCGCAATTCGCGAGCTGATCATTGTGTTGGCAATGCTGGCACTGCTATTCGCCCCGTCGGCCATTCGTGAAATTTTGAGTGACGCTGGGATTCGATCGTTCGCGGGGGTTGAATTTGACGAACAAACGCTTGATGAAGTTGAAACCGCCCACTCACGCGTCGCCGAACTTGAACAACAGTTGGCGGTCGCTCAACAACAAATTGACAGCATGTCGCAATCGAGCGTGGTTCGCGCGGACCCACGCTTCGGAACCGTGTCAAAGATGATCGCGGATGCTCAGCAATATGCCTCGCAAACCGAAGACGATCTGCGTGAGGTCAAAGAAAAACATGTCGAGCTTTGGAAACGGGCGGGTCGACCGCCACGCACGCGTCATTCGACGGTGACAACCGAATCGGATCGCCCGGCTGAGCAGCAGGCCCTCTTATCCCCCAGCGAACCGCTCTCTCGTTGAGTCTTGCTGAGTCCCGCTGATCACGATGACTGGGCTCCAGTTGTGTTGGACGCGTGTTATACTGGGCAGCATGAAATCTCCTGCCTTCGCAACATTCCCCCCCTTCGTTGCACCCAAGCTGCTGTATTCTAAAAAACGGGTCTCTAAAAAATGGGCCCCTGCGATGTTGGCTTTTGCTGCCAGCATCATTGCATGTATTTTTCCTGCCACGCTGGTTGCCGAAGATTGGTATCGATGGCGAGGTCCCGATCTGAATGGAATTTCCAGCGAAACCGATTGGAAGGCCGAGTGGCCGTCGGGCAAGCTGCCGATCGCATGGACGATCGACGTCGGCACCGGGTTTTCGTCGGTGGTGGTCCAAGACAATCGCGTCTACACGCTCGGGCATGTCGACGATCATGCCGTGGTCTACTGTGTCGACGCCAGCGATGGTCATGTGATTTGGAAGCACGCCTATCCCGCGTCGTTGGATGCCCGGGATTTCGAAGGCGGTCCCACCACCACGCCGACCATCGACGGCGACCGGCTGTATGTCCTCAGTCGTGCCGGTGCCCTGTTCTGTTTTGACAACCAATCGGGCGAGGTCCGCTGGCAGAAACAAATCGCGGACGTCGCCGAGGTCCGTCTGCCTGGTTGGGGATTTGCCGCCGCGCCGCTTGTTGTCGGTGACAAATTAGTACTGACCTTGGGTGAATCCGGTGCGGTCGTCAACAAACACAATGGCGATTTGATCTGGAGTTCGCCGGACCGCGAGTGCGGCTATGCTTCTCCGGTGCCAATCCATGAAACCCACACAGTTGTCTTCCCCTCGGGTCGATCCTTTACCGGTGTCGACTTGGAAACGGGGCAACCGCAGTGGTCACTTCGCTGGTTGACCAGCTTTGGTTGTAACGCCGCCGACCCGATCATCCACGATGGCAAGATGTTCCTCTGCTCGGGATACAATCGTGGCGCGGCTTTGTTCCAATTGACCGACGACGAACCCGAGTTGATCTGGAAGAACAAGAACATGCTGAACCAATTGCATGGTTCGCTATTGTACGATGGCCACTTGTATGGAATCGACGGCGACATGGAAGCCGGTGCTCGACTGACCTGTCTAAGCTGGGAAACCGGCGAAGTCGTTTGGTCCGAAGACGAATTAAAACCGGGCGGATTGAGTCTTGCCGATGGCAAATTGATCGTATTGACCGAAGTGGGCGAATTGGTTTTGGCACCGGCAACTCCCAATGGATTTCATGAGATTTCGCGAGCCAAAGTGCTCGACGGCAAATGTTGGACGGTTCCCGTGTTATCCTCGGGACGCGTTTTTTGCCGATCGATCCAGGGCCAAGTCGCTTGCGTCGATCTCCGCGATTAAAATAGCGAACTCGCGATTCCCTCCCTCCTTCCCCCATCTCTCTACGGATTACCACTCGATGTCCCTTGATCGACGTGCCTTTATCGCTTCCACCGTTGCAGCTTCGACTTTGGTCGCCGCGCCCAAAATTCATGCAGCAGCAAAGGCAAAAAGTCCGCACCGCGCTGATCGGATCGGGTTGGTGGGGCATGAACATCTTGCGTGAAGCGATGGCGGCTGGACAAACCAAAGTCGTAGCCCTGTGTGATGTGGACCAAGACAAACTGGAAATTGCGGCCGAAGAGGTCAATGATCTGTCGGGGGAAGAGCCGAAGCTGTATTCGGATTTCCGTGAGCTGTTTGAAAAAGAAGAGATCGAGATTGCGATCATCGCGACTCCGGATCATTGGCATGCTTTGAACACACTGGCGGCGATCGAAGCCGGGGCTCACATCTTCATCGAAAAACCGACCGGGCATACGATCGGTGAAAGCCAGGCGATTTTAAAAGCGTCGCGGGCCGCCGATCGAATCGTCCAAGTCGGACTGCATCGCCGCATTGGCCCCCATCACGTTTCGGGAATGAAATTCTTGAAAGACGGTGGGGCCGGAGACATTGGTTTGGTGCGAATGTTTGTTCACAGCCGCGGCGGTGCAGAAACCCCAACCAAAAATAGTGCTCCGCCCGAGACACTCGATTGGGAGATGTATTGTGGTCCGGCGCCACTGCGCCCGTACAATCGCAAAATTCATCCTGGTGGTTTTCGCCAATATCTTGATTTTGCCAATGGCACGCTCGGCGATTGGGGAGTGCACTGGTTAGACCAAATGTTGTGGTGGTGTGACCAACAATCACCTAAAAGCGTCCACTCCAGCGGCGGTCGTCCGGTCCGCGGCGAAGCAATATTAAACGAGAATGTGCAAACCACGGATGCACCGGATTCGCAAATCGCAACCTACCAATTCGACGACTTCACCGCGATTTGGGAACATCGCCAATTCGGCGGCGCTGGTCCCGAGAAATCGAAAGTGGGATGCAATTTTTATGGCAGCAAGGGAACGTTCCATATGGGATGGCGCGACGGTTGGACGTTCTATCCCGACGATGCCCGCAAGCCAGTGGTGCATGAGGACCATCAATTACAGGAGCCCGATGGACACAACCTAAAATTGCTGTGGGCGGATTTTTTGCAATCGATCGAATCGAAGCGTCGTCCGGTGGCGGATATCGAAATCGGTCATCAAGCCACCACGCTGAGTCTGTTAGGGATGTTGTCGCTGAAACTTGGCCGCAGCGTGCGGTGGGACGGCGAGTCCGAGCGGATCATTGGCGACGACGAAGCCAACGGACTTCTGAAACGAAAGTACCGAGCGCCATGGACTTACCCCGAGATCGGTTAAATGCGATTTTTGACACATGCTACCGCTTTGCCATCCGCGTTGTTGCTTTTTGTATTCCTGCGATTCGTGGTGAGTTCGGCGGTCTGCGTGGCACAGCAGACCGCTAACGATCCCAAAATCGATTTCGACAGCGTGGTCGCGCCCATTCTTGTGTCTCATTGTCTTGAGTGTCACGCGGGCGAGGAAGCCGAAGGCGGATTGTCGCTTGACGATGTCGACTTGGCCATGGCGCAATCCGATAGTGGGTTGGCGATTGTTCCTCATGACTCAAACGGTAGTGTGTTGTGGCAGCGAGTCGAGTCCGACGAGATGCCGCCCAAACATCCGCTCAGCGACGAAGAAAAACTCACACTGAAACAATGGATTGACGAGGGAGCAGCGTGGGGCTTCAGCCCGATTGATCCGTACGCGAAGTCAACATCGACTCGCGCCGGACGTGATTGGTGGTCGCTACAACCGCTTCGCGAGTCGACGCCCCCTGTGGTTGCAAACGAAGAATGGTCTCGCAACGCAATTGATGCCTTTGTCTTGAATCGCTTGCAAGAATCCAGTCTTGAGCCTGCCCACCAAGCCGATCCTCGCACGCTGATACGGCGAGTCTATTTTGATCTGATCGGACTTCCGCCGACTCCGGAACAAGTTGCTGCGTTTGTCTCGGACCCATCCGATGCGGCGTACGAAAACGTGGTCGCCGATCTGTTGACATCCAAACACTATGGCGAACGATGGGGACGTCACTGGTTGGACGTTGTGCGTTTCGGCGAAAGCGATGGCTTCGAGCGAAACGCGCCTCGCAAAAATGCTTGGCATTATCGTGATTGGGTGATCGCGTCACTGAACGCCGACATGCCCTACGACGAATTTGTGCGTCAGCAATTAATCGGCGACCAAATTCGTGGCGGAATCGAAGGAGCGTCTGCGACCGGTTTTTGGGTTGCAGGGGTTCATAACACCGTTGTCGGCGGTAGCCCGCGAATGCGTGAACTGGCTCGCCAAGACGAGATCGAAGAGGTGCTGGGCACGCTGAGCCAAAGCTTCCTTGGTTTGACCGTCCATTGTGCGCGTTGTCACGACCACAAATTTGATCCGATTACTCAACGCGAGTATTACCAAATGGCGTCGTCGATCTCGGGGCTTGGCTTCGGTGAACGCGTCGAACAAACGCCCGAGGATGTGGATCGACTAAACAAGCTGAATTCCGAACTAGGCTCGTTACAACAGGAATTGGCTGTGATCGATCAAGCGGCACGCCGCGCGATCATTGCCAAACGCGACGGATTGAATGCCCCGATCACAGAATCCCCTTTGGCATTTGCGCGTTGGGATTTCGACAACGACTTGTCCGACAGCATCGGCAATTTACATGGCACCGCGATCGGAAACGCCAAGATCGAATCAGGCATGCTGATTTTGGATGGGCAAAGTTATGTTCAGACGCCAGCAATCGCCACGTCGATTCGCGAGAAAACGCTCGAGGCATGGATACAACTTGATACATTGGATCAACGCGGCGGTGCGGCAATCTCGCTACAGTCATCCAATGGCGGCATCTTTGACGCGATCGTTTTTGCTGAAAAAGATCCGCGGCAATGGATGGCGGGAAGCAACAGCTTTGCACGCACCGATTCGTTCACCGCAGACCAAGAAACCGACGCCGTGAACCGGCCAGTGCATATTGCCATCGTTTATCAAACCGACGGAACGATCATCGGCTATCGTGACGGCGTAGCGTACGGAAAGTCGATTCGAAAATCACCGCTACAAAAATATGAGGCGGGCGAATCACAGATCCTATTCGGGCTGAGACACAAACCCGCTGGCGGAAATCGATTGTTGCGGGCCAAACTACACCGCGTGGCTTTCTACGATCGCGCGTTGTCAGCCAAAGAGATCCGAAGGTCCTCAAACACGTTGGCGGGTCACGTCAGCCAACTCGAGATTGAAGCGTCACTCACGGCTTCAGAACGCGACCGCCGAAGGGCGTTACAAAAAGCCATCGCAAAGACACGCAAGGCTATTGAAAAACACTCTGCCGAGACGAAGGCCAAAATCTATACGTTGACTCCGGGGCCGGGCGTCACGACGCACGTATTATTGCGTGGCGACCCCGCAAATGTGGGCGATGTTGTTACGCCAGCAGGATTGAAGGCGATATCAAAGCTATCAGGCGATTTCAATTTAGCGGTTGATGCTCCCGAAGCCGAGCGTCGCCGCAAACTTGCCCACTGGTTGACCAGCGGCGCGAACCCGCTGCTGGCTCGCGTGATGGTCAATCGCATTTGGCACTATCACTTTGGCGTTGGCATCGTCGATACGCCTAACGACCTCGGTTTTAATGGCGGACGTCCGACGCATCCCGAACTACTTGAGTATCTTGCCTTCAAATTTCATGCGGACGGTTACCGGATGAAATCGCTGCATCGTGCGATTGTGACGTCGAAAACCTATCGACAAGCTTCGCGCGGACATGATCCGGGACAGTATGCAAAGGGGCAATCAATCGATGCCAACAATCGCTTGCTGTGGAGAGGGACAATACGTCGGCTCGATGCGGAAGTGATCCGAGATTCCATGCTGGTGGCCAGCGGAAGGTTGGACGACGCGGTAGGTGGACCGAGTTTTGTCGACGTCTCGGTAACCGAAAACAACGGCACAACCTACTATGAACCGATCGACACCCGCAACGAAGCGTTTTGGCGGCGAACGGTTTATCGTTTCAACCCGCGAGGCGGACGAAGTGCGTTGCTCGATACATTGGATTGCCCCGACTCGGCGTCCACGGCACCGCGTCGCGCCGTGACCACAACGCCGCTTCAAGCACTGAGTCTATTGAACAACGCGTTTGTTCTCGAAATGGCCCATGCCATGGCAGAGCGGGTTCAATCCGAATGCCAAGATGATCTTCACGAGCAAGTCACACGAGCATGGCAACTCGCCATCTCGCGTGCCCCCGACGCGCAGGAGCGAGACCTTTCCGAGAAACTTGTTCGCCATCATGGGTTGGCGGCTTTGTGCCGTGGGCTTTTTAATCTCAACGAATTTGTGATGAATTGAACAGCGTAAAAACGATGTCCAGCCAAAGATGTCAAATTCCGTGCGAGTACATGACTTTATGAACACGACCACCACTCGTCGAGACTTCTTCAATTGGGGCATCAGTGGACTTGGGGCCACTGCGCTTGCGACGTTGATCGCCCGCGAATCATCCAGCGTATCAGCTGCGGAAACGTCGATTCACCCGAAAGCGAAACGGGCGATCCACATTTGTCTTGTCGGTGGACTCAGCCATGTCGATTCGTTCGATCCCAAACCCGCGCTGACGAAGCTACACGGAAAATCGCTGCAAACCGACGAACAGGTGGATCTCTTCTTTGGCCAAATGGGACTGCTACGCAAACAAGACTGGGAATTTAAACCTCGCGGTGAAAGTGGACTACTGATCTCGGAGATGTTTCCCCACATTGCCGAACTCGCCGACGACCTGACCATTTTGCGGTCGATGGAATCGAAATCGGCGAACCATACTCCGGCATTATTCTTGGCCAACAGCGGTTTTGAGTTCAATGGTTTTCCCTCGATGGGAAGCTGGATTTCCTATGGGATGGGAATGGAGAATGAGTCGCTGCCAGCCTATGTCGTACTGAATGATGAACGCGGCGCCCCGAATACAGGTGCGTCCACGTGGAGCAGTTCGTTCTTGCCCTCGAATCATCAAGGGGTCGTGCTTCGTGGTGGCGATCGACCGGTTCGAGATCTATTCCCAGCACAAAATCTTGGTGCCGCCGATATTGCGACTCGCGACTTTATTGCTGCCGTGAACCAAGCCCATGCTGATCGCAACGGCGACGATGCGGCACTGCTGGCGCGGATCAAGTCTTACGAATTAGCGGCAAAGATGCAGACATCGATTCCCAGCGTCAGCCGTTTTGCTGACGAATCGCTCACGACACAACAGGCGTATGGCATCCACGAAAAAACGACTGCGGATATGGGCCGACGCTGTTTGCTGGGACGTCGGCTGTTGGAACAGGGCGTACGTTTTGTGCAACTGTTTTCGGGCGGCCCGATCGCCGGCAGCCCACGTGCCAGTTGGGATGCTCATGAAAATGTCAAAGAAAACCACACGATCGAAGCAGGACGTATCGATAAACCGGTCGCAGCATTATTGCGTGATTTGAAGCAACGAGGCATGTTGGATGATACACTCGTGTTGTTCACAACCGAATTTGGACGCACCCCGTTTGCCCAATCCGCTGCGAACAAGGTCGGTCCAGGACGCGACCACAATCGCTATGGATTCAGTTGCTGGATGGCCGGTGCGGGATTGAAGCCAGGAATCGCCGTCGGCAGCACCGATGAACTTGGCTGGAAAGCAGTCGAACGCCCCATCCCTTGGCACGATTTTCATGCCACGGTATTACATCTATTTGGAATCGATCACGAAAAACTAACGTTCTATCACAATGGGATTCAGCGACGTCTAACCAACGTTCACGGCGATGTCGTTCGTGAAGCGTTGGCATAAGAAAAGTCATTCACCTCCATCCCAAAATTCGTTTGTATTCTTAGCGTCAGCAATTAAAACCAGCTCTACCCCCTCCACCCTATTTTCAACTTTCTATTTTCAACTTTGACAGGAACTCAATATGTTGCATCCAGCGTTCGCATCGATCAAGCCATTCATCATGTCCCTCGTCGTGGGAGGCGTGATCGTCGCTGGCGGGATGACCCGTGCCGGCGAAGTCGATCCTCAACAAAAGGACTGGTACGAAAAGTACAAGAATCAACAAAACATCCCCCCTGCGGACGAGATGCTGCTGAACACCGATGAGGAACCTGAATTGTCCGAAGGGTTCACGTCGCTGTTCAACGGCAAAGATCTAACCGGGTGGTCTGCAAAGGGTGGTAGCTGTTTGTTCGAGGTGGAGGACGGTTTGCTGAAGGGGACCTGCGTTCCTGGATCGCCAAGCACCTACCTGTCCACAGACAAAGATGATTACCGTGATTTCATCTTTACTTGTGAAATGAAATGGGAAGCCAATGGCAACTCCGGCGTGATGTTTCGCGCCCAGTCGAAAACATCCAAGTCGAAAAAAGGCGTGAAGTCGGAAACCGTGTTTGGACCGCAAGCGGAAATGGAAGGCATTACCGGCGACCGCCATTGGTCCGGCGGCATCTATGGCCAAAGCTGTGGTGGATACTTCTATCCGCTGTGGTTGAAGGAGCATCAAGCGGTCCGCGCGGCGCTGAAGAAAACCGACTGGAATCGCTTGACGATCATGGCCAAGGGCAACGTTGTCAAAACGTGGCTCAACGGTGTGCCCGCGGCTCACTGGGTTGATGATGGCAGCTATCCCGAAGGCTTCTTTGGACTGCAAATCCATGCCGGCAAAAGCGGCACCGTACTGTGGCGTGACATTCGCGTCAAAGAACTAACCGAGTAACGATCGGTCAAAGAAATGCCGCAGCCGAATTCATCATGAGTTTGGCTGGCTCCCACGGCCTTCAGATGTCTCGTAATATCGGCTGTCCCAGCGAGCGAACACTGTTGTACGGTTCATCGTCTTGCAGGCCACTGAGTGATATTCGAGTAGTGGGATTCGCCAGAATTCCTATATGTGCTGTTGAAGCACTAGGAACTCTGGCGAGTTTCGCTACAGAGAAATGCTTCCCCCCGCCCTACCTCAATAATCTTCCCCACCATGTTTTTCATTTCCAAGACGCGACGTCCTTCCTGTCATTTGCCCGTGCTCGTCGCTGTCGCACTTGTAATCAGCCTCAGCTCGCCGTCCCAAGCCGCGACCGAAGCCGACGTGATCGTCTATGGCTCGACCCCAGGCGGTTTTTGCGCGGCGATTGCGGCGGCACGCGAAGGGGCTTCGGTCATCATGCTGGAACCCACCGATCATGTGGGCGGCGTCAACACCGGCGGTCTTTGCTTTAGCGATTCGAATCAAACGGTTCGCAGCACCGTGATGGGGCTGTTCGATGAATGGCATCGCCGAATCCAACAAGATTACAAATCACGTGGCATCACGTTGCCCTACGACGTCAGCGTCAAAGATCAAAGCAAGTGGTCCTACGAGCCGCATGTGGCCGCGAGAGTGACGCAGCAGATGCTCGACGAAGCCAAAGTAACGGTGCTGACCGAACGAGTGCTCGAGTCCGTCGCCAAAGAGGGCGCGAAGATCACGACGCTACACACCAATGCCGGTGACTTCTCGGCCAAAGTATTTATCGATGGAACTTACGAAGGCGACTTGATGGCCGCAGCGGGCGTCAGCTGGACGATCGGCCGCGAAGGCAAGAGCGAGTATGGCGAGTCGCTGGCGGGCAAACAGTTCACCAAGGCAAAGATGAACATTTCGGGGCTGGATGACGAAGGCAAAATCTTGCCGCTGATCACCACAACCGATGCGGGCCCCGTGGACCAAGGCGACTCGAATGTAATGGTTTACAGTTTCCGTCTGTGCTTGACCGCCGACCCCGCGAATCGCGTCCCAATGCCGGAACCGGATCATTACGATCCCGCTCGCTTCGAGGCCGTTAGACGCCATTTGCTCAACCAAGGCCGCGGCGTTGGCTTTGACCTGTACGATGTGCCCGGCGGAAAACTGGATGGCAAC
>NZ_ANOG01000319.1 GCF_000346295.1 Rhodopirellula maiorica SM1 | reverse complement strand
CCACCAAGACCACGCCATCGGCCAGATCTCGAACCGCGACGTCGCCTTGGCCGCTACCTACGGTTTCAATGAAGATGCGGTCAAATCCAAATGCTTTCATGATCCTGAGCATGATGGCCAGGTTGTTCGCCACACCTTGCTGGCCCGATTCCGTCGACAAACTGCGAATGAACACCCGATGAGAAATGGGCGGCGATTTCGTTCCGCCTGCGATTCGGCAGCGATCGCCCAGGACGGCGCCACCGCTCAGCGGGCTCTCGGGGTCGCATGCAAGCACTCCGACGTACTCGCCTTGTTCCGCATATTCAGCCGCCAATCGGCACAGCAAGCTACTTTTGCCGACACCGGCACTTCCCGTCACCGCGATCACCGGTGTCTCGGCCTCCGGCGGCACCAGTGGGACGTCGGTCGCAAGCTTCGCGATTAATTCGCCATGCTGTTCAGGCGAAGCCGCCAGCGTCAATAAACGTGCAAGTGACCATCGATCTCCCCCGCGGAGTCGTTCGACCAGCGTTGCAATGTCGTTACGAAGTGTGGGAGACGACATGGCGAAACAAACTTAACTGAGGAATTGCACAATCGAATCGATCGAGGTACCGGGGCCGAAACAACCGCGTGCGCCGAGTTGAATCAGTTTTTGTTGATCCTGTTGCGGAATGATTCCCCCGACGATCACATCGATATGATCCAAATCGCGATCGTGTAACGCCGTGATCAAGGCGGGAACTAAGGTCATGTGTGCGCCATTAAGGATGCTGACGCCCAACCAATCGACGTCCTCGTCCTGGGCCGCTTCGGCGACCGAATCGATCGATTGCCATAGCCCGCTGTAGATCACGTGAAACCCGGCGTCCCGCAATCCGCGGGCGATGACTTTGACGCCACGGTCATGACCATCGAGTCCCACCTTTGCCAACAGGATGCGTTTACCCCGCGTCCGACTGCCGAACGTTTCTTGCCGACCGGATTGAGCGATTGCCATTTCAAGACCTCTCTAACAATTGACTGTTGGGCGAAATCGACCGTACACATCGGCCATGGCATCCATGCATTCTTGCACCGTGACTCGATGATCGGCGCACTGAAGCAACGCGGGGAAT
Source organism: Rhodopirellula maiorica SM1 (assembly GCF_000346295.1). Lineage (GTDB taxonomy): Bacteria > Planctomycetota > Planctomycetia > Pirellulales > Pirellulaceae > Novipirellula > Novipirellula maiorica. The sequence goes on along the minus strand of NZ_ANOG01000319.1, from coordinate 7,925 downwards.
ACATTCTCACCGGACGCAGCAGCATTTTTCAGCAACGCCAACGAACGAGCAACGTCTTGCCCACTTCGAGCAGCCTTAGTGTTCTTCAGATTCGTAATTTGCTCAGCTTCGGTCGATTCATCAAACTGCATTAGTGAAATGTCGGCATCGCCGGATTGTTGGAAATCGTTGACCCCGACGACGATTTTCCTTTGCGAGTCGACGGCCTGCTGATACGCAAACGCAGCTTCCGCTATTTCACGGCGAAAGAAACCATTCTCGACGGCGGGAATCATACCACCTTGCTCGGTGATTTCGGCAAAATAGTCATTCGCCGCCGTTTGCATCTGTTGTGTCAATGTTTCGACAAAATAGCTGCCACCGACTGGGTCGACGGTATTGGTGACTCCGGTTTCATAGGCCAACACTTGCTGCGTCCGCAGCGCCAGCGTTGCGGCATGCTCACTTGGCAACGCGAACGTTTCGTCCATCGAATTTGTATGCAGCGATTGGCAGCCACCAAGCGCAGCAGCGAGTGCTTGATAACCGACACGAACCAAATTCAGCTCGGGCTGGGTCGCCTGCAGTGAACAGCCTGCGGTTTGGGCGTGAAAACGGAGTTTCCACGATGCTGGGGATTTGGCACCGTAGCGATCCCGCATCATTTCCGCCCACAGTACCCTCGCGGCGCGATATTTTGCGACTTCTTCGAACAGATCGTTGTGAGCGTTGAAAAAGAAGCTCAGCCGCGGTGCAAACGAATCGATATCGAGACCTCGGCTTAGACACTGCTGGACATAGTGTTCACCGTCGGCCAGCGTGAAAGCCAACTCCTGTGCCGCAGTCGAGCCCGCTTCGCGAATATGGTAACCGCTGATCGAAACGGTATTCCACTGCGGCACGTGTTGTGAACAAAACTCAACTAGATCAACGACCAATCCGACCGAAGGTGCGGGCGGAAAGACATATTCGTTTTGAGCATGAAACTCTTTCAAGATGTCGTTCTGAATCGTGCCTCGTAGTCGCCGCCAATCATCGCCACGTTGCTTTGCCGCAGATAAGTAAAACGACATCACGACGATTGCAGGTGCGTTGATGGTCATCGAGACTGACACTTGGGTTAGGTCAATTCCATCGAACAACGCAAGCATATCGTCGACGGTGTCAATGGCCACTCCGAGCCGGCCGACTTCGCCCAAGGATCGTGGATCATCGCTGTCGAGCCCCATCAGCGTTGGCAAATCGAATGCCGTGCTGAGCCCCGTTTGCCCTTGGTCTAGTAGAAAGCGAAAGCGACGATTCGTATCGCTGGGGCGTCCAAACCCTGCGAATTGACGCATCGTCCACAAACGTCCACGGAACATTGATTCGTGGATGCCGCGGGTGAACGGAAACTGCCCCGGATGGCCAAGCTGCGTCGCAGGATCCCAGTCCGTCAAATCGTGTTCGGTGTACAGCGGTTCGATGGGAACACCGCTGATGGTGGTCCACGTCTGCGTCGGATCGGTGGATACGGAAGTCATAACAATACTCCTCCCTCCAGGTGATACAATTGATTATACGCGATTTTCAAGACGGTCGGCCGAGGAACTTGGATTCCCACGGCAGCCGAAGTGGTGGGCTCAGTTTTAAAAAAAGGAGATGCCGATGTCCGAACCCTCTACGGCGGGCGCACGATTTCGGGCGGCGTTGAATCACGAACGACCACTGCAGATTGCGGGAACGGTCAACGCGATCTCGGCACTCTTGGCGAGACAAGCTGGGTTTCAAGCGATCTATTTATCGGGCTCGGGGGTCGCAAGTACATCGCACGGGTTGCCCGATTTAGGTGTGACGACATTGCAAGACGTTGTGGAAGATGCGCGGCGAATTACCGCCGCAGTCGATCTGCCGTTATTGGTGGATGCCGATACTGGATGGGGCAGTTCGTTGATGATCGAGCGAACGGTGCGTGAATTAATCCGGGCCGGTGCTGCAGGATTGCATCTAGAGGATCAGATCGATGCCAAACGTTGCGGCCATCGCCCGGGAAAGCAACTCGTTTCCGCGGCAGAGATGAGCGACCGTTTAAAAGCTGCCTTGGATGCTCGCAGCGATTCCAGCTTTGTCATCATGGCCCGCACCGACGCGGTCGCCATCGAGGGGATGACCGCGGCGATTGATCGAGCCAACCAATACGTCGATGTGGGCGCCGAGATGATTTTTGCCGAAGCCGTCACGTCGCTCGAAGACTATCTTCGATTTACCGAATCGGTGTCGGTTCCGGTGCTGGCGAATATCACCGAGTTCGGCCGGACGCCGCTATACAGCCTGGACTCACTTCGCGAAGCCGGTGTCAAATTGGTGCTCTATCCGCTCACTGCATTCCGGGCGATGAATGACGCCGCCGCTCGGGTGTATCAGACGCTTCGCGAGACGGGGACTCAAAAAGATCTGATCGACATGATGCAGACACGCGATGAACTCTATTCGCTGCTGGATTATTATCGTCAAGAACCATGAATCATTCCGGCAGCGAACGTCGCAAACGGCTTGTCGATTTGGTCTAATTTTAGAAGTTTAGCCGTTAACCGATGGGCGTTAGCCCAATGCGATCTAGTTTGACAACCATCGGGGGATGCTCAAGTAGTGGGATTCGCCAGAATTCCCATTTTTGCTGTTGAAACACCAGGAACTCTGGCGAGTCCCACTACGAAAGTAGATGGCACTAAACGGGTGGCGTTTGTAGTGGTGCGGCGCAAGCCGCCAATCGCTTCGGCTCTTGGGGTTGGGTGGAACGAAACTCTTGTCGAGTTTCGCTACGGGGCGTGATGTCGGCAACGCGTTCACTCAGCATCAGTCTTTTGCGCTGCCCCACCAGTTTGGACTGGGGTTTTTGCTTTTGTCCAAAAAGTCCGCATGCTGTTTTTCAAGCCTAGGCATCAATTTTTCTCGAACGTTCTTCATTCGGGTATCAAATTTTGCTTGCGTGAATCGCGGGTCCGGCTGAGGGATCTTTGCTCCGGTTTCTGCCAACCAACCGTCCAGCCGCTGCTTTAGCTCCGCGACTCTTTCGGGATGCTGTGCAGCGACATCGGTGTGCTCGCCCTCGTCATTCGCAAGATCGTACAATTCATTGCGACCGTCTTCGTAGTAATGGATCAGTTTCCACTGTTTGCTGCGGATGATCGATGACGGTTCGCCACCTTGGTTGCCATAGTGCGGGTAGTGCCAGAACAAATCACGGTCTGCGATCTCGCCGCCTTTCAGAACTGGTACCAAACTAACGCCGTCAACATGCTGTTCGGGACGTTGTGGAAGCCCTGCCAATTCCAACATCGTCGGGTAAAAATCCATGCCAATTGCGGGAACGTCGCTGGACGCTCCCGGCGGCGTCATCCCGGGAACATGAATGATATAGGGTTCGCGGATGCCGCCTTCCCACTGCATTCCCTTGCCGCCACGCAGCGGCAACAGACTGGTCGAATAGGCATCCCCCGAGGAAACGCCACCGTTGTCCGAGGTAAAGATAACGACGGTGTTTTTGTCGAGCCCGGTTTCCTTTAACTTGTCCATCACAATACCGACGGCATTGTCGAGCGTTTCCACCATGCCCGCGTAAATTGGATTGTCCTGGACTTGCCGGACGGGTAATCGACGTTGCAGTGTGAAGCGAGTGTCGGTTTGCGTCAGCCCCATTTGCTCGGCCTTGTCGCGATACTTGTTGCAGAGTTCCTCGGTCGTTTGGATCGGGCCATGAACGGTATAAAACGACAAATACGCCAAGAACGGTTTATCTTTGCTTGACTCGATAAACGAGGCCGTTTCATTGGCCAACCGTAGTGTGAGCGATTCGCCGTCGGGACCGCTCTCGAGTCGTGGGTTCTGCCATGGCGCAAAGTAGCCGCCCTTGGGGCTGCCAACATCCCAGCCGCCCTTGTTGATCATGAATCCGTGATCCTCGGGCCATGATCCTTTGGTACCAAGATGCCACTTACCGGCAAAGAACGTGGTGTAGCCGCCTTCGCGGAGCGCCTCGGCCAGTGTCGTATCGTCCTTTGGCAACACGTGCTCGTATTCCGAGGGAAGCACGCGATCATCGCGATTCCACTTCGTCCCACTCGCCGCGCCGATCCAATCGGTGATCCCATGCCGAGGCGTTGCTTTGCCCAACATGATGCTGGCACGCGATGGGCTACAGACCTGGCATGCCGCATAGCCGTGGTCGAATCGCATTCCCGAGGCCGCCAATGCATCAATGTGCGGCGTTTCGTGGAACTTGCTGCCGGCGAAACCAAGGTCTTTACAACCGAGGTCGTCCACCAGAATAAACACAAAGTTGCGTTGAGTCGCAGCGGACGATGGTGCCGGATTCGCCAAAGCGAGAACGAACAAACCTAGGGCAAAACAGATCGAGTATTTCATAGGGGCAAGATAGACGTGAAATATGCAGGTAAGTTGAGAAGCATGTTCGTCTATCTTATACAAAGCCGCCCGTCGTGTTGTGCCCGAGTGGTTATGTTTTGACTGATTTCGGCGATGCGAGACCAGCCAAAGATGTCGTCAGTACTAGAATTCGATGACCACCTTGCCAACGTGCTTTTGCGACGCAAAGTAGCGGTAGGCTTCGATGGCATCGTCGAACGAGAAAGTCCTGTCAATCACCGGAGCAATGTTGTTGACCGTCATTGCTGCGAGCATACGCTGATGCATCTGGCGACTGCCGACATAGATTCCACGGATCGTCAGCAGATTAAATACGCTTAACATCGGACTGACTTTTGCGGCAGGCGAATCGAGCACACCGATCAAGTGGACATAGCCGCCGACGCCCGCGGATTTGATCGAGCGTGCGAGGGTTCCCGGACCACCCACTTCGACCACATGGTCCACACCGCTACCGTCGGTCAATTCGCGTACTTGCTTGTGCCAATCAGGATGTTTGGAGTAGTTGACAGAGAGATCTGCGCCCATGGCCGTGGCTTGTTCGATCTTTTCGTCGCTCGATGAGGTGATGATCACGCGAGCCCCTGCGGATTTTGCAAGTTGCAACGCAAAAATCGACACGCCGCCGGTTCCCAACAACAGCACCGTTTGCCCGGGCTGAAGATTTCCTGATTCGAATAACGCATGCCATGCCGTGACCCCGGCGCAAGGCACTGCGGCGGCTTCGGCAAAAGACATCGCATCGGGAATGGCGACCAGTGATTGTTCGCGTACAATCATCGATTCCGCGAGCACACCATCGACGCCGCCCCCCAAACCGGTGTGCAGCTTATCGCTATCAACGGCACCGTCGATCCAATCACGCATAAAGATCGGGCTGACCCGATCTCCGACTTTCCATCGAGTAACACCATCGCCAACCTCGGTCACCTCTCCCGCTCCATCGGACAACGGCACCACCGGCCGGGTGTCGTTACGAATATATCCACCGCCGGCGACGATTAAGTCACGGTAATTTAGCGAAGCCGCTTTCATTCTGATTTTGACTTCGCCCGCCGCTGGACTCGCTTCGTTTACATCGACTTTCTGGATTGCATCGATGCCTTTGTCTGAATCAATCAAATAGCTTTTCATAATATTTGCCTCGAGTGTTTAGGGGGCGTGTGGATCATCGTTTCATTTAACAGCGATTACCCCGCCCTGACCTCCGTCTTACAGCAGAAACCCAAATTTTAAGCAGCTAAGTAGGAAGGCAGCAATCATTGCGTGAATTCCTGTTAGTCGTTTGGGTCAACGCTGTGAAGCATCTATTCGTAGCGAAACTCGCAGAGAGTTTCGGTTTAAGTCGCGTGGCCGAAAGTTTCTGCGACTTTCGCTACAGTTAATTCGCGTTTTGCTTCACCGCGTTGGCCAAAACGGCTAACGAACCGAAAGACTTCTACCTACCTGCTTGCTTTACTTTGTCCGGGATCAATCGGTCTGAGAATCTTTTTGCCCATCATTTTTTGGCCTTCCCTGCGGCCGTTGCCCCTGCCACCCTTTGTCAAATTGTGCAAGCAATTTTGTTAACACGTCGGGACTACGGTCGGCGATGTTCACCGTCTCGTTCGGATCGTTCTGATGATCATACAGCTCGATGTCGATCGGAGCGGCCTGCGGATTTTCTGTATCTTTCCAGACCACTAATCGATACCGATCCGTTCGCATGGTGTAGCCCATTAGTCGGTTTTCAAACAACTCACGATCCCACTTTTCGCCCTGTTGCGAGATGATGCGCTGTTCCACTTCCTGGATCAACGGACCGAAAAAGGTCTCCCGCATGCTCGGCTGCAGCGGGTTGGCGGCCCATTCGCGAAGCGCAGGGTTGGGGAACTGACTAAACGCAGCGGATTTCCATTCACGATTTGGGTTCTTCAAAAGCGGTTGAAAACTGGTTCCTTCGAGATGAGAAGGTTTCGATATCCCCGCCAAATCACACAGCGTCGGGTACATGTCGACGAGTTCGACGAGCGCCTCGGTGGTTTTTCCCCGAGTACCTGCAGGCATATCGGGGGTCCAGATCATTAGCGGTACGCGTGTTGCAATCTCATAGTTGGTCGCTTTGCCCCAGACGCCCATGTCGCCAAGGTGCCATCCGTGGTCGCCCCAGACAATGATGATGGTGTTTTCACGAAGTCCGGCGTCGTCGAGCGCCGTGATCATTCGGCCCACTTGAGCGTCGACGTAACTGACACAGGCGAGGTAGGCGTGTCTGAGCGTGCGTGCCAACTCGGGATCGATCGCACCTGTTTTAGGGATCCCGTCACGGACTCGTAATTCAAACGACGCGTGCAAGCCCATCGCAGCGCCGTCTACTGGTGCTTTGTCTTGCGTAGCCAACGGGATTGCCGCGGGGTCGTAAAGGTCCCAGTACCGTTTCGGCGCGATGAATTCCAGATGCGGTTTAAAGAACCCCAAGCCCAGAAAGAACGGTTGGTCGCTGCCTGCCAATTCTTTCATCGTGGCAATGGCCAGGTCCGTATTGTAACCATCACGATAGGCCTGGTCGGGTACATCGGCACACTCATAGGCCGGTCCGTGCACGAGTCCGGTACCTCGGATCCCTTCGCCGTATTTAGCTTGCAAGGTTTCGAGGTTGCGTTTCTGAATCGCTTGGTTCTCTGGCAATGCGTAGGTGCCTGACGGAGCCTTCAGTTTCAGATTCTTTTTCGAAGGCGATCGACTCCACGAGTTCGCCATATCAGCATGTGCGGGACTGTGAAAAATCTTTCCGCAATGCACTGCTTCGTAGCCGTTGGCAATAAAGTGCTGCGAGAGCGTGATGATATCGGGATTCAAATCACGAAATTTCGCATTGTTCTCGACGACACCTATCGTGTCAGGGCGAGCGCCAGTCATCAAACTCGCTCGCGAAGGACTGCAAATCGCCTCCTGACAGTACGCTCGATTGAACAACAACCCGTCACTCGCCAACGCATCCAAGTTAGGCGTGATCGCGATTTCTGATCCATAACACCCGAGTTCGGGACGTAGGTCATCAACCGCAATGAACAACACGTTCGGCATTGATGCGGAGCGGTCGCCGTCACTAACATCCGCTGCATTGTCCGCGAAAGCGGAGCAACACGCCAACAGGACCGCAATGGACACGGCAAAAGGCATTCTTTTCATGTTCGTCTCAAAAGTTGTGCAAAAATTATTGGGATTCAAGTCGGTTGGCTGTGCGGGTGTTGGTCCGGGCCGGTAAATCTTTGATGTTGACGACGTGTTTGCTTACGCAGCTTACTTGTCACTTGTCCCCCGAATTCGTCGGTGGAGAGGGAACTGCCGTATAAACGGTTAGAAAATCTCACGCAAACAACGGATGCCAACGCCAACGTTTTATGTGTCCCGACGACGGCCCTGGTGGAATGCTGGAATCGTGGCTCGTTTCGAGATGGCTAACCTACCGAGAACTCTCCTCCCCGCTGCTCAATTGCGAGTAAAGATTGCTTGATTGGGCATCTGATTCTCGTTCCATT
>NZ_ANOG01000318.1 GCF_000346295.1 Rhodopirellula maiorica SM1 | reverse complement strand
AACTTATTGCTGGTCAACGCTGGATTCGGTCTCTGGTTTGGCGTGGGGCTGTATTTGATGGGAGTTCCCCTACGCGCCGCTGTGGGGGTTTTTGTACGCTCTGTTTCCGTTTTATTCCGTTCCTTGGCAGTCCTGCATCGGTGTTGTTTCCATTGTTGGTCAGCGTTGCCACGTCGACGGGGTGGACGCAACCGATTGCAGTGTTGGTGTTCTTTACCGTTAGCGAATTGGCGACGGGCAACGTGATCGAACCGGTCCTGTTTGGCAAAACGACAGGACTAACGCCGATCGCGTTGTTGGTGGCAGCATTGTTTTGGGCTTGGATATGGGGCCCGGTCGGATTGTTGTTGTCAACGCCGCTAACAGTGTGTTTAGTGGTGCTCGGTCAACACTTGCCTCATTTGCGTTCACTCAAGGTACTGCTTGCCGAGCAACCGGTATTGGATGCGCGTCTGCAGTTCTTCCAGCGTTTGTTGGCTCAAGATTTAGTGGAGGGGCGACGTGTTTACAAACAATATGCAAACGAATTTGGTCAGGAGCGGGCCTTTGATGAGGTCTTGATCCCCGCGCTCAGTTGGACACGGATCGAGCGAGGCAAGGAATCGATCAGCGCCGCCGAGGAGCAGTTCATTTGGAAGGCGACGAGGGACTCGTTTGATCTCGATGAGTCGGAGCAGGCGGAAGTACCGGAGCGGGGAGCAGCTAAGAATGAGGCTGCAACGAATCACTCAACAAAGAACGACGATCGAAGCTCGCTCGAGAATCAACGGCACATCGACGCGGCGGACGATGATGATGTGTGTGTCCCGACCCCACCACGGCGACGGCTGTTTGGACATCCGGTCCATCATGAATCCGAGGAAATCGCCTTGGCAATGTTGTCGCGGTTGGTTGAGGATGATTGTGACGTCGAGCTAAGCACAACAAAAGAGTTGCCATCGAAGGTTGTCTCCAAGATTTCCCAGTGTCACCCTGATATCGTCGTCTTGACGGTGCTGCCACCGGGCGGTTTGCCCCAGTTGAAATATATGTGCAACGAGATTCGTTCAAGCCAGCCAACTGTCCCGATTGTGGTCACGTATCTAGGCCAGATGAAAGATTATGACGAGCTGTTGGTGCGGATTCGAGATGCGGGAGCGAGTTATCTGACAACCTCGTTGGCACAAACGAAGCATCAAATCGATGTGCTGCTAAAAGATCTGAATCAGGCCGACACAAACGGTTCGGCATGTGATCGTTCGCGGCCGGTTGACGCTGAAGAAACCAACCGCGAAGAGGCCAGTCATGTCTCGTGATGACATTCTCGATGTCGTGTCGAAATGGGAACGCTGGCTAGCTCCGGTTGGACTGGTTGCCGCACTCGCTTTTCTAATCGGTAGTTCTTGGATCATCTATCGCAACGTCCAACGAGCGGCCGAGTCTGCGGATTGGGTATCACAGTCGCGGCAAGTATTGGCCGTCACCCATGGTATTCGTGCCGAGTTGAGCCAAGCCGAATCGGCGGGAAGAGGATTCTTGCTTTCGGATGACGAGCTGTATCGCAATCAATTTGATCGTGCGATCACCGCGGCAGTGCAGCAGCAATCGAAATTGAAACAATTGACTCTCGACAACCCGGCGCAGAAAGCACGAGTCCGATCACTCTCGGAGTCGATCGAACCGAAGATCGAACTGATGCAGCAATTTGTATTGTCTCATGAAAACCCTGATCCCGACAGCATCGCTGCGGCGGCGGTGCTTCGCGTCGGCACGCAACAAATGACCGACATTCGCGAACTGGTTCACGAAATCGAGCAAGCGGAAGACGCATTGCTGACCCAACGCAGTGAGGTGCTAAAACATCGTCTGGCGAACACCCGTATATCCTTGTTGCTATCGACCCTCGTCGCCTCTTCGTTGGTGTTGGGGACGTACTATCTGCTTCGTCGTCATTGGCGTTTAAAAACATCGTCTGCGGATATGTCACGACGCCATGTTCGAGAGAAGGATGAATTGGCACGTTACAACCAACGGTTACTGGAATCCACCGGCGAAGGAATCTACGGGATTGATAACGATGGGGTTTGCACATTTATGAATCGTGCGGGCGCTTTAATTTTGGGCGGCAACCCGAATGATTTTCTGGGCAAAGACATGCACGCCTTGGTGCACCATACCACGGCTGATGGGGATGCGTATCTGGTCACCGAATGTCCGATTTACAAATCCTCGCGTTCGGGTGACGGATGCCGAGTGGACGATGAATTATTTTGGCGACTCGATGGTAAGTCGGTTCCGGTAGAATACTCGTCGTTTCCTCTGAAAAACAACGAGGTGGTCGAAGGAGCGGTCGTCACATTCAACGATATCACATCGCGGCTGCGATCTCGCCAAGAATTAGAGCACGCCAAAGAAACCGCCGAAGCGGCGAACGAATCCAAGAGCCAGTTCTTGGCCAACATGAGCCACGAACTTCGCACACCTCTGAACGCCGTGATCATGTATAGCGAGCTGTTGGCCGAAGAGGCCGAGGATCAACAGGTTCCCGATTTTATTCCCGATCTAAAACGAATTCGCTCCGCGGGGAAACATCTTCTTGAACTCGTCAATGGCGTGCTCGATCTGTCGAAAGTGGAAGCGGGCAAGATGGAGTTGTTCCCTGAACCGTTCGAGGTCGCGGATGTAATCGATGAAGTCTGTGCAACGATCGAAGCCTTGGTCGAGAAAAACAATAATCGTCTGCAAGTCGATGTCGATGAGGATGTGTCGAGAATCGTGGGCGACGTGGTGAAGTTGCGTCAAGTGCTTTACAACTTGTTGTCCAACGCGTGCAAGTTCACCGAAAATGGACTGATTCGTTTGCATATTTCACGAGACACCAAAAACAAAATGGTGCGTTTCGAGGTCGCGGACACCGGCATCGGAATGACGTCTGAGCAAGTGGCTCAACTCTTTCAGCCGTTCGTTCAAGTCGATGCTTCGACCACACGAAAATATGGCGGGACGGGGTTGGGATTGGCGATCATCAAACGCTTTACTGAATTGATGTGCGGAAGTGTGGATGTGTCGAGCGTCCAGGGTGAAGGAACCACGTTTACGGTGTTGTTGCCCGAAAATCTAGACAAGGTGGATTTTGACAAAGTCGACGCGGATCGTGACGAGTCCGTTGCGATGGCGGAACCGGTGGCGGCGCGTCGTTCAGCGCCATTGGCCGAAACCGCCAGTGTGGTTTTGGTGATCGACGATGATCCGGCGATCCGTGATATCTTGACGCGTGTGTTGGTTTCCGAAGGGATTCGCCCAGTGACCGCCGCCGATGGAGCAGAAGGTTTAGCCCGAGCCAAACAATGCAAGCCCGATTTGATCATCCTGGACGTGATGATGCCCAAAGTGGACGGTTGGTCTGTTTTGGCGTCATTGAAAGCAGACAACGAGCTTGCGGATATTCCCGTGATCATGCAATCGGTCAAAGACGACCATGATCTGGGATTCATGCTCGGTGCGTCCGAGTACTTGGTCAAGCCGATCGATCGGCAAAAGCTTGTCTCGATGTTGCGACGATACATGCATGGCGATCAATCCTACGTGTTGTTGGTCGAAGACGACGAGACCACCCGCCGCGCCGTCGCTCGCACGCTCGAAGACCAAGGTTGGCGAGTGATACAGGCCGGTAACGGACGCGAAGCATTGGATTGTGTGCGCGGTGAAGTTCCCGCGGTGGTGCTTCTCGATCTGATGATGCCGGAAATGGACGGTTTCGAGTTTCTGGAAATCGTACGAGCGGATCCTCAGTGGATTTCGATTCCCGTGGTCGTGTTGACCGCGATGGAGTTGACCAGCGAGGATCATGCCCGATTAAACGGCAGCGTCGAGCGGATTTTGGCAAAAGGTTCGCTCAGTCGCCGCAAACTGTTAGACGAAGTGCGTCTTCTTGTCACCAATTTGACCCGTCGTCCTACGACAGAGTCCGCCGAAGACGAATCGGCACAAGAATCAAAAAAACAGCAACCAACGGCGCAGTAGTTGCCTAAGTAGGTAGGCAGAAAGCGTAGGTGAGCAGAACTCGTAGGTAGGTAGAACTCGTAGGTAGGTAGGAATCGTAGGTAGGCAGGAATCGTAGGAAAGCAGAAATCATTGGGTGAGATCCCGTTAGCCGTTTTGACGCGTAACCCCGGTCGAATGTCGGAACCGTGGCAAATGTCGGAACCGCGGCGAGCGTCAAAGTGGCTAGTATTCGGAACGACTGCTGCGTCGCTACACAATCCAGCAAATATCGCGGGGACAAAGACCGCGGGATTCAGCAAAAGCGGAACCGATCCGCTCCGACAACAACCAAACAAGGGAACGAAACGATGCCTCGTATTTTGATCGTTGATGATAATGACGATAATCGTGATGTCTTGAAGCGCCGGCTCGAACGACGTGGCTTTGACATTGTCACTGCCAGCGGCGGAAAA
>NZ_ANOG01000317.1 GCF_000346295.1 Rhodopirellula maiorica SM1 | reverse complement strand
GCCTTCGTCGGTGTCGATGTGCACTTCGAGCTTTGCCGCTTCATCGGCTCGCACCAACACATCTTCAAACACCACGCTGCAATCGGGGCTCTTGATTTTCAACTGCATCATGTCGCCGTTTTTGACGCCAAAATGATCGGCGTCGGCGAAGTTCATGTGAACGTGTCGCGCCGCTCGGATCACGCCTTGGTCTAATTTGACCGTGCCGGCGGGACCCACCAACACACAACCGGGGGTGCCGTCAATCTTGCCGCTGTGGCGAACCGGCGCGTTGATGCCAAGCGAGATCGAATCGGTCAGTGCCAATTCGACTTGGCTGAACGGACGCGTCGGCCCCAGCACTCGCACATTGGGCAGCATGCGGCGGCGAGGCCCGACAACCATCACGGTTTGCTTGGCGGCATAAAAGCCGTCTTGGTACAAGTCCTTATCAGGCTCGAGCACGCTGCCGGCGCCGAACAAGATTTCGACGTGCTCGTCCGTCAAATGGACGTGCCGGGCCGAGATGCTGACTCGCAAATTCGGTTTGCCGTCGACCCAACCCGGCGGTGTTTTTGTAGAAACGCCCGCATAGCCATTGGATGCGTTGCTCGGGGCGGCACCGCCCATCGACGCCATCACGGCGCTACGGACAAGGTGCTCGATACGATTGCGATCGATTGTTTGCGTCATTGCTGCCTTTTTACTTTCTGTTCTGTTTCCGCGTCGTGATTGCCTTGGTCGCCGCTGGCCGCGACATTCAGCCCGCTTCGCGCTGCGTCACGTTCGTTTTGTCCCGACGGATTTGCCAAGACTAATCCGACACCCGCCTTTTCCAAGCGTTCTTTCCACTCAGAATCGATTCCTGAATCGGTCACCACGGCGTTCACTTCGTGTAACCCGCACAACCGGCTCAGACTTACCTTGCCAAACTTGCTGCTATCGGTCACGACGATGGATTGGTCCGCCGCCGCGATCATCGCTTTTTCGCTTTCCACCAGCATCATGTCGCTGTTGAAATAGCCTCGTTCGTTAATCCCCGCGACCGACAAAAATGCCTTCCCAACATTTAAGGTGTGAAGCATCGAGTCGGCCATCGGGCCGATCGCCACTGCCGTTCGTCCCCGAACACAGCCGCCGATCATGATCAAATCAATCGACTCACTCGAAGAAAGCAAATGTGCCACCGGCAAACTGTTTGTCACCACTTGCAGCGGCCGTTTGACCAAATGCCTTGCTAACTCGTAAGTCGTACTTCCTCCGTCGAGCAAAATCGTGTCGTGATCGTCAACCAACTCCGCAGCCACCAAGCCAATGGCACTTTTGGCAGGCCACATCGTATCTCGACGATTGCCAAACACGCGTATCGTTGCGGTTTTGCCCGTCCAAAACACACCACCGTGTGTCCGCCGCGCATCCCCCGCTTTCTCTAACTCTTCCAAGTCGCGGCGAATGGTCGACTCGCTGACATTCAACGTCTCGGCAAGTTCCCCCAACGCCGCGAAACCACGCGTCTGGATCAACTCGCGAAGCCGGTCTCGTCGTGATTTTGTTGACACTGAGGCCTCCTTACCGCGAAGTCTTCCTAAGCCGCGTATCTTACTATGAATGATAGTTTTCTCTCATTTTTGCCGGAAATCAATCACCTAAATCGCTCTATGGGAAGTTTTTCGCAAACTAATTGGTAGTTTTGCGCATTTTGGCGTGTATCCGGGATCGACCGACGTCCGTATTTTGAGTGGCGAAGGGGAGCGAAACCGCCGACGACTGCAGTGGCAAAGAATCTCAAGCAGGCGAGAATCTACAGCCCGCTGCAAAACGAGCGTGGATCGGGTATCGTCGTTGAATCCCCCGGGCTACACCCGCGAGTAAGACGCCCGCGAGCAGGATGCCCGCCAATACTGCAACACGCAAAGATCGCGGAGCGATCAGCGACTATCTGCGTCCCTACCTGAAAACGAGACAACATGAGCAATTTGAAAGGCAAACGTGCCGTCATCAGCGGCGCATCACGCGGAATCGGACGTGGAATTGCGATCCAGTTGGCAAAAGCGGGCGTGGATGTCGTGATCAATTACCGCAGTCACGAAGGTGAAGCGGACGAAGTGGTTGCGGCGTGCGAAGCCCACGGCGTACGGGCGTTTAAGGTCGCCGCCGACATGGCCGACCAACAGCAAACCGAATCCCTAGTTGATCAGGCCAGCGAACTGCTTGGCGGTTTGGATATCGTGGTCAGCAATGCGGCCTACAGCGATCGCCACACCATGTTGGATTCGGATATGGACGAATTTCGCAAAACGATCGACATCAGCATGTGGGGCGCGTTCTACCTGATTCGACGCGGTGCCCAGAAGCTTGTCGATGCAGGCCAGGGCGGTAACCTGGTCGTGATCAGCAGCCCTCATGCTCACATCGCGATGCCAGGTGCAATGGCTTACAACATGGCCAAGGCCGCCAACGACCAAATGGCTCGCACCGCTGCATGTGAATTGGCGCAATACGGAATCCGCTGCAACATCATTCATCCGGGGTGGACCAACACACCAGGAGAACGCAAGTTCTTTAGCGAGCAGACGCTTGAACAAAAGGGCAGTGAATTACCGCTCGGTCGGCTCGGCGAACCCGAAGAGATCGGTCGCGGCGTCGTGTTCCTGTGCGATCCCGAAAGCCGATACATCACCGGCAGCACGATCACGATCGACGGTGGCATCCAATTGCCATTCAAAGAGATGTACCGCGTCGAAGAAGCGAGCGGCAGATAGCAACAATGTGGAATAGGCTTCTAGTCTGTCATTGCAGCATGTTGTTACTGAAGACAGGATTGAAGGCTATTCCACATTTCGGCAACGAACACTCTTGGCGAGTTTCGTTGCTGCGGATGCCGATGACAGGCTGGAAGCCTATCCCACAAGCTTAGCCGGCCATTCGCGTGATGCGATTGTGTGGCTGGGCGAGTTCTTCGACGGATGCTTGATAACGGTATTGCATCAAGTAGGCGTCTTCGACCGTGTCTTCGTAAAAGTCACGCAGCACCGAGATCGCTTTGAAACCAACCGACTTAAAGAACAATTGAGCTTCGAGATTGGTCTCGCGAACTTCCAACATGATTCGGTTGCGACGTTCGTGCGACAACTTGCCGAGCAGCTTGCTCAACATCGCATGTCCGACTCCACGACGACGTGCGTCGGGATGAACCGAGAAGTTCAAAACGTGCAATCGGTTCTTGTGAAGTTCATAGATCATGAACCCGACGACTTGGTCGTCCACTTCGGCGACCATACCGATGCAATTGCGTTGACGAAGGCAGCGAATGAAGTCTTCTTCGGTCCAAGCGAACTCAAAGCTCTTATTCTCAATGCCCAGGACCGCCGGCATATCGCGGCGAATCATCCAACGAATGTGAGTGTTTACAGCCTGCTTGGTATCCATGCTGGACTCCTTTCCACCTGAATGAACCAAATGACCTCAGGGGTGGCTTGCCCTCATGGCGTCCCCAAGGTGCGAAAATAATGTCGTCACCAACGACAAGCGAAGATTAGCAGATGCCTGAAATTGGACCAATACAGAATGGGAGCTGTCGCAGAATTTCTTAAAAACGATCCCGACGAACGCAATTTTCATGTAAATATCACGGAAATTCGGCCTCGGCCTGCTTTCTCTCCACCGCGATCGTGCTCAAACCGCAGAAAAAAAATCGAAAATCGTCCCGCTGCGATTCAGTCGTACGACGGACTTCCTAGTCCGTCGAATACACCAATGACCGATTAGGTAGCCCATCAGCCCCCCTTGCCAAAGGAAACTTCATTAAATCAACAGCCTGCGAGCGGGCGGTTGATTTAATCGAAATGCAAATCGCATTAGTGAGCCGAGGGCCGTAAGGCACCGGGTGATGCGTGGAGCCCGGCCGCTGACGCGCGAGCGGCTCATTAAATCAACAGCCCGCGAGCCACGGCTCCGACGATTAGGCCGCTTTGGCGAACGCTGTAAACCATTTTCCCTATGAGGAAAACTCGAATTAACTGCGGCGAAAGTCGCAGAGACTTTCGGGCACGCGAGTAAAACCGAAACTCTCTGCGAGTTTCGCTACGAAAAAATGCTTCACGCCGTTGGTCTTAACGGCCAGCGCGAATTTTACCCGAAGTTTCCTTCCAACCTGCTTAACCGATGGCTTGCGCTAAATCGTTTCGCAAATCTTCGAACGACTCCAGCCCCACAGACAACCGGATCAGCCCATCGGTGATGCCAAACTTCTCGCGATCCGACGCGTCATAACTGGCGTGCGACATCGTCGCAGGCTGCTCGATCAACGACTCCACCGCCCCGAGGCTGACGGCCAAGTGAAACAATTTCGTCGTTTCGCAAACCTTGGCGGTTTCTGCCTTATCCGCGTCCAATTCAAACGTGACCATCGCCCCAAAACCACCTTCGAGGGTTTCGGCAGCGAGCGAATGTTGCGGATGTGATTCAAGCCCCGGATAGAGAACCGATTTGACTCGCCCGTGCGACTCGAGCCACTGTGACAACCGAAGCGCGGTGGCAGATTGTTCGCGAACTCGCAAATCGAGCGTTTTTAGACCACGGGATATCAGGAAACAGCTGAGTGGATCCAACACCGCTCCGGTTGCGTTTTGGATGTAATACAGCTGGTCATAGAGGGATTTGTCGTTGACCGCCAACGTCCCTCCCAAACAATCGCTATGCCCTCCCAAATATTTGGTGGCGGAGTGCATGACGATGTCGATGCCACTTTCAAGCGGCCGGATTAGCGCCGGGGTACCAAACGTGTTGTCGACACCGATCAAGCATTTCTTTGCCTTGGCCACCTCGGCAAGTTTGCCAAGATCGGGAATCGACAGCCGAGGGTTGCCGATCGTTTCCGCCCACACCAATTTGGTTTTGTCGGTGATCGCCGACTCGACAGCCGAAACGTCGGTCATATCGACCAAGGTGACTTCGATTCCAGCGCGGTCGCAGATCTTGTGCAGTAAGCGATAGGCACCGCCGTACAAATCACACCCCGCGACGACATGGTCACCGCTGCGCAGCAACATCGTGACGCAGTGGATCGCTGCCATCCCTGAGGAAAACGCCAGCGCTCCACAGCCTCCTTCGAGTGATGCGAGCGTCGTTTCCAAATTGCGACGCGTTGGATTTCCGCTGCGAGAGTAATCAAATTCGCCCCACTCGCCCGCCCCCGGTTGCTGAAACGTGCTGGCAAGATGAATTGGCGGAACCACCGCTCCGGTCGCAGGATCGACTTCGTTGCCGACGTGAATCGCTCGCGTGCGGAAGTCCGTTTTCTTTGGGTCGTTAGAGTGGGTCATGATCGAGTTTTTGATTAAGCGTAGCGAAAGTCGCCAAGACCTTTGTGAGATAGGCATCTAGCCTGTCGTCCAAGGGATGGCTGGCGAATGCGAGGTTAAGCTCGATTCGAGGTTAGCGGAACTCGCGAGAGAGTTTCTAATGCCTCGTTTAACCGTTAGCCGATAGGCGTACGCTAACCGATGCAATTTGAATTTGGATCAATCAACAAGCCGTTGACGACTTCCGCTACGACCGAATTATTTCTTAACGGCCCTGTAATCCCCGAAACGCTAACGAGTGACCACAAGAAACGTATCCCCTCGCGATCGCGTTGGGTTATGATTCTTCTGAAGCCTGGCTTAATTGACGAGCTGATGACAGGCTGGAAGCCTATCCCACATTGGGCTACGCCTGGAGTGCTTGCTTCAGATCGGCAATCAGATCGTCGGTGTCTTCGATCCCGCACGACATGCGAATCATGTTGTCGGCGATTCCGAATCGAACTCGATCTTCGGGGGTGCAGTGATAGTAGCTCATCACAAGCGGTTGTTCGATCAACGATTCGACTCCACCCAAACTGGCGGCAATTCGTGGGATTTTCGCTGCATCGACGATCCGCGAGGTCTCTTCCCAATCCGCGTCTTTGACGGTGAACGTGATCAGACCGCCATAGCCACGCATCTGCGCCGCAGCCGAATCGTGCGACGGATGGGACTTCAGGCCAGGATAGTAGACACGATCCACACGCGGATGATTTTCTAAGAACTCGGCAATCGCCAATCCGTTTTCGTTGTGCCGCTGCATCCGCAGTGCAAATGTTTTCAAGCCACGTTCGAGCAAGTACAGATTGTGAGGCGAATTAACTCCGCCCAGCACTCCACGCAGCGAACGCACCGATTCCAATTGCTCGCGTCGGCCACAAATCACGCCAGCCAACAAGTCATTGTG
The DNA here is from genome assembly GCF_000346295.1 of Rhodopirellula maiorica SM1. Taxonomy (GTDB): domain Bacteria; phylum Planctomycetota; class Planctomycetia; order Pirellulales; family Pirellulaceae; genus Novipirellula; species Novipirellula maiorica. The sequence goes on along the minus strand of NZ_ANOG01000317.1, from coordinate 2,524 downwards.
ACCGCCGAGATATTTGGTTGCCGAGTGCAACACGTAATCAACGCCGTATGCGATCGGTTTGATGTTGAACGGGGTGGCCAAAGTCGCATCGATTAGCGTTTCGACTTCGTTGGATTTGCCAACGGCGGCAAATTTTTCCAAATCGATCGTCGTCAAATGGGGATTGGTCGGCGATTCGCTGACCAACATCTTCGTCCGCGGCGTGATCGCGGCTTCGAGTGCCTCGAAATCGCCCGTCGGGACTTGGTGGGTCACCACGCCAAATCGCGACAAATGTTTTGCACAAAACTCGCGACTGCGATGGTAACACTGGTCAAAGAAAACGATCTCATCGCCGCTACTCAGCTTGGCCATCAACAGACCAACGATGGCAGCCATGCCGGAGCTGTATAGAATCGCCTCTTCGGCCCCTTCGAGTGCCGCTAATTTGGCTTCGACACTTTTTTCGTTGGGATTCCCGTAGCGACCGTACTCTTCGCGATCTTCTTCGCCATTGACGAAACGCAACAGCGATGCGGTCGAATCAAAGGTAAATGTCGACGCCGCGTAGATCGGAGCGGTAATCGAACCTTCGGCCTTTTGCCGCTGTTCACCGCTATGCACGCACTGGGTTGACGTCCCGAGCAATTGCTCGTTCACCAGCCCCCGAGGCGAAGCTTTTGGAGAGATAGGCTTGGCTGCAGAAGGAGTCTCTGCGGTGCAATCGGAATCCGAGTTTGTGTCCGCAGAAATTACGGAATCACCGGTGCGACCCAATTTGGTCGCGTCTGAATCAATCGTCATATTTTTTGTCATGGCTCTTTAGCAGGTCAGGCTGCAAGCGGCCGCAAATCCCAATGTGACGAACCTCCGCCGAGGTCGCCCATTCACGTTAGAAATAGGCTATCCGCCCAAAGGCGACTCGACAAGGGTTTTCCCAAAATTCCATCAAAGCTGCCGCGGTCGATGATCGGTTGATTGCCATCACCGCCAAAGTTTCACATTTGCCCCCCTGTCGGCCGGATCCCTGTAGGCCGGATCAACTCGCCCAAATCGACGCAGATCCGGCGGGCAAAGGTGAATTCACGTTCGTTACCAATGCCGAGCCGGATCTTCGCTTCACTGCGATCCGGCCTACAACAGTAAAACTACTGTTCGAACCGCGTTTTAACTGCCAACAAAACACCGACATGCTTGGCTTGGCGTCCGCCTCACACGACAATGGCGCAATGAGCTCTTCCTTTTTCTTTAAAACGCTCCGAATCTTGATTCTGGTTCTGTTGACGCTTGTTGGCTACGCCGCATCGGCCGAGGAACCCCGGCAAGGTTGGCCGCATATTCGTGGCCCCCAATATGACGGTTGCTCTGCCGAAGTCGAACTTGCGGATCAATGGCCAACGGAGGGCCCCCCGGTACTTTGGACAAAGGAACTCGGTCAGGGCTATTCCGGATTTGTGATCGCGGAGGACCGTGCGTTCACGCAGTACCAAACGCTGACCGGCCAATTTCTGCTCTGCTTGGATGCGGAAACCGGCCAGACGCTTTGGCGCTATCGCTACGATTGGCCCTACCAACCCACCGGGCTGTACCCAGGTCCACGCAGCACGCCGACGATATCGAATCAACATGTCTTCTTCACCACTCCCTCTGGCGCGGTTACCTGTCTTTCCATCGATGGCAAACTCGTCTGGTCACGCGACTTGACTGCCGAACTTGGCGGCAAGGGAACCGAGTTCGGCTACGCTTGCTCCCCTACCGTGATCGATGGCATGGTAATTCTGCCGATCGGAGCGATAGGTGCCTCTATGGTGGCGTTGGACCAACGTGATGGATCAATTGTTTGGAAATCCGGCGACGAACCAGCTAGCTACACGCCGGCACTGCCGATCACGATCGACGGACAAACACAAGTAATTGGATATCTCGAGAACGATTTGGTTGGATACGACCTGAAAACGGGCGAGCGATTGTGGAGCGAGCATCTATCGAGTGGCTACGACGAACATTCCGCCTGGCCGATTTTTCACGAGCCGTACCTTTGGACATCGGCTCCATTCCAAGCAGGCTCGCGGCTTTGGAAATTAAGTGGCCAATCGAGCGAGAATTCCGGTGCCGCCTGCAGCACGGTTTGGCAAATCCCGCTGATGTCCAACGATGTCTCCTCAAGTGTTTTGGTCGACGGCTACTTGTATGGCTTCGACGTGGCCGAGGCACAATCGAAAGCTCACCGGCCGACCCGAGGCTGTTTCCGTTGTCTTGATTTCCGAACGGGCAAGCAGCAATGGGCAAACGGGATCGCGAAAACGCGTCGAAAAACGGATTTCGAATCCAACCGAGACGCCGGAGTGGTGGGGCACGCCAGTGTGATTGCGGCCGATGGCAAATTGTTTTTGCTCAATGATCTCGGCGATTTGATTTTGGCCGAAGCAAATCCCAAAAGAGTACATCGAGCGAGGCCGAGTGCGAGTTTTGGGAGGCGAGATCAGTTGGACCACGCCGGCATTGGATCAGGGTCGCTTGTTTGTACGAAATCACAGTCGCGCTG
>NZ_ANOG01000316.1 GCF_000346295.1 Rhodopirellula maiorica SM1 | reverse complement strand
CTCGGCAGTTTCGTGGGTCACGGCCCGCGGGGGGGCAGAAAGCGTCAATTTTCCCGTCGCACTCGACGCATCTGCAGCGGTGACGTACAAAAGGGGCCACGTTTCGCAAATGCTTGCATTAGCCGCGTTTGCCTTTGTGGCGTTAGTAATAATTTCCGGTTCTTCTTCTGCTCCTTCGACTCCAATTGCATCTAATGGCGAAAAACGCTTCCTCAAAAAATGGTTCGCCCCACCTGTTTGGTTCTCACGTATCGGTCGCGGGCGGATTGGCAAAAGGGGTTGCCCGCGCCGTCGATGTGGGGTGTGACGTGATCCAAGTGTTCACGAAAAACAACAATCAATGGGCCGCCAAGCCGCTCGTGGCCGCTGACATCGATGCTTGGAAGACGGCGTTGGCCAATTCGGGGATTCGCAATCCGATTGCGCATGCGTCGTACCTGATTAACTTGGCGTCGCCGAAGGACGACTTGTTTCAAAAGTCGGTGGATTCGTTGGTGATGGAACTCGAGCGCGCCAACGAGCTGGAGATCGAAGGGTTGGTCGTTCATCCTGGCGCGTTCACGACCAGTAGCGAAGCGGACGGCATCAAACGAATCATTGATGCGGTCGTCGAGGTGCTCGGTCGTGTTACGCCTGGTTCGTGTCGACTGTTGCTAGAGAACACTGCCGGCCAAGGTTCGTGCCTTGGCCATCAAATTCATCAGCTTGCTGCGATGATCGAAGGCGGCGGCGATTGCGAACGTGTTGGCGTATGTCTCGACACCTGCCACGCCTTTGCCGCGGGATACGAGATCAACACGAAGCAAGGGTTTGCCGATTTTCGTCAGGAACTCGATGATTTGTTGCCTGCCGGAGCGATCGCGGCACTGCATCTAAACGACAGCAAGAAACCGCTGGGTAGCCGAGTGGATCGTCACGAGCATATCGGCCGTGGCGAAATTGGGTTGGATGGATTCCGCCATGTGTTGACGGATGACAAGCTGAGCGTGATTCCCGGCTACCTGGAAACCGAAAAGGGGACCGACGAAGAAACGGGCGAAGATTGGGACCGCATTAATCTTGCCACGCTTCGCCGATTAGTCGCCGAGATTGTCTGATCACTCTGCTTTTGTCCGCCCTCCGCGAGAAAATCGCTAAAGGCTCGTTCGATGGCCCTTCCGTCTTCGCCGGGCGGGTAAATTTCGTAGCGAAAGTCGCAGAGACTTTCGGTTATTGGGGGCGTCCGGTGATAGGCAACGCAGGAGAAGGATTGAAAAAGTTCAATTGACAATTGTCAATTGAAAAATGGACAGGAAGGCGGTCGGAAGTGATCGCGGCGCGGATTCCGCCGGGGCAAGCCCGTGACGGAGATTGTCTGACGGTTCGGATTCGTTGGTAGCTGCCAGTTGCTCGCTCCGCCTGGGCGAGCCAGACGGAAGCGAAGTCGCGCGAGGTGTAGCGAAGGACGCAGCGACTTTTGGGGGCACACTATCGTGACGAAACTCTTGGCGAGTTTCGCTACGGCTTAGTCTCCAGTCTTCAGTCTCCAGTCTCCTCACTCCTCACTCTCTGCGATTCCGCTGTCACGTTGCCTTCCCTGAGAAAATCGCTAAAGGCTCGTTCCTCGGCCCTTCCGTCTTCGCCGGGCTACCAATTGGCCGAGACATCGCGAGGCGAAACGTTGAACTTGATTGTTCCGTTGGCGGGTTTGTATGCCCATCCTGCTTCGGCGTTGGGCTGCGTGACGACTTCTTTGGCCACGTTGTGGTCTAGGTCGTAGTAGACCGTGCTGCGACCATTCAGTGGGGCGTACACGGGCGGTGCCAGCGGCTCGTGAAGCAACGTTTCCATCACTTCGGGCAGCTTGTTCGCCGGAGGGTAAAACCCAGCGTGGGCCCGATACATTTCGATGGCGTTTCGCAGAATCGCCAATTGTCGGCGGCTAGGGACATCGTTCACAGGGTCGCCGTCGGGCAACAGTCGCGGAGCGGCCAGCGTGACGACAACTCCGATCAGCAGTGCGATCACCGTCATTTCCGCAAGCGTGAATCCGCGGCGTGCTGTGGCAAGGCGGTCGAGCGTTCGCATGGTGTATCGTCCTTGGAGGTGGTGACGCTATTCGCTGGCCGTCGCTTCATTGAGTCCAATCGCTGAGCCGAGCCCATCTGTTGTGATGCGGCCCATTGAAATTGGCACGATCGTTTTCAAGATCGAATGTCCGTGTGTCTTGGGATGAGCCAACCACCCTGGTTGCTGACCCGAACGACAGGATCGGTAGCCATAATCCGCATAACCGTCAAAGTGCAGCGAAACCGTAGGTGTTGTTTTTTTGCCACCGATGAATATTCCGCCCATCATCCTGTGCTGCGCTGTGGCAACATGCGGTCATTGTTACGTGTGCAATCGCACGGTCGATGGCTTTGCATAGCAGCGTCTGTAAGCGGTGATTTGCGACCGCGTCCCGGCTGGCAGTTGATTTGTTGGGCGTCCCGGTTGGATCCCATGCATAAATGGCGTGCCGTTTGCGATGAAGACGTCGTGAGCGGAACTCAGTGCTTTTGCATTTCGATTTTTGGAATCCGAAGGGCTGAACCCGCAAACGGCTTGTTGATTTATTAAGCCGCGACGCGTCAGCGACTGGGTATAACGCACGCACTAAGAAGGTGCCATGCTGCCCACGGCTCACCGTTGCGATTTGAATTTGGATTAAATCAACAAGCCGCACAGAAAAAAGCTGCAAACGATCGTTCCATTTAGTACCGGAGCCTGCACTTGAGCGTCTTCCCTCATCGCCCGTCCATTCGTCTTGCCCCCGATACACTTGTAGATGCTCCGTCCTACCGCAGCGGTGGGCGCGCTGTGCGGCGCGAGCGAGGGGCGACTGGCATGGCATCGTCGCATTTACGCGTGTTGCAAGTCGATCAAGAGTGTGGTGCTGAACACGCCGTCGAGTCGCAAGTTGCAAACGAGGGCGTCGCCGCGAGGCCCCAGCAAAACGACCCTCAGCAACCCCGGCCACCGGCGAGTAGCCCCCTGGTGCGAGGCCAGTGGAGTGCCGGCGCAAACACGGCGTCCTCGACCGTCGCGGTAGGCAGCATCGATCAAAGCGGGGCTGCCCAAAGCGGGGCGGCCCAAAGCGGGGCGGGCCAAAGTTTGACTGCCCAAAACGCGGCTGCCCAAAATCGGGCTGCTCTAAACGAAGTCAGTGAAACCGAGTGCTGTGAAACACACGCTGCTTCGTTGCCAATCCGACCCAATCCGTTTGAGCTGAAAAATTACACTTGGTTCGGATTGTTTATTTTTATTGTGTTGGTGTTTTCCAGTATCGCGTCGACGTAAACGTTTAAGCGGTAACCATTGGGTTCCGTTTCAGCGACTCGGACGCTATGGCACCTGGGGGGCAATGAAGAGCCGTTTAAGTCGGCAATTCCCGTTCCTTTGCGGCAAGCCGCTAAGGTGAACCATGCGTTAATTTGACGTTGCCGTGATCTGTTTTGTGACGCTCAGTCTTGGTTGACACTCCTCAGCAGTATCGATAACCTAGATTAAACAATCGAGCATTCGCTGTGCCCGGGCCCCCAAAGGTTCGGGCAGTTTTTANAGAGCCCTTATCGAAGCCACGACTATGAATCCCCAAGACATACTTCGTTACGTTGATTCGCTTCACCGTGAGAA
>NZ_ANOG01000315.1 GCF_000346295.1 Rhodopirellula maiorica SM1 | reverse complement strand
GGAACCCAGTGCCGCAGCAGCAGTGCATGCCAAGATGCCGTCCAATTCATTGCTGACGGTGGAATCGGAGAAGTTAATTTCGCTCGCGGGCTATGCTACAAGCGACGCAAATCGATCGGACCATTGGGCGATTACCCGGTTCCTGAAAAAGTGAACTTCGATTTGTGGAGTGGACCTGCGGCCTACACCGATCCCAAGGTCACGCGTCAACGATTCCACTATGATTGGCACTGGCAACGTCACTATGGTAACGGCGATTTGGGGAACCAAGGTCCTCATCAAACCGACATCGCCCGCTGGGGACTAGGCGTCGATCGTCATCCCAATTCGGTGCTCACCTACGGTGGACGACTCGGCTATAAAGCCGAACGCAAAGATCCCGACTACGTCGATGCGGGAGACACCGGAAACACCGAGATTTCGATCTACGATTACGGCGACAAATGTATCGTCTTTGAAACGCGCGGACTTGATTGCTCGACCACGTCGGGCGATGAAATCGAAACGTTCTTTGGCAAAGGCAAGGGCAACAAGATTGGCGTGATTTTCTACGGCAGCGAAGGCTATGTCGCGCAAACCTCCTACGGCCATTGCGCCGCGTTCGACAAGAACAAAAAGTTGATCAAGGAATTCAAAGCGGGTGGCGTCGGCGATGCCCACTTTGCCAACTTTATCGACGCTTGCCAATCACGTGACGCATCCTCGCTGAACGCCGATGCAAAAACCGGTCACTTGTCGGCCGCGGTTAGCCATCTGGGTAATATCTCGTACTACGTGGGCGAGCAGAATCATGCGTCCCCAGACGAGATCAGCAAAGCGCTCGAAAAGATCAAAAGTTTGGATGATAACCAAGAAACGCTGCAACGGACGGTCCAGCATTTGACCGCCAATGGCGTCGATCTTGACAAGACACCGCTGTCGCTAGGACCTCACCTGCAGTTTGATCCCGAAGCGGAGCGTTTCATCGACAACGACGAAGCCAACGCGATGTTAACTCGCGAGTACCGCAGCGGCTTCGAAGTCCCCGCAGCCGAGAACGTCTAAGCGGTTCGGGACTGTAAAAACAGCCGGCCTACTGATCACGGTTCGGTTGTGTGAAATGATTGCCACCTCTCCTCCGATTTCGTCGGTGGAGAGGTAATGGGTGGTGGAGAGGTAACGGAGGAATACGCAAAAGGAAAATCGGAGCGTCTAGCTCCGCTGCTACAACGTCCGATCTCTAGTTGCCGCTCTGAAAATAAACTTCCTCATACGGCTGGACGACCACAAATCCGTTGCCTTGAAACCTCAGTTGCAACGATTCGCCTGAGCCCCGACCGAGGAGTGTTTTCCACTGCACATCGGTCTTCAATTCGGGCTCGATATTGCCCGACCACAACACGGTCGCATTGGGGTCGGTGATGACGGGCTGCGAGGGTGAAACCGGCAGCGTCAATGGATCATAATGCGTCGTGACCGCGACCATTCCGGTGCCTTCGAGTCGGATATTGAACAAGCCGCCTGCCAACATCGCGGTCATCTTCTTCATCATGCGGATGTTGTAGTTCAGCGACATCTCGAACGCCAACAAATCGTTGCCGTTGACCGAAACCGCTTCATTGTCCAATTGCAGTATCGTGATCTTCTTTCCCGCATCGGCGCAAAAAACCGAACCTTGCCCCGTCACCTTCGTTAACGACGTTCCCTCGCCCGACATCGCCTTTTTCAGCAAATTCCCAACGCCGCGTGACAAGACGCCTTCGCGTTCAAATTTTACTTGCCCCGTGTACGCCACCATCGCGCCCATCTTAATCCAAACTTCACCGTTCAGATTGATGTCGAGCATCCGCTCGGACTCGAGCTCAAAGAGACCTTGGTTTAAGTCGCGATCTTTGGTTTTTTCTAAAAATGCTTGAAGCGAATAGCGATTGTCAGACACCGTGCAAACTCGGGGGCAACAAGAAAGGGAAGCGTAACGATCCGTCCCCCACAACTATAACGCGTCATTCCACCACGATGTTGCCAAACAAAGGTCGCTTGCACTCGGGTGGCAAACCGCTGCATCAGTGAACCATCCCGCGTGCGTCAATCGCTAACCGTCTAGGCGGTTGGTCGCGGTCCACCAGAATCAGTTCGTTTTGCAAATTGACACAGGGACAAATGTGGTTTGGCAAGATACGAACACGGTCGCCGATCTGCGGACTCCAATCGCTTTCGCCCAATTCGATTTCGCCATGCTCTTCGCTCAATCGAGCGACCTTTGCACCCGGATGGTCGACCAGCAACCCGAAACCGGATTGCGGATCAGCGCCACACGGATCACTCGACAACATCTTGCTTCCTGCATCGATGACCGCTTTACCTTTGACCGCAGTGCTAATCACGGTGGCATGCACCAAGGCGGCACAATCGTCAAGTGTCGCACATTGCCAACGCACACTGTTTAAATCGTTAAAGATATAAGTGCCGGGCCGAATCTCGCTGATTTCAGGAATCAAATGCGTGTGTTTCGCGGTCGGTGTGGATCCGCCCGAAACAATCGTCGGTTTTAGACCCGCATTTTCCAGTGCGTCTAATATGCGAACCAATTCCGCACGAACGTTTGCCATCCCCTCGCCCACGCCATCATGATTGGGGACGACGTGACCAGGAAAAAACATCACGCCGTCAAATCGCACATTCGGCAGCGACTCGATCTGGCGTGCCAAATTGACCACCGACTCTGGCACGCCAACTCCGGTGCGATGATGACCGACATCGAGATCGACAAGCAGGCCAATCGTGCTGCCGGATTGATCACGCAAATAATTTGAAATTCGCTCCGCCGCTTGCGGACTGTCGATGCCCATGCGTATTTGGCGGTCCTTGCACAAAGTCTCCAATAGCTGCATCCGCGGCGAAGTAAAGCAGGGATACGCAAGCAGGATATCTTCGGCATCGGTGGCGGCCGCAATCGCCTCGGACGGCTTTGCCGACGTCAATCCGACCGCTCCGTATTCCAGCTGCAGCTGCGAAAACAACCGCGATTTGTGTGTCTTGATATGCGGCCGCAAACGCAGGTTGTGCTCGGCGGTGTAGTCCGCCATCGACCGCAAGTTATTTCTCACTGTCGGCAAGTCGACACTCAGCAGCGGAGTAGGAAAGGCTTCGATCGATGAGCTGGCCATGGGAACACGCCTGCGAAAAAGGAGGGGGGAATGGTGGGAAGTGTGGTGGGAAGTGTGGTGGGAAGGTTACGAAGCGGATCGAGAGGAACTAGGCCAGCACGGCTTCGCCCCACAAACTGGGGTCCTCCAGCACCGGGTACTCGGGGCCGAGTGTTAGCGTTTGCCAGCCAAGTTCGCGGTCGACCACCGCGTAATAAAGACTGACTCGAGGTTGGCTGGCGGGATCAAACCCCGTCAATCCGCTGGCGGGCACAAACCCAGACATCTGATATCCATCGTGACGCGGGTAGGCGGCAATCTTTAACTCCGTTGGCGAAACCGGTTTGGGGTTCGCCCGAGCACGGTTGATCGGAATCCATGCGGCGACAGGGTGTTCGCGTTTGGGACCGCCTCCGGCTGGCATCCACAGAAAACGGTGGCAATACTGCGTCGCCCGGTGGATCCCGGGGCTACACCGCGTATCGATCCAAAAATGAAACCCGTCGCTGTCGTCCAATCGCGAATCACGGCACCACGGCAATTGCCGCTTTCCGGTGACATTGACGGTCAAACCAATCCCGCCCGCGTTCCACGCCATCCGTACATCCGCAAACACCGGTCGCTCACCCAAGGCGCCAAACGACGGCAAACGGCACGTCTCGGGAAGCGTCAGCCCCTTGCTCGACCATTTCATCTCGTCCTGCAGCAAACGAATCTCGAAGCGGAACAAAAAGGAGGGGTCGATCAAAGATGCCGGTTTCGTCGGGGGGGGCAATTCGCTCAAAACGGTATCACTTTGATGGAGAAGATTTCCAAGAGGACGCTACGCGTATCAGCCTAATCTTTATCGCAATCACCATCCATCCGGGGCGATAAAACGCCGCAATTTCGGTGACCTTCGGACACGAAAAACACCCTGGCCGGTTTCCCCGCCAGGGTGAGTCGTTCCGACCGAACGAGCAAGCGTCACGGTCAGCTGTCTTGTAAAGACGTTTTCAAATCAGGCTGCGATGAAACTACCAGTTGAAATTCATTCCGACGTAGGCACCGTGCAGCAGTAGCGAATCGTTGGCGTAAACCCCACCGGTGGTCGAGACCGAGCTGTAATCTTGGTCCAGCGAATCGGTCGATGTTGCCACACCCGTAGCACCGAGCAAGCGATAGCCACCGCGAACGGTCCAAGCGTTGTTCAATCGATAACCGAGTCCGAGGTCGATTTCACCAAGCCCGGCCAATACCGTATCACTCGAGTTGGTGTTGACGAAATCGGATGGCATTGTCGTTTCATAGGCGTAACCCGATGCCGTACCGATACGCTGCGACATTTCCGCTCGGTTCCCGTAGATACCGAATTTGCCACCGATGCCAAGGTTGCATCGTTCATTCAGACAATAGGTCAACATCGAACCGTATTGGTAACCGAACATGTTGTTTTCAACATCGATGTTGTAATACAAGTCGGTTGCTTGGTAACCACCGGATCCATCAATGTTGGCCGCAAATTCAAAGTCATCTTTGAATTGGAACCAGCGGAAACCGTGACTGGTCTGAACTCGCACACGACCGCTGCAAGCACGTACCAGAGGACCGGTTGCTCCACCGTAACCGTTGCAGGGGTCGACCAGACCCAGACCCAAGTTGGCTCCGACGCCACCGCAAGCCCCTTGGCTGCACATCGCTGCGGCCCGTTGAGCTCCCATCAAACCAAAACTGGTCAGATTCACTTCGATGCCTTGGACTTGGACGTTGCGTCGCACTCGATAAGCCGCGGCATTGTCATACAGATCATAGACAGTATCGACACCCGCACCATTAGGATCGATCGAGATGTTGTTCCAAGATGCCATCGGTGCGTAGTAGGATCCCGCAGTCACGATCGTTTCCGATTGACTCGGGTCAAAGTTCATGTAGGTGGCACTCAATCCATATCGGCCACAATCCAAGTAGCGACCAAAGGTCACGTCATAGCCCAACGTGGAACCGGGATCGACAATGCCGGTCGTGACGATTGTGTCATAGCCAGTGTCGAACGCGATCAAGCGCCGGGCATGGTTGGTTTCCATTTGCCAGAACAGCAGATTGAAACTTCCGTACCAAGGCGCCAGATTGGGACGGCTTATCGGTGTGGCACACGCACCGGTGTTACAGTTTTGTCCCGCGAACCCTTGGGTCGTGAAACCACTACCAAAATGCGGCTGCGGTCCCGTGTAGGGCGACGATCCATCAACCAATGGCATATCCGCAGCCGATTGCGGAGTGGTCCACTGAGTCGGCGGCTGGTGAACGCCCGGTTGCGAGTAACCTTGAGACGCCCCCGGAGGGCAAGCCAATCCAGGCTGACCGCCAGTGGTTGCGTACGGCACCGAGCCGTTTGGCTGAGCGGGTTGTGGCTGTTGAGGTGCGTAGCCAGGCGAGTTTAGCTGCGGCCCAGCTGCATGTGGCTGTGGCTGTTGTGGCTGTGCCGGCTTAGGTTGCTGCGGTTGTGCCTGAGGAGCCGCTGTTTTGCTGGGCGCCGCAGTCGCGGGCACGCCTTTGGGTGCCGGCAAAATCTCGGTCGTATTCTGCTGCGGTGCATTCACGGGGCCGCCCGTGGATACCGTATGCAGGTAACCGTTCGGCTGCATGCTTTGCTGCGCCATCGTAGCTTGCTGTGGCATCGGAGCTTGCTGCGGCATGGCCGGTTGCTGAGGCGGAACGATATTGAAATTGTTCCACTTCGAAGGCGCTTGGTATTGCCCCATCGTGGCTGGGTTCTGTGCCGATGCGACGTTACAAACGCTGATGCCTAGGGCAATCGCAACGCACCGCATAAAATTGGTTCTCATCTATAAACTCCTTTTTATAACTTTCACCGAATCAACTTGCTGGTACAACGAAAAACGTTGACCTCAATTTGTCAGACTATTTCGCTAACCAGCATCGCCTTCGTGATTCGTTGTGCGAACCGAAGATCGGCGTGTGGTCCGTTACCCAAAACAGTGAAGCGAGGTCGTCACCGAATCGCCAAACGAGCGGAAACCGGGTTGCCGCCCATGAAACGTCAAATCAGCTGCTAACGATCCGTGTTGAGCTGTTTTGCCGCGATTGATTGGAATGACGACTTTGCCATGTTGAAGGGGATCGTCAATTGGGTGGGTCGTACTGTGCATCTAAAACGGATTGCGACCACCAATACCGGTCGTGACGACATCAAGACACGCAAATTGGTTGCCACCCCCCTGACGCATTCAACCCCCGCATGCAGATGAACTTCGCTAATCGGCAAAGTCTGCCAACTCGAAGTCTGCGAATCGGAGGGTGCCAATCGGATGGTGCGTGAACCGCGAGGATCCAATAAAAAAACGCTTCTCGAAAGGCTCGAGAAGCGTTTCATCGTGGTCACAGTGCGAAATACGGTTTCATTATTCCGAGCGAACGTCGGCAGTAAGCAGTGCTTTGGCTTGGACCGATTTGGTACCCGAGGTCGAGATCACGACAGGCTTTCGATCGCTTCCGGCAGCCTCGGTCGGGGTGAAGCTGACGTCGAGCAAGAAAGTGGTGCTTTCAGCGGTCGGACGCTCAAACTTAACGTCCCATCCTTCACACTCGATCGAATCGATCATCACAGGTTCTTGGCTGCGAATTACCAATCGTTTCGAAATCGTTTGCCCTGGTTTGACACTGCCCAACGCGATCGATTGCGGAGAAATGCTGAGCAGACTTTCGACTTGCCCGCTCACACGCAGCGGAACACGAGGCATCGAGCGATCATTGGTGACCACCGTCACTTCGTCTTGAAAGAAACCTTGCGGAGCGTCTTCTTTGATCGCCACGGTGATTTCATAGTCCACACGTCCGCTGCCACGGCTGATCTGCTTGAACGTTGGCAACAACCACGATTTGTTGCTGACCACGTCGGTCACCGCCCAATCGCTGCGTCCCGCATACAGAATCTTGGTCGTCTTCGATGCGGTTTCGCCCTGCGTTGTCCGCCCAAAGCTGATTTCGCCTGGGTGAAACACCATATCGCTACGGATGTAGCCATCCACCACCAGTCGCGTTTCCGCATAGAACGGTTGATCTACCACGACGGTTAAGGTTGCTCCTCGCTTGCCACGGAACGTGCCAGTGTTGAATCGGGCTAAAATCGCCCCGGTTTCGCCAGGTTGAACGTATTGGTTTTCGATGATCGGGGTGGTACATCCGCAACTCGCTCGCACCGATTGAATGTGCAGCGGCTGAGAATAAGGATTGTGTACCGGGAACCGGAATTCGGTCTTGGCCGCCACAGCAACCGTGCCGAAGTCATGCGCCTTGACTGGGAAAACTTTCTGCGACCAATCTTGCGATTGCGCTGAGCGACTTGCGAGCGTTGAAACCGTGAAAACACAACTGCTGATCGCCGCCAATACGATCGCTTTGTGAGAAATTCGTTGAAGGTGTAGGATCATTTACTTCTACCTGTGATAGCAACCGCGGTGAGGGGTAAGAATCGCACGCGACACACACTTCTCAGAGGGGGGTTGCAGTAAGATTCTTTGATGTGACCATCGGACCAATCTTTGTCAGATTAACGGTGATTTTCATTCCGACAAGGGAAACTTGCCAGATTCTACCCTCATTTGGCGGGAATAAGACGTAACAGTTATGCACGCAACGGCAACATAGGAACAATGGCTAAGCACGGCACTTTAGGTGGAATCAAGTCGACTCTACCAGCGTGTTCGTGAGGACCATCGTGGCAACCCTATGGCCATAAATGCGCTTCATCTTGTCCGCGTCGACGAGGGTGAATGCTGCTCTTGGCCGATCTATCAAACGGTAGCTTTAAAAGGGGGCGGACATCGTCAAATCGCAATTATTAACACGAAATACTTTTCGATGCTTCACGCGGTGTCGACACTTTGCCCCCCTGAGGTGCCAGACAAGGGACCGATCGAACTTTTGAATCGTACAGTCGCGTCGCAAGCGACTGGTAACCTCGCACCATCGAATCGAGCGATCCGGTGGCGACGACGCGATCGCGTCCGTTTTCGCCCATTCGTCGCGCGGCTGCAGGATCGTTTAACAAACGCGTGACCGCCGCAGCCATCGCTGGCACATCTTCCGATGGCACCAAGTGGCCCGTGACTCCTTCGATCACCGATTCGGAGATGGACCCAACGTCGGTGGCGACGACGGGAACGCCACACGCCAATGATTCCAATATCGAGACGGGCGAGGCTTCGTTGAGCGACGTCAGTGCAAACACGTCCATGCCGGCGACCAATTCCGGCGTATCGTGGCGGGTTCCCAGCAAGTGAACGCGCGAGCCAAGATTCAATTCGTCCCGCAGTTTTTCGATTGCCGGTCGTTCGGGGCCGTCGCCGACAAGCACCCAATGGGTATCGCCAAGCCGTGAATCACAATTTTGATCGCGGATCATCGCGGCGGTGTTCAAGAACATCGAGTGATTCTTTTCGCTGCGAAGCGCCGCGACCAACCCAACGACCGGTGCATCGATTGGGATTCCCAACTGTTCACGGAGCGATTCTCGTGCGGTGGGTGAATTCCGGAATCGATCGCAATCCACTCCGTTGCGAATGACGTTTACTTTCGCTGCAGGAAACCGTTCGAACGAGGTCAAAAATTCGCCGTGCGAATCCGCCACCGCGATAAAAGCATCGGTGATGCAGGTGAGTTTGCGATTCAGACGGCCAACGCCATCGGGCCATCCGGTGGAATGAAGTGCTGACGCAATCACGGGCACCCCCGCCAATTTAGCGGCAATACGTCCCCAAAACATCTTGTCGCCTGCGCCCACCGTGATGACGACATCGATCCAGCGACGGTACATCAATTGAACCAAGCGAGGCAGAACGCGCAGGTCGTATTTGCTCGACAGTAGATGAGTATGAATTTTAAATTCGCTGGCGATTTGTTCGCCCAGAGGACCAGCCTCTTTCAAACACACCACTTCGGGAATCATCACTTCCGGGTCCATCCGTCGCATCAGATTGACCAACAATGTCTCGGCGCCTCCCACCGGCATGCTGGTGATCACAAACAAACAGCGAAGCGGTCCTGCTTTGTGACGCGGCGGGACGGGACGATAGATCTGTTGAATGCGATTGAACATAGTTTTCGCTGGGGCTGGTTGTCGCTAAGAGTGCGGCTGGTACGTGTGCTCATCAATCGACCACTCCGTTTCGCTGGCGGCTGGGATTTAGCTGCTGGCGGGGATTTAGCTGGCGGCGGGGAATGAGCTGGCGGCTGGGATCTGGGACATCGGCATCGAGATGGGGGACAAGCCAGCACCGCCAAGATTCGAGCGTGATTCGATGGAGGTCGGTTTGTGATCGGATGACCGACGCCTTGGCAATCGGTAGTCCACTCGGGGTTCGCGTCGCAATTTCCGCGGATCGAAGCTGAGCCAATTTTTCATTCGCGAGAAGCAGGGATCTCCGTGAAAGCGGCGAATGTGAAACGAGTCACGCCCGACGGTGTTGTAGGCACCGAACGCGCTACAGAAACCGAGCATGCCGCATCGATAAACCGCATCGATCACCATCGATGTCAATTGAGAGGGCATCCCATAAGGCACTGCAAAATAGCGAACCGGGCGACCGATCCACTGCTCCAATTCGTCTTTTGCCGTGGTGACTTCGTGGTGCACGACACGAGGATCGTACACCTTCGAAAAATCGACGTGGTTGCGGGTGTGCAATCCAATCTCAATTCCCGAGTCCGAGATATCGCGAAGCTGTCGCAATGTGTTCGGCGGCAGCGGCACCCCGGCATCGACATCATGGGGAAAGGGATTTTGCTGCTGAACATGACCGATGGCCACAAAGTAAACGCAGGGAATTTTGCGTTCGGCTAAAAGCGGCAGGGCGAAATCACAGTTCTCGGCGTAGCCATCGTCAAACGTAAAGGTCAATGTGGGGCGAGCGCAGTAGTGCTCATCGACTCGCTTTTGCAGTTCGTCCAGTCCGATCAGATCGAACGATCCTTGGCAGTAATCGACATGTCGCAAAAAATTCTCCTCGCGAGATGGTCCAATCATTGGGATGGGTATCCGCGACGCGATGATAGAACGAGACACACAGCGGCGAGATGCCTTCGCGAGCGAGGATGCGATTGCGGATTGCTCGCACCGGCGCGGCCAATTCGGTTCGCGCCAACAAAGCGGCGGATTTTAACACGTTCATCTCGATGGGCTCCCTGGGGTCGGTCGAGAAACAATGGTCCCTCTACAGAGGTTTACCTCATGGACCGCGTGATGATCCAACAAACCGCTGAGCAGGTCGGCGGGAAGTTGACGCATCGAAACGATTGCAACGCCCATGACGATGATATCGAATGCGTCAATACCTCGCACACCACGATGACGTTTGCTGTATCCTAGGGGGGAGGCGGAATCCATGGTCTCTCGCGGCGAACGTCGTCGCGATCCCAGTCGCCATCCTTTTTTGGGGGTTGGATCGCCCTCATTGCCAGAGCCCACCTTCACCCCATTGATTTTCCCACCTTCACTCAATCACCGAGGCCAGAAACTCGCATGAGCCAACCGACCACCCCCACCTCAAACGCGTCCGCTGAAACCCCGCAACCCTCGCGGCGTCAATTCATCCAACGCGGCAGCGTGATTTCCGCCGGCGTGGCGTCGTCCATGGCGACCACGCGAGTCCTTCGCGGCAGCGAGGTTGCAGAATCAAAACCCGAGCCGATTCGATTGGCCCTCGTCGGCGCTGGCGGACGTGGCAGCGGAGCGATCAACGATTCGTTGTCGATTAACGACAACGTCAAATTGGTTGCCGTCGCGGATCTGGTCGAACAGAAATGCCAAAACATTTGCAAATCGCTCGCGTCGCGTTACGCCGACAAGCTAGACGTAAAACCCACCGACATGTACCACGGCTTGGACGCCTACAAACGCGTGCTCGACAAAAAAGACGTCGACGTCGTGTTGTTTGCAACCCCGCCCGGATTTCGTGCGCCGTATGTGTTGGACGCAGTGGATGCGGGCAAGCATGTGTTTGCGGAAAAACCAACTTGCGTCGATCCAGCCGGTTACCGCCAATGCATCGAGGCCGACAAAAAGGCGCGAGCCAACAACACCGCCATCGTGACCGGAACCCAGTACCGCCGACAAACCAATTACGTCGAAGCGATCAAGCGAATCCATGAAGGCGAAATTGGCGACATCATCAGCGGTACCGCTCGCTATTGTTCCAATGGCATTTGGTATCGCCAACGCAAAGACGGGATGAGTGACGCCGAGTACCAGCTCTACAATTGGATGCACTTTGTATGGCTTTCGGGTGACCAAATTGCCGAGCAAGCGGTCCATAACATTGACACGATCAATTGGATCATGGGCGGGCCACCGGAATTGGCATACGGCGGTGGCGGACGGTTCACTCGGCCGAACGACAGCGAAATGTGGGACAACGTCGCGGTGGACTATGTCTATCCGGGCAACCGAGTCATTTCGTTTATGTGCCGGCAAATCCCCGCTACCAAATCCGACAACAGCAACGTGATCTACGGCACCAAGGGAACTTGCACAATCCTAGGCGGCAACAGCGGAGCATCGATCAAGACTCGCGATGGCAAGACGACTTGGGAGATGTCCGGTGACATCGGTGCGGCGTACAAACAGGAGCACAAAGACCTGATCGATTCGATTCGCGAAGGCAAACCGATCGTTGAATTTGCCGAAACCGCTGCCAGCTCGTTGACCGCAGTGCTCGGACGCATGGCGGCGTATACCGGACAAGCGGTGACGTGGGACTTTGTCGCCAACGAATCCAAATTGGATCTGGTTCCACGCGATCTGGATATCAAGGGTCCAGGTGCACCACGCGGATTTGCTGTTCCTGGAATCGAGAAGTTGACCTAGTTAGGCTACGATAGGAACCCGGCGAATTTGATTCTTTTCTTCTACCGATGCAAACAAGGTCATGGCGACTCCTCCATCTGACCCCATGACTTCCAAGCGTGATCAACGGGCACAGCAGAAAACGTTGCAGCGACGAATGACCCAGCGGCCTGACGCGCCGCCGTGGCGTCAAACGATGTACGACGTCATTTTCGAAGCTGATACG
>NZ_ANOG01000314.1 GCF_000346295.1 Rhodopirellula maiorica SM1 | reverse complement strand
ACACGATGGCGATGCTGCCCAGCATCACGATGGACCACACGCGATCAAACTATACCGATTTTACCACTCATAACAGTGGCTTCGGTGACACGGCGTTTGGTGCCTTGCTGAGAGTTTACAGTGATGAATGCCAAGATTGGATTTTCAACCTCGGTTGTTCGGTTCCCACCGGCGATATCTTTCGCGAATCCTCGACTCCGACCGGATCGCCGACGGCATTGCCGTACCCGATGCGTTTAGGCAGCGGTACCTTCAATGCACGTCCCGGATTGACCTACCGTCGCTTTCACGACTGGTACAGCTGGGGAGCTCAATTTCAAACCGATCTACCAATCGGAAAGAACTATCGCGGCTACAGCGTCGGCGATGAATTTCGCTTTAACAGTTGGACCAGCGTGCTGTTGACCGACAATCTTTCGGTCTCGCTGCGGGGTGAGCACCTGTGGCGGACCGAGTACGATGGGCAGGATCCGGCCGCCAATGGCACGTTGATCAGCACCAATGTCGAGCAGTTCCGTGGTGGTTACTGGTACAACCTCGGTCTGGGGGCTCAGTATCTGTACAACGGGCACTATCTCAACGCGGAGTTTGTGCCCACGATTAGCCAGGACCTGAACGGAATCCAGCTTGAAACCGACTACGCCTTTATCGCCAGCTGGTCGAAGTCGTTCTAAGGGGCGAGCAAGCTCAGTAAGTTGAGGGAGGAGAGTTCGGCTGTCCCCTCGCGTTTAGCAGATTTGTGCGGGGCGATTCGCTTCGCAGCGATATCTTTGTAAAGTGGAGGTTGAGAGAGCGAGGATATTGCGTCCTTGCTCGGTTTCGCGACTCCCTTTCCTCAACGCTCGACGTTTATGGTTGCTCCGTTAAAAATCGGTGATCTCGTCATCGATCCGCCTATTTTGCAAGCTCCGATGGCGGGATTCACGAATGCTGCGTTCCGTCAAATCGTTCGCGATTTTGGCGGCGCAGGTCTGTTGGCCACCGAAATGGTTAATGCTCGCGGTTTCGTGTGGATGGATGAAAACGAAGCCGAGCATCCCGACCGACTATGGGGCGTGGCCGAAGAGCCGCGTCCGTTGGCGGTCCAAATCTGGGACAACGATCCCGAAACGATGGCCAAGGTTGGCAAGCGATTGGCCGAAGAGTATCGAGTCAGCGTGGTGGATATCAACTTCGGTTGTCCCGTTCGCCAAGTGACGCAGAAGGCTCACAGCGGTAGCTACCTGCTGCGTGATCCACGTCGGATGTTTGATATCATCAGCCATTTGGTGAAAGCGTGCAGTCCGACTCCGGTCACCGCCAAGATTCGCCTTGGTTGTACGCGCGACAACGTGAACTGCAACGATGTTGCCAAGGTGGTCGAGGAAGCGGGGGCGGCCGCGCTGACGGTCCACGGCCGGACCGCGCAAGACATGTTTCGCGGCAATGCGGATTGGGAAACGATCAGCGAAATCAAAAGTCGTCTCAAATCGATCCCGCTGATTGGAAACGGAGACCTCGATTCGGCCGAAAAGGTCGTGGCGGCGTTTGAAAAATACAACGTTGACGGCGTGATGATCGCACGAGCTTGTCTCGGGCGACCGTGGTTGTTTTCGCAAGCCGCCGCGGCGCTGCGGGGTGAACCGATTCCGGCCGAACCCACGATGGCCGAGCAACGCGACGTGATGCTCAAACACTATCAATTGGTGGTCGATCGGTTTGGCGAAGAGAAGGGCACGGTGCTGATGCGAAAGTACGCCTGTTGTTATGCCCAAGGAAAACCCGGAGCACGTCATTTCCGCTCGGGGGTTGCCAATGTGTCGACGCCCGAAGAGTTTTACCGGATCGTCGACGAGCATTTTCCCGTCGAGGCGCCGACGGTTTAGCGGTAGGCCGGATCATATTTGTAGGCCGGATCGCAGCGGAGCGAAGATCCGGCACAGCAGCGTCAACGAACTCAACGTCGCTCTATCCGCGACGCAGCTGATTGACGTAACTCGGGAACATTCGCATGTCACTGGGTAATTCGCCAGGGCCGACGATCAGCGGGCCTTTTTCTGCGGGTGGGTACAGCCCGTGGCTGCCGCGCACCAGTGTTGCATCCAGCGGAATCACGTCCATCGAGTAACGCAAGCCAAGCTTTTTTCGCATCAGTTTACGGATCGCGCGAAACTTGGACGTCATAAATAATTCGCAGGGGTCGTAGCCCGGTTTGCGATGAATGTCGACGGTGCGAGCAAAATCGGGGGCGTCGCGGTCGTCGAGCCAATAGTAATACGCAAACCATGCATTGGGTTTTGCCAGTGCGATCAACTCGCCGCTGCGAGGGTGATCGAGTTCGATTTCAGCCGGATCGACGACGCGATCGATCCCGGGGACCGATTCCAGTTTGGCTTTGACATTTGGAATCAACTCGGGACGTGCGACGTAGACGTGAGCCAGTTGATGATCGCAAACTGCGAACGCGTCGCATTCGCCCGGGATCATCATTTCGCCAAACGGTCCGTTGCGAACGCCGAGCCAGCCTTCGGAGCGTAGTTCGCGATTGATCATCACCGGCTGGTCCACCGGAACTAATCCGTACTCGGAAACAACCACCACTTGCGCATCGATCGCGGCGGCGGCGTCGATCACGGTTTTTGCACATTCGTCGACTTCGCGAACACGTTGCGAGTCGTGGTCCGGGTACCGCTGGAAATCGTAATCCAGGTGCGGCAGATAGACCATCGTCAATTCAGGCTGCTTCTCTCGCATCACCAGCGCCGTGGCATCGGCAATCCAGCGTGTGCAAGGCAGTCCCGCATTGGGTCCCCAAAACGTAAAGAACGGGAACGGGCCGAGCTTTGCCGTCAGGTCGCACTCGGTATGGTCCAGGATGTCAAAGATTTTGGATCCATCGCATCCGTAGTGCGGTTTCGGTGTTGCACTGTAGCGAACTCCCGATGACTGGTTGAACCACCAGAACATCTTTGCGGTTTCGACGCCGTCGTAGAACTTTGGACCTTGGACCAGCGAGTTGGCTTGTTGCCAAAACCGCACCTCTTGAGTGTCTCGGTAATACCAGCCGTTGCCCACGATGCCATGGTCACGTGGGGCAAGTCCCGTCAACATCGTCGCTTGCGAGGTCGCCGTGACCGCGGGCAGCGGACTTTTCCAGGCGGATGACGTTCCGATCGCCGCGACGTTCGGTGCGTGCCGCAGCAGATCGGGCGTCAATCCCACGACGTTGATAATGCAAACGCGATTCATGAGCGATCCTTCCGCAGTCCGTTTATTTCATTCTCGGAAACTCGCCGTTTTGATACTTCTTCCAATACGAATCAAGTTGGCGTTTGACCACGCCGCTCAGTAGGAAGACGCCCAGCAGGTTGGGAAAGCTCATGCCTAGAATCATCAAATCGCTGAACGCGAGAATGTTGCCTCGTGTGACGATCGAGCCGAGGACCGTGAATGTTAGAAAGAGTAGCTTGTAGATGATCGAAGTGCGAACGCCAAACAATTGAACCCAGCTTCGTTCGCCATAGTACGACCAGCTAATACAGGTTGAGTAAGCAAACAGCACGACCGCCGCAAACAAAACGTAGCGGAACCATTCATGGCCCCCGACGACAAAGGCTTCGAGTGTCAGTCGGGCTCCTTGATCGCTCGCGATCACGTCTTGCATGTTGGGGGCGGCGTAAACGCCGGTGACGACAACCACCAGTGCAGTGATGGTGCAGACCATGACGGTATCGATGAAGGGTTCCAGCAGAGCCACGATTCCTTCGCTGACCGGTTCGTCGGTCTTGGCGGCGGAGTGAGCGATGGCGGCCGATCCGATCCCTGCTTCGTTGCTGAATACGGCTCGTTTGATACCGATGACGAGCACGCCAAGGAAGGCGCCGTACCCCGCTTTCAGCGAAAACGCTTCGCTGACAATCGTGCTGATCGCGGCGGGGACCTCGGTCGCGTTGAGCGCCAGGATGTAAAGCGCTGCGATCACATAGGCAGTGCACATGATCGGCACAATCTTGCCTGCAACGGCGGCGATACTTTTGATGCCGCCGATGATCACGATGCCTACAGCGACTGCCATGATCAGTCCATAGATCCAAGGGTGATCCTGCAGAATATGGATGTCATCCTGGATCACTTCGAGCGATTGACCAACTTGGAAAGAGTTTCCGCCGCCGAAGCTCGCGCCAATGCATAGCACCGCGAAAACCACCGCCAACACGCGGCCGAGCCCAGGTAATCCGATGTCCTTCAATCCATAGCGTAAGTATCTCATCGGGCCGCCTAGGACGTGTCCATCCTCGTCGGTGACGCGATAGAGTTGACCGAGCGTGCATTCGGTGAACTTGGCGGTCATTCCAAGGATGCCGACCAGGATGATCCACACGGTTGCCCCCGGACCGCCGGTTCCGATCGCGATCGCGACCCCCGCGATATTGCCGAGTCCGACCGTGGCTGAAAGTGCTGCGGCGAGCGCCTGAAAATGAGTCACTTCGCCTGGTTCATCGGGGGTGTCGTAGATGCCGCGAATCAGGTCGATGGCGTGGCGAAAAGCGCGGAGGTTAATAAAACGCATCCGCAACGTCAAAAAGACGCCGCCGGCAAAAAGCCAAACCACGACAAAGGGAATGCTGACGCCAAACCGATCCTTTGTGCCAAAATCGTAAAAGATGACGGCCGCAGCGTTGTCGACGACATACTTTCCAAACGCGGTGTCGATTCGCTGCATCCAGGTCGCATTTTCGCTGTCGCTGGATTCTTCCGCAACAGGATCTTCATTCGTCGCAATCTTGCCCGGCTCTCCAGCGGTATTCTCAGCCGTGGTTTCGCGGATCGTCTCTTCTTGTGCGGTGGATGAATCTTGCCCCATCGCGGCATAGGGGCAACTCAGTACGCTTAACGCAACCGCGATGCAGGCAAGCAGGGGGAGAAGTCGGACCGAGCGAGCGAGGGGAGACCGGAGCAAAGCGAGAGTTGTTTTTGGCATCGATTATGACTCGTGGAAAAACGTAGGCGAGGGCGCGGACGTGTACCGTACCAAGCGTCGTCGAACGCTCGATGTAACGCACCGCGAGCGACATCGTAACAAATTTTGAGACTTTGTGATTTTGGCCGCGACGCAAGCTGAGACTCGGAACGACAGTCGCCTGGGTTAGTGGTGTGTCATAGCACGTTGTCCGATTGAGGATTTCGGACGAACGTAACGCGACAGCAAGCGAAGGATCGTTCCCGCGGTTCGCCATGTGAACGTCACGCGAGGCTGCTTGAGGGCACGCCAGCCAATTTTGCTGGCGGAAACCAAAGGAGACGAATCTCGGTCGTCAAGATTTTTGACGAGCCAATCGTTCCACGGGGCTCGCAATCGCCCCAATCGCGACGCGTTCGCCAGCGACGTGCTAAGTGACGCTTCCAATTTGTCACGGATCCGTCCAGATTCTTGCAGGAAGCGATTGGCATCCTCGTCGTCTTTGCCGAACTCGACGACCGTTTTTGACTCTTCATGGAGCCGGAAACGGGCGCCGACGCTCGCCGAATAGTGGACGCGAGGGTGCTTGGCGAGATAGCGAACCAGTAGATCCCAATCAAAGCCATAGTTCAAGTTACGGTCAATTCCGCCGCAATCTTGAACATACTTTGTGCGAAACCAAAGTCCGGGTTGGCTAAAGGAGTAGCGGTCCGCACGCAGCATCGCCGTGGCAGACAAGTTGCGGTTGTGCATCAGATACGGGTGCACGTCGTCTCCAAACACTTCGACCGAGAACGTGTACAGGTCAGCGGCGGGGGGGCAGCGTGAGGCAACTTCCCAAAGCGTGCCGGGCATCAGCAGGTCATCCGAGTTGATCCAGTTAAAGAATTCGCCTTCGGCGAGAGCGAGTCCCTTTGCGATCGCGTCGGATTGTCCCTCATCGGGTTCGCGAATGAGTGCCGAGAGATGGTCGCGGTACTGATCCAAGATGGCGTGACTTTGGTCGGTGCTGCCCCCATCGACCACGATGTACTGCAGATTCGGATAGTTTTGCAGCAGTACCGAGCGGATTGTTTGCTCAAGGAAATCGCCCTGGTTGTAACTCGGCGTGACAACGGTAATCCGCGGTGGATCGATCGCCAGATGAGAGGGAGGCGACTCGCCGTCCGTCTGCCACGGCCAGCCATGATGATTCGT
>NZ_ANOG01000313.1 GCF_000346295.1 Rhodopirellula maiorica SM1 | reverse complement strand
AACCGGCAACAACGGCGGTTCGGAATTGGAAACCTGAGTCACGTTGCGACTATTCAACGGATGGGTCGCAAATTTGGCAGGGATCGCACGCCGCGAATCATCGGATGATTCCCCCACCGCAACGTTGGTTCGGTTGAACACGAAAGAGGCTTTCTTGCGAGTCACATCAGCGTTTTCTTCGGATGCTTCGTTGCCAATTGATTCCGCTTGATTTTCGAGACGGGATTCAGACGCGTTTGCAGCGACACTGCGTTCGTTCACGGCTTCGCGTTTTGCCACCGCGTCACACGTCGCATCGCACACGTTCTTTTCACGCGGTTGCGCGTTTTTAGACAGTCGCGACTTCGCTGGTACTGCTGGGGTGCCGATGTTGGCAACCGCCGGATTGGAAACATGGCTCTGGACTTCCGCTGGCAATGACGG
Source organism: Rhodopirellula maiorica SM1 (assembly GCF_000346295.1). Taxonomy (GTDB): domain Bacteria; phylum Planctomycetota; class Planctomycetia; order Pirellulales; family Pirellulaceae; genus Novipirellula; species Novipirellula maiorica. The sequence continues at coordinate 20,208 of NZ_ANOG01000313.1, read as the reverse complement.
TTTCGTTTGTCGGCTCATCAACGACACGTCGGCAATCACCAGTGCGGATAAGACGCAACCCAACACGAGTACCACGACTCTCGTCGAAGCGGATCGATAGCGATTTGGGCCGAGCCGTAAAGAAGAGTGTGTCACTTGCATATCGATTGAACCGTCTTAGTGTCGAAGTAGACCCGCATGGGAAGAGGCGGTCACTCTGTTTCGTAGCGATCAGCGGAATCGCTACGATGAGACTTCGAGGATTAGATCGGATAACCGCTACATCAGGAGCCTGTGAAAGTCGCATTCCGGTGGGGCAAGATGCCAGACCGACAAGCACATCCGGCATAACCGCTAGAGTTTGACAGGTGAGCGTGCGGCGTGCGAAGTTTCACGACGGTGCAGTCAGCCGCGATAGCAAAAAGAAAGTCGTAGACCGACTGCGCCATTTCATCGGCCGATCGGCCCAAATTTGAACGTTTTACTTGGCGTGATGAGGTGGCTTTGGGGCTGTTGATTCGATCGAAATGCAAGTCACAAGGCGGAGCCGAGGGTGATACGGCATCGAGGCATACACTGGTCCCCAGGCTCTGTCTGAAAACAGCTCAAAGTCGCTTTTCGCTCCGCGAAAATTGTGGGAAAAAGCCGCTCTCGCGAAGCGAGAAACCACTGTTCAGGCAGAGCCTAGCCGCCCAGGTGGTGCGGCTCACTAAATCAACATGCCCGTGCAGTCCGGACGAAAACGAGGAAATTTATATTAGCGAACGTCCTTACAACACCATTCTCACTGGGGCGCTTGGGACGGATCGATTTTCTTGTTTTCCCAATAAACGCCGTCCGCCCGTTTTTCCAAAATGCGCTGCGAACTGCCTTTGGCGAGCCCTCGCTCTTGTTTGGGCAACCATTGGCTTAACCGATTGATCACGTCGGCAAACTGCGATCGATCTTTGCCGTCAGCAATGAGATTGTCAAATTCGTTGGGGTCGGTGTTGTGATCGTAAAGTTCCTCGCCCCCATCCAGGTAACGGATGTACCGCCATCGCGCGTCACAAACGCTGTGATTTCCCTTGTTGTGAGTACAGATGGCCGGACGATCCCGAGCAGTGGTGGGATCGAGGAGTTGTGGTTTCAGACTGATGCCTTCGACACCATCAGGAGCCGGCAAACCGGCCAATGCGGCGAGCGTCGGATACATGTCCAACAGTTCGGCGGGCTGATTGCACTTGACGTCCGCAAGGATTCCAGGACCGGCAAACAACAGCGGCACACGCGTCGATCTTTCCCACAACGAGTTTTTCCCGGAGATCGCCTTTTCGCCCAAGTGGTAACCATGATCGCTCCAAAGCACGACGATCGTGTTGTCCGCATAGGGTGACTTCTCCAACGCATTAAGAATGCGGCCTACTTGGCTGTCGACGAAGCTAATCGATGCAAGGTAAGCGCGGACCAGCGGACGCACTTGATCGTTCGCTTCGAGCCAATCGGTGCGCGGCTCCGGAAGTTGCCAATGAATGTACCACGACGACTTAGGTGTGTCGCTGCGATCACCCGCCGGCATCGGAGGCATGCTCAGCGTGTCTTCGGGATAGAGGTCGAACCATTTCTGGGTTGCATAACAAGGCACATGCGGCAAAAGAAACCGGCGGCCAAAAAGAACGGTTTCTCATCCTGCATCGATTCGATTTGGTCCACGGCCCACGACGCCACCTGCCAATCGCCTTTGTCTTCATCACGGTGCGGGAACGTCCCCCAATCCATTAACTTATGATTGCCATTGGGTGTAGGAGGGATCAACTTTTTCGGCGGTTTGACGCCGATTGACGATGCGGGGCCCCACACATCACATTCTTGCGGATGGGTTTGATTGCGGCCGTAAATGTTGTGGTAGATCTTGCCACCGATCAACGTTTGATAACCGTGGTTGTGAAAATGCTGCAGCAGCGTCGTTCGCGATTTGAACTCGGGAAGCGCGCGAAACCAGGGCGTCAATCCATAAACCCCCGTGGTTGTCGGTCGCAACCCAGTCATGATCGATGTCCGGCTGGGGTTACACAGCGGTGCTTGGCAGTGAGCGTTGGTAAACGTGACCGCCCGCTTGGCCAACCGCGCGATCGCAGGCGTTTTGACGTCCGGGTGGCCTCCGAGCGGTTCCACCCAATCGTTCAGGTCGTCGATCGCAATCATCAACACATTCGGACGTGAACGATCCGATTCAGCAGCCGCGACAGGTACGACGCCGAATAGTAGCAAGGTGGAAAAAAGGGATGCCTTTGTTGCGAGCACCAGGATACGACGGAGAGAATGTGTCATGGTAGGATTCACGAGCGAACCGCTTCGCTGAAGGTTGGAAGGAAGGATCAAGCAGGGGGAGGGGAAGCCAAGGAGCTGAAACCGCACAGGCACCAGGACATTGGTCGGGAGGCCTATTCCGCCGAGAACTTGAACGTCGTGGTGGTTCGGTATTCTTCGTCTGGGTCGAGGATGGTGGAGGGGAAGTTCGGTTGATTTGGGCTGTCAGGAAAGTGCTGGGTTTCCAAACAGAAGCCGCCACGGTGCACATAGGGTTTGCCGGACTTGCCCCGCAAACGGCCATCCAAAAAATTGCCGCCGTAAAACTGAATCCCTGGTTCGGTGGTGTGAACTTCGAGCACGCGACCTGATTTTGGATCTTTCACACGTGCTGCCAAAGTCATCGCATTTTCGTTGTCGGATTTGTCTAAGACAAAGTTGTGGTCGTAACCGAGTCCAAACTTCAACTGTTCATTGTCTTTATCAACATCGCGTCCGATCGGCTTTGGCGACCTGAAATCCAGCGGGGTTCCGGCAACGTCGCGCAGTTCGCCTGTCGGAATCAAGCCTTCGTCGACAGGCGTGAACTGCTTGGCGTTGATCATCAGTTCGTGATCCAAGATCGTGCCATTGCCTTCGCCAGCAAGATTGAAATAGGTATGCTGCGTGACGTTGACAGGCGTTTTCTTGTCGGTCGTCGCAAAATAGTCGACCACCAATTCATTGGTCTTGGTCAATTTGTAGGTCACTTTCAAATTCAAATTGCCTGGATAACCTTCCTCCATGTCCTTGGCGGTGTAGGTCAATTCCAAACCCGACCATCCATCGCCTTCAAGCGGTTTGGCATCCCAGACGACTTTGTCGAACCCAATCACGCCGCCGTGTAAATGGTTTTCGCCATTGTTTGTGGCAAGTGTATAGGTTTCGCCATCGATCGTGAATTTACCTTTGGCGATGCGGTTCCCGTAACGTCCGACGATAGCGCCAAAGTAGGGCTTGTCCACGGCGTTGATGTAATCTTCGACGCGGTTGTATCCAAGTACGACGTCACCCATCTTTCCGTCACGATCGGGGACGATGATCGACGTAATGATGGCACCATAGTTGGTGATTTTGACGGTCATCCCCGCTTCGTTTTTCAGCGTGTAGAGTTTGATCGAATCAAAATCGTCGACCGATACGTGAGCTTCGGACGTCCTGGTACCCAGTAATAGACCCAGCAGGGATAAACACAGCAGCAGTGTCGATCGCAATTTCATTTTGATGCCTATTTGTGCAATGTTGCGAGGGGAGCGAGATTTTGCGGACGCAGTAGGTGGGTAAGTTGACGTTGATTGTAATTCAAGACCGCCGCGATGGCATCCAATCGACGTCAACGATTACCATTCGGGTGAAATCGTCCGACTCACAGCACTCCTCGCCATCCAGGGAAGTCTGGCGACTTCCCCTACCCAGTTAAACCATGGACAACGCACTAGGTTTTCGGTGTCAGCACGCTAAAGTCAGCGAAGGAGACATAGATCGCGATTACGATGACAATCAGCGCAATGCCGGCCGGGGTGGCCAATCGCCAAGGCGTCATGTCGACCGCTTTGGCGTCCTCTTGAATAAACTCGGTTTCACGAGGGCGGACTTCGCCAATCACTAACATCAAAATCACGAGCCAGGCGAACACCATCCCGAGGAAGTGAAAGTCGTGAACCGAGGCGACGATCGCATCAAACGGGCTGACGAAGTAACCGACCGCGATCACCACAAAACCGGTGACCAAACCAATTTTGGCCGCAATCGGCGGCACGCGGCGAGTCAACATTCCGACGATGACGACTGCGAAAATTGGAATGAAATACATCCCATTCATTTTTTGCAGGTAACCAAAAATGCTGGTCGTTTGAGCCAACAGCGGTGCAATCGTCATCGCTACCACGGCGACGATCCAGCCAAACCATTTGCCCGAGCGAACCACGCTCTGTTCCGACGCATTCGGCTTGGCACTTTTGTATAGTCCCAAACTAAACAGCGTACACGCACTATTGAGTGCCGAGTTAAAGCTACTCAGAATTGCCCCAATCATCGCGGCAGCAAAGAATCCGGTCAACGGTCCTGGCAACACGCGATTGACGAGCAATCCATACGCTTTGTCGGCTTTGATGTCGTCGCCGGCAAACATCGAATACGCGATCATGCCGGGGATGACGAGGTACAGCGGTCCGAGCAACTTGAACGCGCCGGTCAACAGCACGCCCTTTTGACCTTCGGCCAAACTGCTCGCTCCAAAGGTTCGCTGAATAATTTGTTGGTTGGTGGTCCAGTAAAACAAATTCAACAAAAAGATACCGGCAAAGATCGAACCGAACGGGACCGACGATTGATTGCTGCCGACGGAATTGAAACGGTCCTCTTGCTCTTTCCAGAGCAAGTCGGCCCCCGCGGCAACGCCTTCGCCCCCACTCAATGCGTTTAACGCGTAGTAGGTGATCAGCAATCCGCCAACGAGCAGTCCAATTCCATTGAGTGTGTCCGAGACGGCAACCGTTCGCAGCCCTCCAAACAATGCATAGATCGATCCGATGATTCCCACCATCCACACGATCAACACCAAGGCAAACGTCTCGGGATCCATGTTCAGTCGTTCTGGCAACGACCCGAGCAAACTTGTCACATCCAGGATGTCCAGCATCCCACGGGCGCCGGTGTACAAAATGATCGGCAACAAAATGCCAACATAAGCCACCAAGAAAATAATGTTCGTGATGACTTGGGTTTGATGGTCAAAACGAATCTCGAGATATTGCGGCACCGTTGCCACGCCACTTTTCAAAAAACGCGGCAAGAAGAACCAGGCCATGAAAACGAGTGCCACCACGGCGACGACTTCCCATACCATCACGCACAAACCGTCGGTAAAAGCAGCGCCGTTGAGGCCGACCATTTGCTCGGTCGACAGGTTCGTTAGTAACAACGATCCGGCGATCAACGGAAACGTTAGCGAGCGACCGCCAAGAAAGTAGCCCGAACTGCTCGCGTGGTCATCGCGGCGTGTGATCCACCAAGTCAAAACACCGACAAGCGACGTGAAGAACAGAAACCAAAAAATCGTGATTGCGCCCACCGATGCCTCGTTCTCATTGAAAGTTCAACGCAGCGTCCGTGTTGCGTCGGAAAGTGTAAAACTGCTTTTCTTCGCGATTCCTACAAGCCACCTGCTGTTCGAATTGAGTACCGAGGCGTGGCCAAGAAATTGCGATTCAGCGATGACATTAACCGGGTCGGTCAAAATAACGCTGAGGTTTTGATTGCTGAAAAAGCGAATAAGCAATGCGAGTTTCTCTTAGCGATCGAAAGCAATTGCCTGCTCACTCACTTAGTCAACGTGGTATGACATGTGCACCTTTCGCTGGCAAACTTGCGAAAAGATGAGCATCGATGCCACTTTGTTTTTTGTACTGATTTTGAATGTGGTCGCTGACCTCGACCGCCTTATCCGATTCAACCAACGTGACAGTGCAGCCTCCGAAACCACCCCCGGTCATCCGTGATCCATAGACGCCACCGGAGCGGCCAACTCCTCGCGCCAATTCGACCAACAGGTCTAACTCGCGACAACTGACTTCGTAATCATGTTGCAGCGAATGGTGGCTGGCGTACATCAATTCGCCGAGTGTTTCCCATTGCCCTGACTCGATTGCGACCGCCGCCTTCCGCGTACGCTCGATCTCGGATACGACATGACAAGCACGCGAGTATTCGACGTCGCTCAGTGATGCTCTTTTGGATTGCAGATCATCGGACGTGACGTCTCGCCATGACGTCACCCCGATCTTTTTAAGGGCGGCATCGCACTGGGCACGTCGCAGTCCATACTCACCACCACTCAATTCATGCTTGACGTTGCTGTTGGTGATCAAGATCGAAACATGGTCCGAATCGAAGGGCACGTCGCGGATTTGTTGCGAGCGACAATCTAGCAACATGAATGCGTTTTCTTTTCCAAAGACACTGCTGAATTGGTCCATGATTCCGCAGGGAACACCTGCATAATCATGCTCGGCTTGTTGGCATAGCAATGCTTTTTCTTCGAGTCCCAACGTGACTCCCGAAACGACTTCCAACAGCGTGGCGGTCGCGACTTCGAGTGCCGCACTGCTGCTAAGACCACCGCCGATCGGAACGTTCGACTCGAATAAAACATCCATCGCCGGTATTTGACTGAATGTCTCGGCTCCGACCCGGTCTTGGAATCCAGCGAAAACGCCTCCCATATAGCCAGTCCATTTCGGTGGCAACGAAGGCTTGGGCAGATCATTCAAATCGATCTGATCACGTTCGTTCAAGTTGACGCTGCGAATCGACGCCACTCGTGAATCTTCGTCCTCACGCGGAGCCGCTGCGATCGCGACGTAACGTTCGATCGCCATCGGCAGCACATAGCCATCGTTGTAATCGATGTGTTCACCAATCAAATTCACTCGCCCAGGCGCCGCGACGATCCACTGTGGTGGACGCGAATGTTCGCTGATAAAGGACTGAGTCAAACGATGGACTAAGTCGCCAACGGGACCGTCATAGCTAGTGTTTTCGAAAGAATTCATTGCGAGTCGATTTGCAAGGGACGTCGTACCGCCCCACATTATGAACTTTGCCTGTGTTTGACACAATCACTCGCACGATCACGCGTCTGAGATTTTTTGTCAAAAGGACTCCGTCGCTCGGATGATCCGCACAAATGCCCCAGTGGCTGACAATTGCCAAGGTTCACGATATCACTAAATTTGAAAAGAGGTAAAACGTAGAATGCTATCCTAGCACAACGCGGAATCAGTTTGCCATCCCGCCAACATCAACGTTGAAAACTTTTGCCACCTTTGACCATGCTTGGCGGACGGCGGCCAATCACAATGCGTAATTGCTGCGTCGCTGATATGTGAATCCATCGCAACGCTAATTTAGCCTGACTTGCGACTTGGTTGACCTCGTTACTTGCGAAAACATGAATTTTTTCCACCGCAGGTCGTCGGTTTCAGGCGGCGGGGTGCGGCGACAGTTCATCTAATCGCGTTGCAAATGATCCGTGTTCGGGTCATTTGCTTTTCCGTCGATTGGGTTTGCTCAACAAGACTGTCCAGCTTTTGTCACAAAAGAAGATTTTCCAGATTGCCTGTATCGTGTTTGTCGCCGCCTCGGTCCGTGTGCCGATCGTTAGCCCCTTGGCTGCAATGGGTGATGAAGTGTCACAGCCACCACAAACCAAGCTAAGCCAATCCGACTCTTGGTTCGTCGATGGGGTTCGTCGATGGACCGCTTATTCGTCTTACGACCATTCCAATTGACAGCGACAAGAGGGGGTCTTGTCGCTGTCATTTTTCTGCTGACGACGGAGTTAGTGAAACGCTTGCTTGACCTCGGGACGCATCAGCACGACGATCGCCCAGATTCCAAACGGAATGCCGATGAAATAGCAGGGGCTAATGCAAGGGATGGCAGCCAATATCGCCCCCGTCAACGCTAGCGGGTAGCTTCGTAACGACTTCATTCGGATCGCGGCAAACAGGATAACACTGTTGATCGCAAAGATCACCAAGGCCCCGATCACACGGATCGTGATTTGGGTTTCTTTGTCAATCCCCGCATTGTTTTCCCGCATCCGTTCGGCGATGCCACTAAACACCAGGAATGCGTCCGCGCCCAGTGCGATCAGCACGCATACGATGCAGATCAGCGAGACCACGATCAATGATATTGCAGGCGCGCTAACGGCGTCCGCGACATTTGCAGCGTTTCCCGAGCCTTGAAAATTCCCCGCAGCATGTGGATTGGGACTGTAGGGATTGGGTGGGAAAGGGTTGTTCGACATCGTTGTCCATCCGGTTCCAAAGTGACGGTACTCGCGTTTGCTGGTTGCATCGGAGATGTATGATAATCAGTCACTGCGCCCTGTCGAAAGTAGGGTGTGCTATGATCGGGCCCGTATCCCCAACCTTTCCTCCCACCGTTCTGTATTGGAGCACGTTTACCTATGACTTCATCCACTCTTTCACGCCGTGGTTTCCTCGCGGCTGCAACAGCTACTGCGGCTGCAGCCGCGACGCTGCCATCAACGGCCATGGCCGCCACAGCGGATCGCGCGCAGTTGGGCATCCAGCTTTACTCGCTTCGCGGTTACAAGGTGGACGAGGCGCTTCGTCACGCAAAGGATCTCGGCTTTGATCAAGTCGAATTCTACTCTGGCATGCTGTCGACGGGGGCCTCGGCAGATGACATCGCAAAGATGAAAGCCAAGGTCGCCGAATTGGGACTTTCCATCTCGGCTCACGGTGTCAATCGATTTGGCGGCAATGAAGCGGCCAACCGAAAGATTTTTGAATTTGCCAAAGCGCTTGCGATCCCCACCATCACCGCCGATCCAGGCCCGGAATCGTTCGACAATCTTGACGATTTAGTCAAGGAGTTTGATATACGGATTGCCATTCACAACCATGGTCCCGGCCATCGATACAACAAAGTCGTCGATGTGCTTCGTGCCATCGAAGGACACGACAAACGGATCGGAGCGTGTGCCGACTTGGGACACTACATTCGATCGGGTGAAAATGCGACGGATGTCATTCGTTCATTGAAGGGACGATTGTATGGAATCCACTTAAAGGATTTCGCCGAGATGAAACAGAAAACCGAGGGAGTCATCTTGGGCCAGGGGCATCTTGATGTCGAGGGTGTGTTCTTTGCCCTCAGCGAAGTCGGCTTTCCGAGCAACGGTGCCATTTCGCTCGAGTACGAAGAGAATCCTCAAAATCCGCTAGCGGAGATCCGTGATTGTGTCGCGGTTGCACGTGCCGCAATGGCCAAGGTCGCCCGTTAGGACGGTGTGGCGTGAATGACGCGGCACTCCCCGATGTGTCGCGATTCTCCGCGGAGCCGTTGGCAAGGCAACAAAAAACGTCGACTTGGAAATCAAGTCGACGTCGTGCGATTTTGCGACGATCCTGGTGTTATTCGGAATCCGAATTCGAAGGGGGGCGTTTCGGAGTTCTGCCGCCCTCTTCGGCATCGGGGCGTCCCTTGCCTCGCATGTTTTCGCGGCCGCCGCCTCGTCCCGCTTCACCGAAACGTTGCATTGCTGTCACCAACTCTTCGCGTGAAATCGCGTCGTCGTTGTTCGTGTCGATTCCTCTCATGCGATCTTGCATCGGTTCGGGAATTTCGTCTCCAGTCAGTTTGTCGTCGGAATTTGCATCGCGTCGTTCAAACAACATCCGCGCGAATTGCTGAGGATTCTCCATCGCCTCGCGTGGTATCATGCCGCCGCCTTCACCACGACGGGGGCCACGTTCGCCATTTTCACCATCACGAGGGCGGCCCGCGAAATCACCTTGCGGACGAAGCTCGTCAAACGTCAACGAACCATCGTCATTCTTATCCAGTTTCCGCAGTGCTACCGCGGCGTTCTCGATCTCGTCTTTCGAAATCTTTCCGTCGCGATCGGCATCCAATGCAGCGATAATGGGCATCCGTCTCATCATTTCGGCACCCTCCATTCCGCGATCGCGAGCACCACGACCTTCGGGGCCGCGACCTTCAGGACCACGGTCGCGAGGTCCTCGTTGGTCGCCTTCGCGTCGACCACCCTCGCGACCACGGCGGCCCCGCTCTTGCTCGGCGTTTTCTTGATCCTGAATAGGCTCCGCAAACGAGGGCTGAAGGGTCGGAAGCGTCAGGGCGCCAGCCAGTAGAACGAGTCCCGTTGCCCGTTTCCAGACAAAACGAACATTCGATCGGGGTGTGATACGGTTATCTGCTTTTAGTTTTGGTAAAGTCATCTTCGGTACCTGCGAATCTAGGATGGGGACAGTCATACTGCAATGAAACCCCTCGAAGATTGTTGGGTTCCGCCAGAATTAATTGTCTTCGTCAAAACGCCGTAACTTGCGGCTTATGATAGTGCCGCCAATTGGCCTTCGATAAATCCCAACAACACCGCGAGTGAAGCGAAACCCGCGGCAAAGAAGAAAAAAGCTCGGCAAAGCAAATTCAGCTCTATCACAAGACACTCGCTTTTACACGGCGACGTTATCATGCGTCGCCGTGTTTTTTTGATTGGCCGGCAGGCAAGCTCAAGCAAATCCGTCGCGTGATTTTCGGGTCATCAACGCGTTGGCTTGTTCGTCGTCGATGAATTGCTCGGATTTTGGATCCCACTTCAGTTCACGGCCCAGCATCAACGCGATATTGCATAGATGGCACGAGGTCATCGTGCGGTGATGAGACCAGACGTCCGAAATCGGTTTGCTTCGGTCTTCGATACAGTCAAAGAAGTTGCCCATATGATTGCCCGGCTTCTTGCCATGGCACAGTTCGACAATTTTTTCGTCGAGTTTCTCGCGGTCTTCGTCCGACATCTGATCCACGGGGCGTCCTTCTAGCTTGCCGCGATTGACAAAGATGCGTCCCTTGTCGCCTTCGAACAAGATCCCGTTTTGAAAGTCGACGTTGTCACCTTCGCGTTTGTAGTGATTGTTGACGCTCATCAACGAACCATTTGCAAAGGTCAAATCGATATGGAACTCGGTTGCCGTGTTGTAACCATTGGGTAGCGAAGCATCGCCATCAAAGAATGCATTCCAGTTGAAATCCGAAGGCACGTTCTTGGTGAACTTTCCTGAACCGGCGACCTTCACGGGGCCATCTTCGCCGGGCGCCAGCGCCCACTGAGCGATGTCGATATGGTGTGCACCCCAATCGGTCATCTTGCCGCCAGAGTATTCGAAGAACCAACGGAACATGCGGCGGCGTTGTTCGCAATAGCCTGCTTCGGGCGCCGGACCGACCCACATGTTCCAATCGAGATCCTCTGGCGGATCCGTGGTTTCGAACGGCCCCTCGTCGGGTGCACCGCCGATCGCAAGGTAAGCGTTTACGTTTTCGCCAAGCATGCCGGTGTGGACCATCGCCACGGCGGTCAAGAACAGCGATTTGCTGCTGCGTTGCTGCGTCCCAACTTGAAAAACACGACCGGTCTCTTCGACCACTTTGCGGATCTGTTTGCCTTCGTCAATCGTCAAGGTCAAAGGCTTTTCGCAATAGACATCCGCTCCGCTACGAAGCGCGGCAATCGCAATCGGCACATGCCAATGATCGGGCGTGCCGATCGTGACAACGTCTGGCTTCTCTTTTTCCAACATCTCGCGATAGTCACGATATGTATTTAACTTGCCGCCAAACGCTTCGTTGAATTCCTCGGTGTGCAAATCATCGACATCACAAACAGCAACCATTTCGGCAAACTTTGCTGCATTGCGGGCGATGTTTCCGCCGCGGTTGTATCGTCCGCGGCTGCCACCGACGCCGATCGCAGCGAGACGAAGCTTCTTGGCCGAATCGGCGGCAATCGCGGGGCTGGCCACTGCGGCGATCGATCCCGCAGCAGCGGTGGTTTTTAGAAAATGACGACGTGATGTTGACATAATACATTCCGTATGTGAGTTAAGTTGGTGGCTGTTTGTGGTGTCCGTAGCGGCTATCTCACTAGCCGACGCAAACTTGGCGACAATAAGCGTACCGTCCTCAAGATACCGAATTCCGCTGCCACAGTGGCAATAAGCGGGCGTAAAATCCCCTCCGCAGAATTTGTTTTCGTCTCTGCGTTGACCTTCGACAGGTGTCTTGCTGAGAATTTTGCAGCGTTGGACTCGTTACGATCGAGGCTCGATTTCAATTTTTCGAGAAGATCTTCCGTAAACTTTCGGTCGTGGCAGGATCTTCTCTAACACAAACCGATCGGCTGATGATACCGTTTTAACGTGCTTGCCCTTGCCCCTTAATTAACACGACATCATGAATCTGGCTTTTGAAGTACGAGTGGCGATCGCTTCGATTCTCATCTCGTTGTTTGTTGCCAGCGTGATGTCACTGGTACTGAAATGGCGACATCCCGAGCGGGATTTTACGGAACTTCGCGAGCGGGTACGCACTTGGTGGGTGATCGTCGGATTTTTCTCCGCTGCGTTGTTTGTCTCACCGACGGCTGCTGTCTGCTTCTTCGCTTTTGTGAGCTTCTTGGCGCTCAAAGAATTCTTGTCGATGACGCCGACGCGACGATCCGATCGCCGAGTCCTGTTTTACGCCTACCTGTCGATCATCGCACAGTACTACTTCGCCGCGAGTGCTTGGTACGGCATGTTCATCGTATTTATCCCGGTGTTGATGTTCGTTTGGCTGCCGACGCGAATGCTGTTGATGGGCCAAACCGATGGCTTTCTTCGCGCCGCGGGATCGCTGCACTGGGCATTGATGATCACTGTATTCTCGCTGTCCCATGTCGCATATCTGTTGACGTTTCAAGTCACCGCCGACCCGCGAGTGAGGCCTGTTTTTCCTTCCGATGCGGCGATGGACTATCCCGGCGCAGGACTGCTGCTGTTTCTTGTTCTGCTGACCGAACTGAATGACATTTTCCAATACCTTTGGGGCAAATCACTGGGCAAGCGGAAAGTCGCCCCATCGGTCAGTCCCGGTAAAACCTACGCGGGGTTGATTGGCGGCGTGGCGACGACAATTGTTTTCGCGTTCATTGTCGGTCCTCACTTGACGATCATGGACTACGCTCGCTCGATGATCGCCGGCATCATTATTGGGATGGCCGGGTTTGCAGGGGATCTTTGCATGTCTGCGATCAAACGAGACCTAAACATCAAAGATTTTGGTGCAACCCTTCCAGGGCATGGCGGCGTGTTAGACCGAGTCGACTCGCTGATCTTTACCGCGCCGCTGTTTTTCCATTTTGTCTACTACACCTATGGCTGAGTCACTGAATCGTGAACCACGTTTTACGAACGCTCTTCTTTGCTTTGATTGTGCGGCCGATCATGATGGTGGTGTTGGGCACCAATGTCCGGCGTCGTGAATGGTTGCCGACGACAGGCCCCGCGCTGATCGTTGCGAACCACAACAGCCACTTGGATGTGTTTGCACTGATGAATATTCTTGGGCTCAGCCGGTTGCGTCACGTGCGTCCGGTAGCGGCGGGCGACTATTTCCTGAGTCGCCCACTGAGGCGATGGTTCTCAACCAAAATTGTGGGAATTTTGCCGATCGATCGAACCAAGACGAAACGTGACAGCGACGGAAAACATCCGCTCGAACCGATCTCGGAAGTGCTCCGCGCAGGCGGGATCGTACTGTTGTTTCCCGAAGGCACGCGAGGCGAGCCTGAGAAACTCGATGCATTTCAAACCGGAGTCGCTCATCTGGCCAAACGACATCCCGACGTACCGATCACTCCCGTTTTCATGCACGGATTAGGCAAAGCCCTGCCTAAAGGCGAAGCGTTACTGGTTCCATTTTTCTGTGACGTCTTTGTCGGCGAAAAACTGAATTCTGAATTGCCAAAAAAGGAATTCATGGAGCAATTGAAGAATACGTTCGCAAAACTTTCAGAGGAACTGCCTGTGCAAACGTGGTAGCCAGTTTGTGATCGGATGGCTCTCCTGCTGTACAATCGAGATGGCATCCTTAAGCACCACGAGGCAAAAAAATGTCAAATGAGATCGTCGCGGATTCAGATCATCCGCGCCCACTGGCCAATCCTCAACGCGACGAGTTGCTGCAGTTTCGTTTGTCAACGATCTTTGTGTTGACGCTGATCGCCAGCATCTTGGCGGCATTCCTGCGACCGCGTGGAAACGATTTGATGATCGCGGGAATGGTTACGACGATCAGCTGTCTGGCCTTCGGCATGCTGGTTGGCAAGCTTCGTCCGCCGCTGATGCAGCGAGTGTTTTGGGGAGTCGTCGTTGCTGCGATGATGCAGGCGGTCGCATCAAATACGATCTTGTTGGATCGCAAGGGAATTTACGGTTGGCCGATCGCGGCAGGGTTCGCCGCGGTCGTTGCCTCTGGCAATTCGAATCTGTATCGACGGATGTTCCAAGCCGCGGTTGCGGCCGCTACGGTTGTGGCAATCTATATGGCGTCGGTCCCAGCCAACTGGACGACCAGTATCGCAAATTCCATTTGCGCGGCGATCGGCGGCGCGTTGTTGGCAGTATTGGTGGAGGTCGTGAATTGGCTACAACGCAAAACTCACATTCCTCTACCCATTACCGGGCTTGCCCTCGTTTTGTCAGCGATCGTGTTTGCCGCGATCGCCCCGATCATGATTCCAGGTTGGTAAGCAGTGCTGTTTTTCAAACAAGGTAGACATCACTCGTTCCGAAGCGAGCAGCCATTGAAACGAAACGTCGTGGCGACTGACGCTTTGCCTGGACGTGAGGTGATCACTCGATAAATCACTCGCCTTTTCAATCAACGGCCTCGCCGGGTGCACTAACGCAGCGCCATCGGGTTACAATCTTGGCTCTCATTTTCACTCTCAAACTACGGTAGAGAATCCTATGAAGGGAAAAGACGCGATCCGGTCGACCATGAAGTTTTGTGACATGGTTTACCGAGGCTACATGAGCGACTTGGACGATTCTGAATTGCTGCGACGGCCGAGCGAGGGCTGCAACCACATAGCTTGGCAAACAGGGCACTTGATTTCGTCCGAAGTCCGCTTGCTTGAAAGTATTGCTCCGGGCAAAGCTTACAAATTGCCCGAGGAATTTGTGGCGGCGCATGCCAAAGACAAAGCAGACAGCGATGACGCATCCGCGTTCCTTGGACGCGACGAGTATCTGGCATTATGGGACAAGGTGCGTGCGGCGACACTCAACGCGATTGACGAAATGAGTGAAGAGGACCTCGACGCTGAATCTCCAGAGGAATTTCGTGGTTTCTGCCCCACTGTGGGTGACGTGGCCATCCTGATCAGCACGCATCCGATGATGCACGCTGGTCAACTTGTTCCGTTGCGACGGCAATTAGGCAAACCGGTACTGTTCTAATACAGGATTGCATGATCGATGCAGAACGGCATCTCGTGACGATCGACAAGCCAGTGGACCCGCCGCGACATCAACGTGTCGCTGGTGGGTGAAGACGCCTAGAAACGCCTCGATCCGAAGACTCCCTTCAATCTCACCCTGCAGCCGATGAAAAGTCGGATTGTCCTCTAATGCTGAATCACCGGAGTGTCAATCGTCGAAATTTGCGGATATTAGAAACTCAGCACCCTTTTGCGAAATTTTTTGGGGTGATACTTCCCCCATGTCTTACGAAAAGAGCAAAGTGACGTTGCAATCGTTTATTTCGTTCGCATCCTCTTTTTGCGAACCTGATCCGATATCTGAAAAAGATATTGGCGGCATCTGCAAGCGACGGAAGCAAGGCCCCTCTACCGAGGTGCTCTCGCCGCGTCTAGCAGAGGCGAAGATTCGTTGACGATTTGCCAAAGACTATTTTTCTAAATTGGCGGCGTCCCACGTTTTTAGATGGCATAGCGAACCTCGGGGTGGCCCAGCGGCGTCTCTTTGGGGACTTGCTTCCGCACAAACCATCACGAAAGATGATGGCGGAAGACGTGAGTCTTTGAACACTGCATTACCAGCGGCGGATCAGGCTCGAAGTCAAATTTTCTCGCTTCGAAATTTACATTTGATCTTGTCGAAGGCTAAATGGCATCTACCCTTTGGAGGGGCTGATGTTGCCGATAATTGCAGCACAACGACTCTATTATGGCTTTTCCGAAAACGGTAAACTCGCTCATTGCGGTGTTTTTGCTTGCCTTAAGCGGCATCCAAGGATAGAATCTCGGCATCTAACACGGATTGGACAGGTTCAAAGGATCTTATCATGACCTCTAACAGCAATCTTCGCTTCACACACCCGTGCCCCCGATGTGGCCGACGTGTGGAAGTTCGAGCATCGCTATTAGGATGCACTGTCGCATGCCAACATTGCCACGCAGAATTCGTCGCAAGCACGCGGGACGAGAGTGCCCCCCAAGCGTTTGATCGCAGCCTGGACTTGCTTCAACGTGTCGAGAGTGCGCTTCGCCGAGCCGAGCAACAGCCATCAACCTCGGCTTCTCAGACCAATCCCGTGTCCGAAACGGTTTAAGGGTTGCGATCGCGCTGGATGCGGCATCACTGCATCCATGTTGTAAACGCCACGGGATCGACACTGGAATCCGGCCAGCGAGTGTCATTAAAAAGCCAGTGTCTCTAACCCAGCGACTGTTCTAAGAGTTCAATGGCGGTAAGTTCACGACTAGGACAGATAGCAGCCAATGGTATGGTGACGGTGGCATCACCACGAACGGCCACCCCATCTCGATCAATCCCCATTGTAGCCGCAGGCAAGAACACCTCGGCGAATTTCCTTCCTCGATCGATCCCCCCAATTTGCATCTTCGCTGCCCCTGTCCCCACTTCGGGGCTGCCCAATCGGACGTGAATTTCGTGCCGGAGGTCGCCGGCCACCGAAGGGACGAGACGATTTGTTTGCCACGCTGTCACGGCACGATTGGTTGCCGCTGCATCCAATTTTAGAACGATCGCTCGTCGCGTTTTATTGAGGTACCACAGCAACTTGCTGAGCATTTCGGAGGTCGCGGCGGCTTCGCTTGCCACAAACGCATTGCGTCCTAAGATCACAGCCAAGTAGTTGGCCGATGCGATGGATGCGACAGTTAGTTTGTTGGAATCGCTGCCGGGGGTATCGGTGCGGATTGCATAAAACAACTCGGCTAACGGTTCTGCTGCGAGCGAGTTGCTTTGAATGCATTCTTTCGTGTCGGCGGAGATTCGTTCACGCAAACGCGGCGTTTCGCTATCAACATCGCCGATCGTCCAAACGACATCGGCGTGCCTGCGAACGTCCCCGAGAGTAGCCGACAGTGTTCCTTCGCGGCTAACGGCAGCACGCCACGCTGCGGTGGAAATCGAATCATCCACCGCAATACGAATGCGATTTTCACGTTGCAACTGATTTAATCGGCGAGCCGTATCTAGATCGGTTCCTGTTGTGGCGACATGGATCACGCCGTTGCCGGCCAAGATTTCTTTTGCCTGTTTGCTTGCAAGTGCCGTTGTCACCGCGGAGTCTGCAATACGAGCGGACTGGGAACCGGACAATGCTTTCGTGTAACCCGTGATCGCTTTGGCACACTGGACATTTACAATCCGCTCGGCTTCGGATGACGGTTCAAGCGAAACATCATCACAATGCAGCGGGCAAAACGGACAGACGTGCAGAGTGGGCGGCATTACCGTTGGCTCAATTCTTTGACCGTTTCGACGAGTGCAATGACGTTTTCGACGGGAGTTTCCTTTAGCACGCCGTGGCCAAGATTGAAAATGTGTCCTGGGCGACCGTCAACTGACTGCAGCAATTGGTCCACCGTCTCGCGAATCACATCAGGGTCGGCCAGCAGAACGGAGGGGTCCATATTTCCTTGAACCGCACAATCGTGTCCGATCCGTTGCCACGCGACATCAAGCGAAATACGCCAATCGACACCGACCACCGTACGTCGATCACCGCGGAGCAAAGGAAGCAGTTCGGGATTTCCTGTCGCAAAGTTAATCACCGGAACTGAGGGATCGATCCCGGCAATGATTTGTTTCATCCAAGGCAACACGAACTTGCTATAATCCGAGGGCGACAAACACCCCGCCCAACTGTCGAACAACTGAACGCACTGAGCTCCAGCGGCAATTTGATGATTTAAATAAACCGTGATTGATTCAGACAATTTATTCATCAGGTCGGCCCAAGCACCGGCGTCGCTGTGCATCAGTTTTTTTGTGTTTGTGTACTGCCGGCTGCCACCACCTTCGATTGCATAGCTGGCCAGCGTGAAGGGGGATCCGGCGAACCCGATCAAGGGAATCGACTCAGGCAAATCGGCACGTGTCTGTCGAACGGTTTCGTAGACAAAGTCGAGTTTCTCAGGCTTATCCAAAGCACGGACGCGGGCCAGATCTTCACCGCATCGCACCGGATTATGGATGACGGGACCATCGCCGGCGACAAACTCGAGGTTGAATCCCATTGGGACCAATAGGGGCAGCAGGTCCGAGAAGATAATGGCGGCATCCACTCCCAATCGGTCAACCGCGGTGCACATGACTTCGCTGCACAGTTTTGGATTCGCACAAAGTTCCAAGAACGATTGTTTCGCCCGGACTTCGCGATATTCAGACATATAGCGGCCCGCTTGTCGCATCAACCAAACCGGAGTCCGTTCAGTCGCTTCGCCACGACAAGCCTTCATGAACAAACTATCGTCGGACGGGTGAGGTGGCATAGTGTCGCTCTGTGGCTTGGATTCTTCGGACCAACGGATTTGTTTGACGCGTCGTTTGGCTTTGGTTAATTCGTTGGACTGACGAGCGGCTTCGGTAACCAAATGCCCCATTTTGGGATGCGAGGGTTCAAAGTCGACATGCAATTCGCACTCGCGGAGCATTTCACTCGTCGTCGGACCAATCGACGCAATGACGGTAGAATGCAAACCGCGACGCAGATCGTCAACCATATTCAATTCTTCGGCCATCCGCAGGACGTTGACGACTTGGTGAGCGCTGGTCACTAACAACATGTCTCGTTTGCCAGCGGCCAACGCGTTGACGTTCTCTTCCAATGCCTCGGTCGACTCAGGAAATTCCCAACCGTAAACACGCACGGTTTCGACGGTTGCACCGCGAGCTTCCAGACCTGCGACGAGCGAAGCGTTGCTAACTCCATACTCTTGAACCCCGACGACTTGGTTTGCGATGGAAACATTGGCGTCGATCGTCTGCAACAATTCTCGCCATGTGTTGGGTTCAGGAACGCGGTAGGTCGTCGTCAAGCCGAATTCCCGCATCGCAGCAGCCGGTTTGGGGCCACGGCAAATCGTCGTGATATCGGACAAGGCATCGAGAAAACGTTGTTGGTCGACGTGCCTTTCGATCGCTCTGAGCAAGAAACGGAAACCGACTCCCGTCATCAGCACGACCACGTTGACTTCGCCGGTCATGACGCGATAAGCGAAATCAATGGCAGGCCGATTGGGGTCGATTGGCACTTCTCGCATCGACGGGCTGACGTGAGCGACGCCGCCGTGGCGGGTGATCATCCGTGCCATATCGTCCGCACGACGGCTCTCTAAGGCGGCGACATTCAGTCCGTCAAAGTTGGCAGGTGCCTTTTCCATGGAAGTCAATTCGTAACGTGTTGCGAGGAGGGGGGTTCGGGGGCGGTTAGTTTGGGATTGGGCGTTGGGCCGATCGAACAGTCGTTCCGCATTACCGGCGGCCCCGCGTCATTTGTGAATCTGATGTCAGGGGCGTTGTGCGTGGGCCGACGTCGGAAGCTGATGCCGCAAGCCACTGACGCATTGCAACCAAACCGGGGTGTTTCGCGACACGTGCCATCGGCAAAGTGTCTGGAAGTGGTTTCAGCGACAACGACCGAGCGAGTTACCAAAGCGAGCGGTCATTGTAGAGAATTTGTGCTCGGTTACGATGTGGATAGATCGGTTCGAAACTAAGTTTCTCTCGTTTTGGTCTCGTTTGGACCATTCGGTCGCGGATCGGTTCCCATATCGCTTCCTTTTTTATAGAACAGAAGTCCCAGCGTGTCTCGAAGTCCCATTCGCCGCCCCCCAGCCAGTCTCGACATATCAAAGGTCTATCGGTTGGTTGATTCGCTCCCTGATGTCCTTTCCAGCGATACGATGTTTGGCGACACGAAGCCACTCGAAATCGAAGTCGGATCGGGCAAAGGGCTGTTCATGTCCAATGCATCGGCAGAGAATCCTAGGCACAATTTTCTGGGCATTGAGATCAACTCCAAATGTGCTGAGCATGCGGCGGGCCGATTGGCGAGAGCCGAGGTCACTAATGCGATCATGATCAGCTGCGATGCCGAGCCACTGTTTAGAGAGCGGGTGCCGGCGGAGAGTTTAGAGGCGGTGCATGTTTATTTCCCCGATCCCTGGTGGAAAAAGAAACAGCGAAAGCGCCGCGTGTTAAACGAGCGAAGTATTTTCAGTTTTTGCGAAATCGCTTCGTGTCG
>NZ_ANOG01000312.1 GCF_000346295.1 Rhodopirellula maiorica SM1 | reverse complement strand
ACCAATCACGTTCAATTGACAGCCCGGGACGCCGGCGACCGCATCGTGCTGGTGTGTGCCATCGACAATTTGACCAAAGGGGCCAGCGGTGCGGCGATCCAAAACATGAACGTCATGTTTGGGCTGCCGCAAACGGCGGGTCTGTAACGCGTTGTGTTTTTCCCAAACGTAGGCCGGAAAACGTAGGTCGGAACAAGCAAACGCCTACAGCAGGGGGCATTTCGCGAGAATACTGCTGTTGAGTCCAACACGGATATGGCAATTCTTGCGAAGTGCATTTGCGCCGTTCCGGCAGCGGGTAGCGTGCTCGTCATTTCAGCTAGAACGTACTCTCGATCGGTTCATCTTGCGTCAAACGGGGAGTTTGCGTAATTTCAGTTGCTTGTCGATTTCATTTCATTCAAGGATTCGAGCGATGTCACGTTTTCTAGCCGGCATGGTCTGCGGCGCGGTATTGTTATTCGTCGCGATGCACTACCACGTCGTGCGTGGCAAAGAGGGTGTGTTTTTGGTCCCCAAGATCAGCAACAACCTATCGAATGTGTACGTCGACATTCGTGATTTTCGTTTGAGCGATTGGCAAGAACATAAGCCACTGGCCGCCGCCATGGTCAAAAACAACCGTTCGGATTTACTCGAAGACGCCTCGCTGAGCAGCTTTCGCACGCAAGTCAGCAGCCTTGTCGATGGCTTGTTCGAGTAGCGAGTTTCGCAACGAAAAAATGCTTCACAGCATGGGTTTGGGCGTTAGCCCCGGTTGAATGTCAGAACCGTGGCTAGCAGGCTGTTGATTTCGTCGAAATGCAAATCGCATTGGTGAGCCGAGGGCCGTAAGGCACCGGGTAATGCGTGGAACCCGG
>NZ_ANOG01000311.1 GCF_000346295.1 Rhodopirellula maiorica SM1 | reverse complement strand
TCGTGGTTGCGGGTTTATTTGACGAGTCTCAGCGTCGATGCTTCTTCTTCGCGGATCGGCATTGGTGGATCCGGCGGCAAACTCAAAAGTAGTTCGGCCATCGCCATTGCCTGCTCGTCACTGAGCGGCTTTGCGTCTTCGGGTGCGGCGATTTGTTTCGTGGGCGACATGCGTGGAAAGTACCACGCGAAATCTCATAATCAACGATGCGATCACCACCCCCCGGCCGCCCCTGGTTCAAGAGCAGATCACCACCTCGATTTATGATCCATCGAGCATAGTGGCCGCTTGATCTTCGCCATCTTCGGATTGGTCCGATGGCTTGTTTTCCCCAGTTATGCCGCGTTTCCCCAGCATATCTTCGTGATACTCACGTATTGCATGGGTTGCCATGATCTTTTGCCAAATCTTGCGACTCATACTGGTGCTCAGTTGCTCGATCTCGGTGACGGCGGCGACGGAATGAGCGTCGTCGAATCGCTCGACGTATAACGCCGCTATCTTGCCAACCAGCGACAACATTTCGCTGCAATAGTCGAGGTATCGGCTGAGCAAGAACGGCGTCATGTTGTATTTGGGTGAGTGATCGGTCGCCTGCCAGTTTCGCAAAATCCGCTCGGGGTCTTTGGTCAATTGATGCATGTCGATGATGTGGGCGATCGATCGTAATTCGTGAACCGCCGCCAACGCGCGTTTGCGTTTGATCCGCGTTTCCAAACTGATCAAAAAGTACAACGCGATGCCCACGAACACGCCACCGTTGATTCCAGCGTCAAAGGTTTGGATAAAGTCCATCGGACTGACTTCGTCCGGTTCCAAACGAACGACGAGAGCACCGTAGAAGATCAGGACCGCAAGAAGACTAAACGCCAGCAGATAGCCGACCGCGCGAATCCACAAGATCGGACGTCCAATCCAGGCTGACCGTGATGCCGCTTGCAACGAGACTTGGTGAAGTTGGCCGCACAATTTGCCGAGTCCGCAATTGGGAAATCGCTCGTCGATCCGCACTTGAAGCATGGCGACCGTTTCCACAATGCGATCATCACGCAGTCGCAGTAAATCGTGTGGCTTTTTTTCAACGTAGTCGGTTTGTTCGTTCATTCGCATGTGTCTCGCGGAAGACCCTGAAAAGGATGTATCGCTCGCCATGACGAGCCTGGATGCGTGAGCACAAGGGAGATGACAGACTATTTGACTAGACGGCCATATATTCTTCGATGGCATCAATCACGATCTCTTCGGGCGCAATTTTTCCCACCCATTTTTCGATACATTGGCAAATCATACCGACTCGGCGCTGGTCGATGTTGATGATCGTCGTATCAAGATCTTCGAGTGCGTCGGCGACCACGTCGCTGTTGCTGAGGTCAATGACAAGTGACGACGAGGGCATCGTAGAGAGATCTTCGATTTCCAGAGCGACTGCATCCGCGTCGATTCCGCCAACCAAGATCACATCGGCGGCGGGGATCGACGAGGCGTCCGAATCAACCAATGACTGTTTCAAAGCTTCGCGAAACGGTTCGGGAAACAGCGAATCGAGATCGCGGTCCATTTCGCCGATGACGTAGGCTGCGGCGGCCGAGTCATCCGGTTTGGCCGAAAAATGAGCGTGGATCTGCGCCGAAATCCATTGACCTTCGGCATCAAATCCAAGCAGTCCTGAGCTTTCCGAAACAGTACCTTGTAGACCCGAACGGGCAATCGGGTCACGATAGAAGCAGTCCAGCACGGCGGGGCTCGGTTGATCCGGCAGATGGCCGGCGGCCCACTGCGCGGCTTCGCGGACCAAATTTTTTCCCAGCAGAATGCCGCGGACTCCGAGCACTTCGAGTCCATGTAGGGCGACGGGCAAGTTTTCCGGCGTGACATCAAATGACATCACTCGCCAATCAAGCTTCATCGCTTCAAAGGCCCGTTCGATCGCCAGTTGGGACGGATTTCCGGCAATCGGGTGCCCAAGCACCGCGATGATCGGTTCAGTGGTACCATCCATGTTTCAAGTTCGCTCTTTCAAACCAAACCGTGGGAATGCCAAGTGGAAGCCGGAAAACAGCAAACCTACTTGATTCCGCTGTTAAATCGAAGGGCGCTGGTAATTCTGGGCGGCTGGGCACTGGCAATGATTGTCGCGTCATGGCAGACCGCGGATCCAGCAGATGGAATTACCGAAAACCACGAGATGAATTTTGCCCTTCGTTGTTTTATCATCGGCGGATGGCTCGGTGGCATCGCCGCAAGTTGTTGGATCACGTCGGCGGTAAATCAAGCGGCGTTGCGGTATGGATTGCAAGTCGCCTTGGTGCTGACCGGCGTCACTCTGTTTTGGATCACGTTTAGCGATGACCCTTGGCTATCGACCTTGGTGGATATGGTGGGAATCGTGTTAAGTCAAAATGTTGTGTTTGCGTGGATTGCTGTCCCGCGATGGAACGATACGCGTGAGTCAAGTCAGCGCAAGCCGCACCAATTTTCGATTGGCGACTTGATCGCGGCGACGACCGCATTTGCGTTGCTGTTGACTTCCGCACGCGACCTCTTGCCTCCGATCCGTGCCGAACTCTATTGGCCGGTGCTGATCGGGATTTGGTTGACCATCCCCTTCGCCACCGCGCTGCTCAGTCAAGCCATGCTGCTTGCCGCGTCTCGTGGCGGGTTGGCGCGAGTCATCTTAGTGGGAATCGTGGTCGCACTGGGCAGTTTTGCGATGGCGATATTTGCAACGGAGTTCGAATTTCCTGTCGAGTGGAACGATCTTTTTTTTCTGTACGTGCTGTATTACTTGATGGTATTTGTCGGTTTTCTGTCGACGTTTGCCGTCACCAGTTTCGCGGGTCGCTTGGCCTCGCAACAAGTCGCGATCACTGAATCGGCTGAGCTTTAGGCAATAGCCGGACGCACTGTAACGGCCCACGGCTCAACCGGTTGTTTCAAACATCGACTCAAGCAACCGGTCACTCGCGGCCGGCCGCCTATTTTCGCGCCGCGTCGACGATCGCATCAACCACCAAACGGTCGTCGTACTGCGTCAACGTGAATTGGCCGCCACGAAACCACTGCATGATCGGATGGGCGTAGTCCAGGGGCGAGGTCACCGGCGGTCGCGTTCCATGCCATGCCGTGCTCTGCCATTGATCCGATTGAGGCAGGAATTGATATTCTCCGCCGAGCGTGCACTGCAGTTCGGTGGCAAAGATATCCTGCGTGGCTGCGATCGCGTCGGCCGGCGGGACTCGCAATTGGCGCGACAGCATGCCTAAGAAATCGGCGCCCGCCAAACTGCTGGTCGCCGATCGTTGGTATAACTGGTTCGTGACCCAGGATTCCAGCTGACTGCCTCGCAGATTTCCGATTCGCCCGCGAAGTTGGGCGGTGTCCTCGACTTCGATCGAAGCCAAAAAGGGCAGGCTCGCCGTCAACAGATCCGGATAAAACGACAGCACGCTGAAGCCGCCTCCGGTGTAGCGATAGATACCGCCAATCAGCCGCGTCATTCCGGGGCCGACCGGAGTTCCGCGACCGAGGCCAAGCGGCAATCGGTCAATTGCTCCCGGCAATGGCCACGCGCCGATGTAACCTGGTAACTGTTTCAGGGCGCGATAGGTTTGAATCAAACCGTCGAAATCATCAGGGTTGGGTGGCACAGAGTCTTTGATTGCAGCAAACAGATGCGTTGGGGGCCCCAGTTGTTCCGATGCCACATGGGCTTGAACGGCGACGATGTCATCAGGTGCAAATTGCATCGCGACCCGTGTCGGTGGTCCCAATTGCTGTGCGTATTTGCCATATTGTGCGGGCGACCAAGGCGCGATTTCGGCATGGATAGCGAGCCGCTCGACGGTGGCGTTTTGATTGTCTCCGGCAAAAACCGTTTGCCGCTGGACGCCGACCATGATCGGGTCCATGTGCGGAAATCGTGACGTGTAGCTCGCCGCGATACGTGAATACCACAACGCTTCTTCGGCTGTGACGTTTTGTAGTTCGATGTCGGCGATCGGCAAAAATGTCCCTCTCGCACCGCGGAGAGTGTCGATCACGCTATCGCCGAGTTCCACAATCCCGCTGGCGTCCGAACGCTGGCTAAAGTTATTCGGCAGATAGCCGCGTTGGATCAATTGGTCAATCGACGCGGTTGGTGCCCCTTCGGCTGCCGCGGCCAACTTCGCCAGTTGTACTAGCGTTACATCTGATTTCGCGCCGATTCGTCGTCGAAGCTCAATCAGATATTCTGGAGACACCAAGCCTTGCAACATTTGCGGCGAGAAGTAGGCAAACAGAGAATCGTCTCGCTCAATCGGCATCAATCGTCGAGCGAGTCGGAATTCTGAGGTCGCCGCCAGCGATTGGCCACTTTCGCCGACTTCGAGAAATCGCTTGGCCATCGTTTCGCTGTTGGTGACCAGGATGTACTCGCCGTCTTCGACCATAAACGATCGCACTCGGTTGTCGGCGCTTTGCAGCAGTGAAACGGTTTTGCCAGCGATGGTGGTGTCGCCAAGTTCAATGGCGTCGTCCGAACTCGCTCGCGTCGCACGGTCGTTTTGCAGCGAGGTGCGGAACAGAAACGCGTTCTTGACTTTGAATAATACTCCTACTGTGGCTCCGTCATTCAGATACAAATCGCGGCCGATGATCGCTTGACTCCTC
>NZ_ANOG01000310.1 GCF_000346295.1 Rhodopirellula maiorica SM1 | reverse complement strand
CACGTGCCGCGCGAGACGAGCCACACTATGTGGAATTGCTCAATAGTCGTTCGCAATGTAAGCCATCGGCCGTTGGCGCCCTGATTCACAACCTTCACACTCTCAAAGTGGCTGGCCTTCGCGTCGCGCCGACGATTGTGATAGGCAATGAAATTTTTCGTGAATTCGCGAAGTTGGGCTGTCTGCCGACGGAGATAACGAATCGAATTGCCGCCATCTTGCAGAAGGAAAGGGCATTCATTCAGCATGGGCAGGTCACGATTCGGTCAAGTGTTCCCGAGAGCTACGTCGGGCTACTGGAAGAGGTTACGGTTGAACGAAGTATCGCGTCAATTCAGTACGGCGTTGAGGCCCTCTATCGCTCCTGGTCGGATGACACTGCTCGTGCTAGCCGACACGTTGATGGAATTGACGATGCCCGTAGCATCCCAGCAGTATTTATTCAACCTGCATATGACAATCCGTACATGTTGGCTACGCGCACCGGTTACGGTGAAGTCACCACCGCCAAGAACTATGCCAATAGCATCCGAAACAACATAGAGCGATTTCGACCAGTGTACCGGACCTTACTTCGCCAAGTCGAAAGAACGATGGCCTTTCCAACTGAGGTAACGCTTACCCAAGATCGTTCGCCACAGATCATCATGGCCACAAGAGACGAGATCACCGACTCCGGAATATGGCGAACACTTTCCGAACTGTTCCGAGACGGGATCGTGAGCGAACTCGATTATCTTGAGCGAGTCCAACCAGACATGTTGGTTCAATTTACGGATTTTGCCTTCTCGGATCCAAGTTCCGTCTCTATCGGGAACGGCTTACCCGCCTCACCGGGCACGGCCGTCGGACGGCTCTGTATACTGGGTTCCCGGTCCGGCAACATCGACGATTTCACTGGAACCATTCTCGTTGTTGCTGAGGCGAGCCCAGAAGATGTCGACGCGATTCACCAATGCGCCGGCGTTGTGACCGTTTACGGTGGTATGACGAGTCATGCCGCAGTCGCGTGCCGTGGCCTTCGCAAACCACTCGTGATCAACAGTGGCCTTGAAATTGATACACGGGGCGGCGTAGTCAAACACGAAGCTATGGCCACACCGGCCGATCATTCGTGGTACGTGTGCGTCAACGGTTCATCCGGTACGATCTCGTTTTCTCGTGGCGACTCCATGACGCCTCGCTATAAATTGCTCGATGAATGCCTTCCGTACGTTGACCAGGTCGTGCAGGCTCTTAGGTGTTTTGACGATGTGCAGAAGTTCTCAGCATTACCCTTGCCAGCTCAAAGTCACTTGGCACGAATACGCAGTGAACTTCGCAAGACGGGAGCCGTTGAATGATCAGGGCGATTCTCGTTGAAGACGAACGTCCGTTCGCAGTCAAGTGCGTTGAGGTGATGGAGAAGTGCGGTCTATCGGTGCAGTATTTGCCCGGGGCGGACGAGGCGCGTACACATCTGCTCGAAACAACCGTCGACGTCGCCGTAATAGATTTGATGATGCCCCCGTCGTACAAGGACGAAGGAGTAGGATTGCTGCAATGGGCGAAACAGCGATTTCCGAAAATGGAAGCCGTTTTGATAACAAAGAAGCAGGACCAGACTACAGAAGTCGTCGCGGCTGCTATGCGTCTCGGCGCTCGCTACTTCCTGGACAAGGAAGCTGGTACCTTCTTCTCTAAACTTGAGTATCACCTTAAGGAGATTCTCGTGGAACAAGCGAGTAATGTGTTCATCAGCCACGGCCACAACGAGTTACTGAAACTGAAGTTGAAGGATTTTGTGCAGAATCGATACGGAAAAACGCCTGTGATTCTGTCGGAATTGCCCTCAGAAGGGCTGACGATTGTCGAAAAGCTCGAAAAGGCAAGCAAAAGCTGCAAGTGTGCGATCATCCTCATGACTAAGGATGATCAGACGCACGACGGCGGTGTTCGCGCTCGCCAGAATGTGATACACGAGATTGGATTCTTCCAGGGAAAGTACGGTCGCAAGAAGGTGATGCTTCTTGCTGAAAAAGGCGTGGAAATGTTTAGCAACATTTCCGGGATTGTACGTATAGAGTTTGACGCCGACCACTTTGAGTCTGTTTTTGAGCCGTTGAGAATCGAACTCGACGCAACCCTTCGCTAGAATCCCGCACCTAACAAAGGCATGAACACGGAGCCGCCGGTCGCGCGTTTTCAAGTAGAGCATCAACCGCGGCGGCCCGGTTATGCCAAGCGTTGAACCTAACCCCTTTGGGTCGGGCACGTCTGTTTTGATGCGGCGTTGACTCATTGACTCCGTTCGCTCGCATCCTTGATGCAGCAGTGGTTTGGCTTCGTGGCCAAACGCGTTTTCTTTATTGCACGAATGAGCATGCCTCGCACCTTCACGCAGTCGTAAGTGACTGCATGTGGTCCGGTTGTGACGAATAAAGTGAAATTATGGCCTTGCGCTTTTCAAACGCGCAAGCATCCTGGGATGTATTCCCGTGAACACACTTGGCGTTCGCGACTTGTCTCCCGCATTGGATCTCTGCCATGACCCCTTATCAAAATCGCCTCTGCAAAAACACGAAGCGTCTCGCCGAAGACATGAAAATCCGGCATTTTGCTGATGCAACCATCGATGCCTACACTTACCACGTCGGCCGCTTCGCTGAC
>NZ_ANOG01000309.1 GCF_000346295.1 Rhodopirellula maiorica SM1 | reverse complement strand
GGGGGCGGTGGATGAGATCAACGCCAGCACTTGGACGAGCGTTTGGGCTCAGGTCACCTTGAAAGAGATGCCGCCGCCGGACATGACGCAGCCTGAGGTCATCGAGCGACTGCAATTTTCCAACTGGGTCGTCAGCGAACTCTCGCGGGTCTTACGCGATAAGGGCGGTTTCCATGCTCACCGGGATCCTAACAAAGGCAACTTTGTCGATCACGAACTGCTGTTCGGTCCGCTGCCCGATGACATCAAGCTGCAACCCACCTCTTCGCCTGCACGCATTTGGCGAGTTAGTCCCGAGGAACACATCACCCGGCTGAATGAACTGATCAATACCGAACCGGCATTCGATCCGAAAAAGCCGGGGCTACGCACCCATGGCGATGCCGTTCCAACCAACCACGGCGGCGAACTGAAGCTGTACTTCGGTACCGATCGCATCATCAAATGGCAAGGCGGGACGGTCGCCTATGCCACCGCGGTCAAGAGTGTCCCGGCCGTATTGTCCTCGGCTCGCGACCACGGACTGGAAAACTATCCCGACTTCTACACCGTCAACAGTGCCGAAGCGACTCAAATCATGGGGATCGCGGACAACATCCTACGTTATATGGCCGAAGGCCCGCTGAGCATTGCCGAGCCTTACCAGATCACAGACGATCCCAACTCGATCGCGGACAAAATGAAAGGCGATCTTCGTGGACTGCCCACCAGTTTGGTCTACAGCACCAAGGTGGTTCGTCCGCTAACGCCGGTCTATGATCTGATCAAAACAGACGATGCGAGCGACGAACAACTGCGCGCCGCCGTGGATTATTTGTTCGAAGCGTTGACCTTTCGGCCACCAAGCAAAACCGAATCGGACGCCTATCTAACGATCGTCAAACAATCGATCGACAAGCTTGGCAAAAAGAAGGGTGCGACTCTGGGTTTGTCATCCATTTTCCTCGATCGTGACGCACTCTTCCGACCGGAACTGGTCTCCTATGGAAAACCGGACCAACATGGACGCGTCATGCTGCAGGACTGGGAATTGGGGCTGGCCGTCAATCATGCGCTGCGTTATCTCCGGCCCGATGAACCTCTACGCGATGCGATTGTCGATGGACGTATGCGCAGCCGAGATGACGTCGAACGCGAAGTGCGGCGGATGTTAGCGGACGACAGCATCCGCAAGCCAAGGATCTTGCAATTCTTTCGCGACTACTTTGATTACGACAAAGGCGGGTACATTTGCAAAGATACAAAAGCGCTTGCGGATACCGGTGCGGACAGCCGTGGTGTGAACCATTACCGTGCCATGTTTGATGCAACGGCCAGCACCGATCGCTTGATCGAAATGATTCTGCAGGAAGATCGAGATGTTTTGAAGCAATTACTGACCACCGACAAGGTCGTGGCCGCTGAGCGCGACAACATCTACTTTGGCCGACAACGCAGCAAAGAAGAGCGAGCCGCGTCGATTGCTGCTGAGCGAAAAGCAGCGGCCGCGGCAGCAAAGGAAGCTGCAGCGGAGCTGGAGGCTTGGAAGCAGGCCAACCCCGATAAAAAACCGCCGGCAAAGAAACCGACGAGGCGGCCGTACGTCC
Organism: Rhodopirellula maiorica SM1; assembly: GCF_000346295.1. Classification (GTDB taxonomy): domain Bacteria; phylum Planctomycetota; class Planctomycetia; order Pirellulales; family Pirellulaceae; genus Novipirellula; species Novipirellula maiorica. Next base: position 10,397 of record NZ_ANOG01000309.1, on the reverse strand, counting down.
ATCACGGCGTCGAGGAAGTGGACCTTTCGGGGCCAACGATCTACGCTCGTGTCAGCCGTCGTAGTTTTGGCCGGGGATCGATGAAACCGGAACGCACGCTGGCGACCGCCCCCGAAGGCCAACGACTGGGCATCCTGACTCATCCTGCTTGGCTTGTTTCGCACTCCGATGCAATGGACAATCATGCCATCCGCCGTGGCCATTGGATCCAAGAGCGACTGCTGGGTGGCGGTATTCCCGATGTGCCGATCACGGTGGACGCGATGCTGCCGGACGAACCGAAAAGCACGCTTCGTGAGCGAATGCGGGTCACGCGTGAAGACTACTGTTGGACATGTCACAAGAAGATGGATCCGCTGGGGTTGCCGTTTGAGATGTACAATCATGCGGGTCTGTATCGCGAGCTGGAACTTGAGAAACCGGTTGACACGACAGGCGAGATCATCGATTCGGGCGTCCCTGGATTGGATGGCAAAGTCGCTAACGCGATCGAGTTGATCGAGCGAATTGCCGAGAGCGAGCGAGCCGAGCAGGTATTTGTCCGTCATGCGTTTCGCTTCTGGATGGGCCGCAACGAAACGCTCAACGACGCCCCGGTGCTGCAGGCGGCCCACCGCGCCTACAAAGATAGCGGAGGCAGTATGAACGAACTGCTTGTTTCGCTGCTCACCTCCGACGCGTTCCTGTACCGCACCCGCAGTGATTCAGCGTTAGCCGAAGCGAATTAGCCAGTACGGCCGGTAGGAACCGGCCCTACGTTGTCGAGAATAATTAATCTAAGGCTGCCAACTGCCTCGCACCGCAGCGTCCGGCATCACGACTGAAATTCGTATCGCGACTCCGGTTCAACCTCGAACTCATCTGGCCAATTGGAAGGCTTGTATCCCAAGTGCGTCTCATTGTATCGCCGCACCGCTGACTGATGGATCCAACACGCCTCCGAATCGGACTCTCCGGCTGAACGGCTCGTTGGTTTCCTCCGCCGAAACAGGTGGGGAAGCGGAACAGGCGACGGGTAGGTCTGTTTCGGAAAGAATTCGGCCCACCACCATTTCCAAGTTAGCGAACGATGCATCGGTCCTGAGTGATCAGGGCTGCTGCCTTCGGCGAGCACACGTTCCACACGTGAATCGTCGAGCAAGACGCCGCCGACATCACGTGCTTGAACCAGCATCCATTCCAGGGCTGTCTTCGCCAAACCACTTTCATCTTTGGGGTAGCCGCCACCGATATCGCTATGGACGCCCGCAAACCAGACTTCTTTAAAGTCTTGATGCATCCGACGTTTGAATAGGTTTTGCGCAAAGAATGCTCGATGCTCGTCGATCGAAACCGCATGTCGGATGACGTCGACGCTCGGATTGCTGGCGGTAAATGCATACGACAAATAGTCGTATGCCCACGACACGGAAGACACCGTGTCCCAAAGTCCTAAGAAAATGAACGGCTTTACATCGAATCGCTGTGAAAATTGTTTTCGGAAGCGGCCAAGATGGGCAAAGTCCAAACTGCGTCCTTTCCGCAGCTCGATCTCTGCCATCGCATATTGCACGAGTTGCCGGTTTCCCGGTTGCAGGATCCCTACGCTGTGCAACAGTGCGGCCACGACACGAGCCGCGTAGGCGCCGCGACTAAATCCAAACAAACAGATGCGGTCCCCCGGCTGATAGTGCTGTGCGATATACCAGTAAGCGTCTTCGATTGTCTTGCGATAGCCGGCTCCGAACGCAAGTCCCATCACTTTGCTGAACGCTCGGCCAGGACGTGTCAAAGCCATACTTGGACTGAAAGTACCAACCCCAGGTTGATAGAAGGCGACCTGCCGCTGCGCATCAATGACAAGCGAGTAGTGCAGCCGGAGCACATTGGTTTGATCGCTGTCAAATTGGTTCCCCGTTCCGTCGCAGCATACAACGATATTTTTTCCCAACGTTCTATCTCCATCATCAACCGCCCCCGAATACATGTGGTTAAATTTTACTCGATGTGCATCGAGCTAGGGGCAAGCGACTGCATCCGGTAGCCGCCGATGCAGCGATTTCCAGCCAAGTAGGGCCGGTTCCCACCGGCCAACGAGCGAAACCCAAAGTTGGCGTGCATTTTGGCCCTCGGAAATGGGATGCGGATGGATTTATCCGGTACAATCCTCCTCAACACTTCTGGAGAACACAATGGCTATCTCTCGCCGAAAATTCTGTGGCACGCTTGCTGCCAGCCTCGCAGTAGCAAACGCCAGTTCGTATGCGGATGATTCGACGAACACGCCTCTGCGAGTTATCGCCTACAACATCTATGGACTGACGGGGTGGCCCAAGCAACGCAGCTTGGCGACGCAGGCCGTTGCGAAAGGCCAAATGGCACGGCGACTGGCGATGGAACTGGCGCTGCACGAACCCGACATCATCAACTTCTCAGAGTCCCCCGCAGAGGAACTAACTCAAGAAGTTGCGAAGCTGCTGGGAATGAATCACGTTCGATTTGCGAGCGGCGGAAGTTGGCCAGGCACGCTGCTGAGCAAATATGAGCTCAGCGAATTTCACAACGCTCCGATGGCGACCGAGCGACCAAAAGAATTGTTCACTCGGCACTGGGGAAACGCGACAGTCGTGCTGCCCGGTGGTGAACCGCTGATCGTCCATTCGGCCCATCTCTACCCAACCGCCGAACCGACGGTGCGACTGAAAGAGATTCGGGTGATGATCGAATCGATGAAGCCGGATCTGGATGCTGGGCGGTCGATGCTTCTCATTGGCGACCTGAATCACGGCCCTGACACCAAGGAATACCAGCTTTGGATCGATGCTGGATGGACCGATACATTCGCTCAAGTTGGCAAGGGCGACGGCCCCACGATCAAGGCCGATATCCCCAAGTGGCGGATCGATTACGTGATGGCCGCGGGACCGATCGCAGATCAGATGGTTGAATCGAGACCGCTGTTTGAGGGCGCCTTCCGCTTGCATATTGACGACAAGGAATCGTTTGCCTTGAGCGACCACCTCCCACAATTGGCAGTGTTTGACGTAGCAAAACGTTAGTCTATAGCCAACGACCTCTTGGATCTCCAAACGCGTGACACGGAGCATGACCAGCATTAGATGGCTGCTGCGAGACAAGCTATTGCGGGCGATCGGCGCGGGGTGATGTGGCGAGCAAGAGCAGGGCGGCGGCGGCACACAACAACGTCGCGGCGCGGTAGCTTCCAAATTGGTCGTGTGCCACACTGAACAAGTAGGGTCCGACCGCGGTTCCCGCCACCACGATCGATGTTGAAAACCCGGAGATCGCACCGAGATGCGTGCGGCCGTAAAACCGCGGCCACGTTACTCCGGAAATGATGCCGAACATCCCTTGCATCAATCCCATCCCCACGACCACAAACACGACTGACGTGCCAGTCCCCAAGAACGCCAGGCTCAGCGAGAGCGTCAAACTGCCGATCAGCTGCACCATCGCCAAATACTTCAACTTGACGAAATCGCTGAGCCAACTGCCGATAAATTCCACCACCACGCTGACCCCGGCGGCGGGCAAGAAAATCGCGACCGCTTGCCGACGCGTCATTCCCGCATCGGCAAAGATCGAGACGACATGAAAGGAAAATGCCGTCAGTAGCAGGCCCGAGAGAACCACGCTGAGCGTGAACACCCAAAAGCTGTAGGTTCGCCGCGCCTCCGAAAGAGTGAATTGACGACCACTCATCGTCTCGGCGTGCGTCTTACGGTTCCGCTTTGCATACGGCCCATCGGGCAACATCCCATGATCTTCGGGTTTCGATCGTCCCAAACAAAAAGCGACCAAGGCATACACTGCCACGATCACCGCAATCGTTTGCCAAGCCCACGACCAACCGCCTTGCTGGATGAGCCATTCAAACAGCGGCGGTGTTGCCGAAAAACCAAAGGCGACTGAAATCCCAATGAACGCAAGCGCCATTCCACGTCGTTTTTCGAACCACTCCAGCACCATGTTGCGTGAAGAGAGCGTCAGCATACCTTGGCCAAAAAATCGCATCGCGAAAAAACCGAGCGTCAAGACCGCGAACGAGACATGGTCGCGGTAGGTACCGGGTAACATCGACGCAGCGGATTGGGCAATCACCGCTGAAAAGCTCATCGCCGTCAACACCAGCGCCAACATGGCGGCCGACGCTGCAGAGACCCAGCGGCCACCGAATCGGTCATACAACCGCCCCGCACGACTGATCAACACCGCGCTTGCAATCGTCCCCGCCAGGTAGGAAAAACTGATCCAGCTGCGTGACAACTGGTGGGCTTCGATTAAAAAATCCGTAAACACCGAAACACCGACGGTTTGTCCCGGCGCGCTGGCCAATACCCCCAATGTGCCGCATACCAACACAACCGTCCCGTAAAAGAACGGCAGCCGAGCCGGATCGAAGGGAAAACTGCCCAATCGCGGCCGATGGTGAAGCTGTGGTGTCGCGTTGTCAGATTTCATGCGTGTTACCATCACAAAAAGGAAGATGCAAGAATTGGAACGTACAGAGCGATCCAAGTCAGCGGGGATTGACATAGGAATGTCGGTTGGCGGCTGGCCATCGCCCCAGATTCTCAATGGCGTGCTCGAATCGATGCAACGAAACGGCCTCCAAGAAAACGCGTCAAAAAAGCCTTCGCAGTGCATATCCCTATTCCCCCCATGGGGCACTCCCCAGCGACGCATTCGATCCCAAAGTCGACTAAAGTAGATGGCATTCAGCAACCACCTTCGCCCTCTCTTTTTTCAATCTTCTAGGCAATTAGAAAGTGACACCTCGGCCCCCTTTCGCATTGTTCGTCATCGTTTTGGTGATGGTATCAACCACGTTTGCTCAGGATCGCTGGCCCGAACATCGTGGGCCTCAGCACAACTACCACCTGGCCTCCGAGACGACGTACCCTACCCGCTGGAGCGGGACAACGAACAACAATATTCGCTGGAGATCGCCACTTCCCGAAACTGGTCACAGTGGCATCGCCGTCTGGGGCGACCGACTGTTCCTGACCTGCTTTCGCAAACTCACCGCGGACGACAACGGCCCCAAAGGCACGTGGGTCTCTGAAACTCGGGGCTATTGTCTGGATGCAAATTCAGGAAAGATCCTGTGGAGCTGCGATCTTCCCGGGCGGCGGCCGAACCAAGTCAACGGCACCTTCACCGATTCAACGACGCCCACGCCGGTGACCAATGGCACGCATGTCTGGTTCGTCAACGCGGGCGGCTTTATGGCATGCCATACCCTGGATGGCCAACGAGTGTGGGGCAAGGAATTTGAAGTTCGCACCAAACATTCGGCGAAACAATTTCAACCTTTTCTGCACGACGGCCGCCTCTATTACGCCATGATGCGAGACGCAGTGGATCCCAAACGCCGCCCCCAGACGGCCAGCGATTACGACAAAAACAGTAAAACCGGCTGGCCATGGATGTATGCCCGGTGCTTCGATGCGCTAACGGGAAAGCCCACCGGCATCATGCCCGAAGGGATCAGCGTTCATAGCAAGGGCGCACTCGGTTCGCTGGCGGGTGAAACCGTGTTGCTGCACGCCAAAGGCGGCAGCCACAACCCTCCGGAAAAACCCTACGGCATCCGTCTGTCACGGCTGAATGAAGCTCACAAATTGGTCTGGGAACGACAGGGATTGTCGTTCGAAGGGACAGACTTTATCGACGAGAAGCATGCCTATTGTTTCGACCGAAACGATTTCTTTGTGCTCGATCTGGCAACCGGCGAGACAGTGAAGCGAATCCGCATTCGTGGCACCGGCAGCCTCATCGCATTCGACGAAAACGCCGGCCGCTACCGAAAGCCCACAGACGCGCCCGAACTAAAATCACCTCATCTGCTGACACACCGCACCAATATCGGCGTCGGCAAGTATCACTTTTTCATGGGCGGCCAGCCCGGCATTCTGGGCCGTATCGACATCGAGACCGAACAAGTCAGCTATCTGCAAGTACCGGTTCAGGTCATTGTCGAGAATGGCAAGAAGAAGTTTTCATGGAGCGAATTCAAGTCCGGCGACGCAACAGGATCAGGCTTTACTGTTGAAGGTGACCGCCGTCGTCTGGGGCACGGGTTCGGACACATCTCGGCCGCCACGCCAATTGTCGTAAACAATCATATCTACTTTTCGACCGTGCTCGGGACGGTCTACGTTGTCGACGCGACCGCGGAACTATTTGACGAAAATGCGTTGGTGGCAGTGAACGATCTTGGCATGCCGGGTGAGACGTGGACATTGAGTCCCTTCACAGCCGCAGGCGGACATCTTTATCAACGAACCAGTCGAGAGATCATCTGCATCGGAGAAGAACGCTGAGACGAAATCTAGCGTGAACAATCCGTTTGCCCTACGAAAGAGCACGAATCCGACTCAAAAACCGTGTTCTTAATCTTACTCATACTCATACTCTTAATCTTAATCCCCTTTCACCGCCGAATCGCTCGTTCGTCCCGATACTTCAAGTCCGATATTAAATCGATTTATCTTGAGCCGCGGATCAGCCTTGAGTCGAATCAAAGTTGTCTCACTCATGTTGGCACAGAGGAGCACTCGCATCGGAGCGAGACTTGGGTAGTGAGTAAGATTATGATTGAGAGAGGAAAATCAGGTTTGTGCGAGAGCTAGGCCAGCCTTTTGCGTTCGCCTTCGATAACGAAACAAGAGTCCAGCTGCGATAACGACGACAAACATCGATCCGGCAACGATCAGCCATAATCCGCTTCGAGTCCGCGTGTATTGGTAGTCCAAGGTGCCTTGAGCCAACGTGATATCCGCGATGCTTTTAGCAGTTCGTCACGTGTGACTTTTGTCGATGCAAATTCGGTTTTTCGGACAAAGCAAAGACCGTGACGTGATACTTCTTGACGCCCGGCCCCTTCGATCGCATCGGGTCATATTCCGTGTGTCCCTTGTCGTTGTAGCCTGCGGTCCCAATCCCATGAGCATTCGCCGGCAAGCTGGTGACATCGGCTGGGATGTTGTAGAGCAACCAGTACGACTTGATGTCGCCGGGACCGGGCGTATGCCACAGGTTCAGTGCATAGCACTGGGTCCCCGCAGGCCCCTTTGTCCATGCAAGCGGAGGCGAGTGCCCCGCTCCGTCTCCGGTGAACTCAATGGGCATCTCATTGCCAGCGGCAAAGGCAGGACTGGTGACCGTCAACATGGGCATCCCACTTGGTAAGTGATGGCTCAAATCGACATTGGTTCCCAATGCATCCGACAATGGCATGTAGGGCTTGCCGCTGCGACTGCGGTAGGATTCGGTTCGCGTTTTTCCCGAAGGTTCTTGAAACGTGAAATCAACACTGCCATCATTCTTGACCACATAGTGAATCGTTCCCTTGCGTCCCGAAACGTCGTACTCGAGTTGAAATCGGTTACCATTTCGATCGAACCCCGTAATCTTTGCATCGCGAAGTGGTCGCAGCGCAGGCCGTAGCGGTTCAGCCCGCGGCTGCGGATCGACTTGGCCATCACGCTTGGTCACTTCACCATAGAAACCGCCATTCAGATAGGGATAGGTTTTCTGGGCGTGATAGTGGTAGTTGCCCGAGGCATCTTTGTGCCCGCCCAGGTTGTCCAGCGGAGCGAAATCCGTAGCCTGCTCGTCTTGATAACCGAAGATCGGATAGCCGTCCAAGGCGTAGGCAATCGGATTTCCGTTACCGGTGGCTTCTTCGAGATGAACGGGAGCGATGTGGTAGTGATAATCATCCGCGCGACCGCAATGGCCACCGTACTGATCCAATTCGCCAAACAAAAAAGCGTCGTCGCCGCGATTGTTCAGCGGATTAAAGATGGGCACTCCGTTGACAGCCAGTGCGATTGCTCCACGCAAAAAGTCATTCTTGGTGGACATCGGATTCTTCGCAGGCACCGGATATAGCGGAATTCGCCAGGCGTTGTCTGCAATGTACTTCTGCGGCAGCGGAACTTGTTGCTGCCACGCACGAATACCGATCATCATCGGATGCTCTGGCAAACCATTGGAACCAACGTATAGAAAATTTTTGTCCCAATGAAGCTGCAATGCCTTCTGAAAAGGTTTGAAGTACTCGCCGATTGCCGGCATTGACTTGGTATCCGTCGTGCTCCGGATGGTGGCATCGGTTGGCGGATTCAGCATGGCAAGCTGCGTTTCGCGGTGCTGATTCAAGAGTTTGATTTCCTCGCACCGAGCTTCGATCCACGCTTGATCCGAAGCGACCAAGTGGTCGATCGCGATCCTTGCCAACTTTCCATCCGCTCGACGAATCTGGACATCATCATCAATGACACAGACAAAGGATCCATGCAGATGGGAGCCGTCGGCAGCGACCGACCAGGTTCGCGACGCACTGGATACGTGTGAATCGTCGTGGGAGCCAACCTCGTGTGCCGACAAATTCACTGAGCTGAAATTCATCGTGCCTATGCCCAGCATTAGACCGGTGACGAGCGAGACGAGGTAGCGAACATTCATGCAACTAAATTCTTTGTTAGGAAAAGCGTTGAATTCGAACCGGCCGGGCACTTTACGACTGCGTCATTACAGCGGCCGGTAGGTCATCGCCTTGGTTTCCTGGGTGGCGAATTTGGAACGATGTCGTTGAGGTTCGAGAAATCAGGACGAGATTTGCCATCGGGTGATGTGGTGACGACGTGCCGAAAGATGACGGTGTTGTCGAGTTCGATATCGTCAGTCCAGATAAATTTCGCCCCTTCGAAATCATGCGCAAAAAACGGCTCCTTCGGCCCCACTTGTTCCTGCGTATACTCCTTTGCGGTCCCCCAAGCACTGTCGTCAAAGTCGATTGCGTACCAATTTTCGGGAATCTCTAAGTTTTCGACTCGCGGGTTCTTGGTGTCATGATCAATCGGTCCATGTGAAAAAGCACGTGCTCTCCAGGTGGCATTGGTCACGGTGCCGTCACCGAATTTTAGAATGAAACCCGCGTCCCCGATTTGAGTGTTGGCGTACTCCATACCTGTTTCGGCATCCGCATTGTCCTTGGCCATCACGGCAATCGTCATGGGATAAGCCGGCAGAATGTCGACCGAGACGACGTTGTGTGGCATGAATTTGATCGAGTCGACCGCGACCAGTTCGCCGTTGATATACATCACAAACCAATTGTCGGCATACAGGTTCGCCTTCACCGTGTCGCTTAATTGAGGTTTCCCAATCTTGCCTTTAGTCGAAGCTTGATTCGACGGACGTTGCGCCCAGGCGTACTGCGCAAGTTGGGCTGTGAAGACGAGAGCAACGATTGCGATAACGCTATAAACGAGTCGTTTCATATTGATTTACTTTCCTTTATTCGAATTCCACGACACGTTCACGGTCGTGATGGGATTGGTGATCAAAATAGTCCGGTGCAAGTGCTCGTTCTTCCATCAAGGTCATCGTCAACGTCACGTCCTCAGGTCCATAGGGCATCTCGACGAATCGCATTTGACGAATTTGACCGTTCGATGCGGCGTAACGAATTTCGACTCGAGCGGGCCCTGGAAAACCTGGCTTCTTTGTCGCCACTATCAATTGGTTGGGCTCATCATTCGCCTTGTCCATTGACGGTTCGGTTTCGACAGACCTCACTTGCAAATCATAGGCGGTGTGCAGTGCATCGAGGCCATCATGAAGATTGTTGATTGGCAAGGACCGCTCATGTCCGGGCAGGTCTCGATTGAATCGCGTCAGATCATCGCTATACCGAACGGGGCCATCCGGCCGCACCGCCCAACTCGTCAACCCATTGCTTCCCGTGATAAAAAAATCTCCTTGCCCGACTTTCCGCTTCAACACAAATTGGTACGCACCACGAACATCTAAAATTGCACCATCCAAGGATGGTTTCGGAGGACGGCCATGCTCTGGCGTGTTGCGTCGTCGATTCTGCCGACGAGTCGTTTTCTCTTCGACCGAAATCAGGAACGTGCGATCGAGTGATCGGGCATTGGCCTTCATAATTCGGTCAAGCTCAAGTCCCGCCGCGGAGGCAGTGGGAGCACTCCAGGAATGCCAAAACAACAATGTGCCGAGCAACACTATGCACGCTGTCGTCGCCAAAGCAATCGGGACACGTTTCCACCAATGGCCGTCAGATGCATTCGACTGCAATACCACGTGTTGTTCACTTTGATCGAAAGACGCTAATTCGTTCTGCGTCATCATTTCATTTCGCAGCCGATCATGCAGCATCAACTCCGAAGCAAATTGCCGAGCATGCAGTGGATCTAATTTGATCCACTGGCTTAGCCGCTGCAACTGTTCACGGGACAGTGAATCGTCGAGGTATCCGTCAATCAAATCTCGCATGTCCGAGTTCATTGAGCGCCCGCCTCCAAGTCTTTTTCGCTCAACACACTCTCTCAATTGGTCGCGAACTCGCTGTAATGCCTTAG
>NZ_ANOG01000308.1 GCF_000346295.1 Rhodopirellula maiorica SM1 | reverse complement strand
GCTGGTCGAGATCACCGGCTGGTCGGCTTCTTCGGGATATTCCGGAACCTGTTGCAACCGGCTGTTCACCTTCAATAACGCCTCTTCCATGTTCGTGCCGACATAGAACTCCAACGTGATACGGCCGCTGGAGTCCATCGATTCGCTGGTCATCTTGGTGACCCCTTCGACACTCTTGAGCTGTTCTTCCTGCTCTTGAATGATCTCGCGTTCGACTTCTTGCGGACTCGCCCCTGGCCAACGTGTTTCGATCGTCAACGTCGGTGTTTGCACTTCGGGGGTCAGCTGCATCGGCATGCCGATCAATGCGATCACGCCAAACAGAATCAACAACAACGCCCCGACAGCGACTTTCACTGGATTGCGGACACAGGATTCGATGGGATGCATGCGATCGGCTTCGTTTGCAGTGGCAGAAAAATGAGTATTGGCGAAACGTTCGTTCGACTGTCCGATCGGATGAGCCGCACGCGTTAGCGTCAGGACGCCGGTGAGTAAAACGCGGTAAAATGAAGCCCGTGGCTATCGCCATCGGCTCACAAATTCACGGAAAACCCAAAATTTGAAACAGTCGAATTAAGGCGTTGTCGTTTGTTGTTCGGCAATCGTGACGTCTTGCCCCGGCCGGAGTCGTTCGTTGCCGCGGGTGACGACCAAGTCCTTCACACTCAATTGGTCTGGTACCGATGGCGTCACCGCGACCCAGCTTCCTTGCGATGGCCCCATCACCACAGGCACGATCATCGCCTTGCCATCGACGACGCGGTACAGCGTCGGTGCGGCACCGCCAAGCTGAATCGCATCTTTGGGAACCAGCATGCGAGTTTGTTTCTCACTGGATGGCAGTTTGACGCGTGCCAGCATGCCGGGCAATAAAGGGTGACGTCCCTCCGACGCGGCGTTCTCAACTCGGACTCGCACCGGAAATGTTCTTGCTAAGGGATCAGCCAACGGAACAATTTGATCCACGACGCCTTGGAATGTTTGCCCAGGAACCGCTTCGACCGATACGTTGACTTGGTCCCCCGGACGAACAAATTGAATGCTGGCTTCGGGCACGTAGACTTCGATCTCAAGCGGATCGATTTCGATAATCGTGGCAACCGGATCGCCTTGACGAACCCAGGCACCTGTTTCAGTCAACTCTTTCGCGACAAATCCATCAAAGGGTGCACGCAAGGTGTACTTTTCGCGGCGGTCTCTGAGTCCTTCGAGTGTCTGAGTCTGCACGTCGACTCGCGCGGCCGCCTGAGCAATCTGTTCTTGACGTGGTCCTTCGACCACCAACCGGTACGAGCTTTCGTTTTGCGCGAACGTCGCCTCCGCCACCAACGCTTCCGCGCGATCACTTTCGAATTCATCGATCGAGATCCCCGCCGATTCTTTGTACAGCCGCTGGGCGCGAGCCAATTTGGATTGAGCGTATTCGAGTTTGGCTTTGGCCTCGTCACGCAGCGCTTCGGCCAGCTTAATTTCATCGGGGCGCGAGCCGTTCTTAAGCTCCTCGAGCTCCGCTTCCCGGAGGGCCAACTCGGCTTCGGCACCCGCGATCTCGATGTCGATGGTTTTGGTCCGCAACTGGGTCAACGATTGGCCCTTGGTAACCGCTTCGCCCGCGTTGACCATGAACTCTAAAACACGACCATCGACCGCGCTGCCGATCGTACTTTCACGCCACGGTTTTACGTTGGCGACATATGATTGTTCCGCCGAGATGTTTTTTTCGATCACCGCCGTGACCACCACCGTGGCCGGGCCACCCTGCGCCAGCAAGGGGCCGCCGCTGAAGATCAGAAAAACTCCGAACCAGGTGCTCGAAATCATCGCCGAGAAAAAACGAAATCGACCAAAGCGGCAAGACATTGGAAATGTGGACATCAATACGACAGAAAGCATTTGAGGGGGGACCAGGACCAGCCTTCGGGAATCCCACTTATCATAAGCCCCAAAGTTCGGGTTTCCTACCTTGCAATCCAAATTGAGGTCGACTTTCTTGCCCAAGACCTCGGGTAAAAACATCAGTTGGCGATGATTGTGCTACAGATATTTGGTTTAGAACTGATATTCACCCAGCTGTGATAGCGTCTCGAAAGCCCGCCGCTTACTCGAATCATCTCAGTCGTCCCGCTTTCGGGCTTAGAGAATCGTGCGGGGCGTCACCGTGGATGATGGGGACCGGAAAAGGCAAAAAAAAAACGGCTGTGAGACACTCGAAAGTGTTTCACAGCCGCTTGTCACTTAAACCCGCGAGAGAAGATGCACTCACGCCCCAGCAAACCCACATAAGCCGGGACGATTGTTACCCACTCAAGTTTAACTAGCATCGGGTCGTCCACTTGGTTGACCCATGCCGGCATCATGAACAATCGACCGGATGGTGCTGATACTTCTAGTTGTTAGTGTTGTTTGGCTAGGAAAGCGTCCACGAAGCGTCAAATGGTAACGATTATGCCGATGGAGTCATCAAAACCGATTGGACGTATCCGTCTGGTGGGGGTGTGATGTTGGAAAAGGTTTCCCCCTTTCGCGGCGGTGCGGCGCGAGCGCAATGCCATCTACTTTGGCAACCACTGGAGATGCTCAAGTAGTGGTATTCGCCAGAATTCCCATCTTTGCTGTTGAAACACCAGGAACTCTGGCGAGTTTCACTACCAATGTAGATGGCATTGGGCGCGGGGCCCTATGTCGACGACAATCTTAGCGGTGCGACGTGAGCCGCGCTGCCGCAGTGATTGAACCGGTCAAATAAAATCAGGGGGCTCACGCTGCTATTAAAAGGCAACCGTTTCTTGATGATAGGTTGGAAGCCAGTTCCACATTTGGCTAGACGCCGTAGCGATTTCGCAGACAACGACGATGCGTTTTGGCTAGCGTTGCTCGCGCGTGTTGTCCGGCCGCTTCGGCCGCTTCGGCAACACGATCCAGTAGCGTTGAGTAGCGTGCAAACGAGTCAACGCCGACATCCCAGCCCGCTCTCATCAACCGCTCGTGTCGCTCGACTTCGCTCGTCGCCTGATTGGCTTGATCGATCCAGTACTCAACCACTTGTTGGCGAAAAGACGAATTATTATTGGCCAGCAAGCTAGACAGATATTTTGAATCTGCAACTCGATTGGGATCAAGTTTCTGCAGTCGGGCGACCGAAAACTTGGCCGCATCTTTCTGCATCCAATGACTGTTCATCCGGACGGCTTGATCGGTAAAGCTCGAAGCGATTGCCCCCTGTTGATACGTCTCGATCGCCGCGGAGGAATCACCGCGACGCTCGATGGCATAGCCAAGCAGGTCCCATGCCCAGGCGATTTGGCGCGTCGAATCGTCGGTCGCATCAATCACGGCGCGACAATGCGACTCGACCGCTTGCCAATCTTGCTGGCCACGATCATGGTCGCTGAGCTTTCGGTTTTCTTTAATCAAATCCCAGGCGTCTTCGGGCATCCGCGCCCCATCAAACATCCAGGAAACGCAATCATTCCATGACAGCCCGATCTGGTTGGCAAACTTGCTGTTGATTCGGTCGGCCCAAGGTTGATGCATTGCATCTTGGACCAGTTCGCATCGCACCGCTTCACAGGCGATGTCTTCACGTAGCAGCACCTCTGCCGATTCTTGTGCCCCGGTCTGTTCGGCCAACAGTTCCCGAATCGCTTTGCTTTGATGTTCAAATGCCCAGTGAACGAAGGGATCATTTAACGGATCAAAATTTTGTTTGGGATTTTCTGCAGGGATTGCCAACCGGCGTCGCGGTCCCGGCAATCGCTCGACCACCGCCTCGAAAACGATCGCGTCGGCTAATCGTTTCCCCCAGGGCATCCAATCGCCACCGCCATGAAACCACTGGACGATTTCGGCCATCTGGTTGTTTGCATCGGCGCGAACACAAACCCAATTGCCATCCGCGTCGCCGAGGAGGGGCAACAGATCACAGGGCATCAGTCCAGGCCAAATTTCATCCGGAGCATCCGAGATCAGCGTATCGGCAGGAATCGGCAAGCGAAATTCGCCGGTTCCTTGCCGTTTCCAGATTTCACGATCCAGCCAATCGGCCAAATCAGGTGCCAGGACGCACTGATATCGCTCGGAAATCCGTTCAGACCACGGGGTCGGCTGTGAAACGACGTCAGACAATGGGGACCGAAAGTTCAGGAGGACGCAGTAAAATGTATCGATCGGACAAAAATCGAAGGATCGCTCGGAAACACCGCCGTGATTTTGGGTAGACAAGGCCGTTTAGCCTAGCGAATTTGCCGTCTCGTCCACAAGAGGAGCGTGCGACCGATCCAGGGTAGCATGACCACGCCAAGGGGGGGAACGTTTTTTATTAGAAGCAGGGCAATTTGGGAGCTGATTTTGCCGGTCCAATGACCACGTCTGCGACCGGTCATGCAAAAGCCGACAGCAAGTTTCCCTCGTCATCAAACCGCAACGGCTCAAGTCCGCTAAGTGGCTCGAGCACGTCCGCCTTCCTGTCGGTGCCGCCGGTCGCTTCGTCCCAGTAGGCTTCGCTGCAGACCAATTCGCTCAGATGGAGCGTGTCTTGGATCCAGACCCAACGCAGTTGCTGGGGTGTCCGCTTGCCGACTTGTCCCATCGCCGCGACTAGGGCCTCGCGATCGGAGTCGAAATGGATCGGCACGGCGCCTGCCGTTGCATGCATGCTGGTCAAACAATTGACGCGAGTCTTTTCGTAGTCGATCTTTTCCACCAAGCGGCGATGACAAAATTCGGCCACTCCGATCCCGGCGGCATTGCCAGCGGATTGGTCGCTGAGGTCACGCACGTAGATCTGTTTGACTTTGGGGAACTCGTCCGCCGCGGCGATTTTGTCGTTCCATTTGCGTCCCACCACGTTGGTATCCATCCCGGTCCCACTAATCTCTTTGCCCATTCGGTCGACGATCAAGAGATCGATATGATCA
Organism: Rhodopirellula maiorica SM1; assembly: GCF_000346295.1. Taxonomy (GTDB): domain Bacteria; phylum Planctomycetota; class Planctomycetia; order Pirellulales; family Pirellulaceae; genus Novipirellula; species Novipirellula maiorica. Next base: position 4,887 of record NZ_ANOG01000308.1, on the reverse strand, counting down.
AACGGCAACCGCGGCATCCGCTCGCGTGCCATTGTCAACAATCGTGGTTCAGCAGACAGAAACTCGGACGGCTCGATCGCTTCGACATGCGAGACTTGGTCAAACGCATCTTCGACGATTGCCAACCCGAGCGAGATTGGCGCTGCGGCCTGAATCATCGGGACGATTTCCGTAGCCATCGCATCCAAACAGTAATCGGCATCCGCCATCGCTTGATGATAAACAATTGCGCCTTGATGCTTGCCCAAACCGATCATCAACATCTTGGCCAACCCACTTTCATAGTTGCCGACCAATCGCGTGTGCGGCTTGATCCGGTTCAGCACCACGACGTGATCCATCTGGCTGGCGAGTTTGTCAAAGTGAACGTCCAGTCCGGTGGACGAGCGGCCGATCACGATCGTATCGAGCGAAGAACGAATCTCGCAGCCCATCACCGCTTCCTCGATTCCAAGAGATCGCAATAGCGAGGCTTGTCCTTCGGCAGTCGCGCCGCCATGGCTGCCCATCGCCGGCACGATCACCGGAACCGCGTCGCATCGCTTCACAAAATCAACCACCGCTGAAACGATCGTAGGCAGCTCGGCGATCCCGCGACTGCCGACCGCGATCGCAACCGATTGCCCTGGACGAACCCGGTTTTGCAAAGTCGAATTGCGAATCGCAGCATCGATCGATTGACGGACATCGCGGACCGCCGATGAGGCAAAGTGTTGACGAAGCCGGAAACATTGCGGCAGTGGGGATTCCGTGGGGTGATTCATTGCACGCGTAGCTCCAGCGGATTGAGCTTGACGTTGGGTCGAGCTCGTTTGAATTGTTCAAGCCGAGCGTCGGTGACGTTGGTTTGCTGGACATCCAACACTTCTAATTTTGGCAGCGACTCGATCACATCCATCGCCGCGTCGCCGACTTGGGTCTTGGTCAACCACAACGTTCGCAGTTCGCTCAAACCGCTAATTGTCTGGATCAAGGTGTTGTCGATCGCGGCAAAACTGAGATCAAGTTCCTCGAGTTTCGTGGCGTTTTTCAATGGACCGGCGATGCGATTGTCAACCGCCGTCGCTTCGAGACTTAACTGCGTCAGCAACGTGGCATTTGCCAAGATCGAATTGACCGCATCGGAATCGACTTGGCGGTTTCGCGATAGATCCAACCAATCGAGTTCAGGCAGTTTTGGAAAACTTCCCATGCCATCAGCCGTAACTTCACATGACGACAAACACAACCGTTTTGTCGCGGGATCGGGCGGATTACGTTTTAGATCGTTGTCATTGACGGTCAAAAACGAACGCATCGGCTGCACCCCCGTGATCGGATCAGGGACGTCCGCGTAAGGCGTTTGGATACCGTACAGTTCGGCCAAACGGTGATAGATCCATTTGCGGTTGTCAACACTTCCGCCATCAAGCAATTGGTGCGTGTGTGCGATCGCATGCGCGTAATAGCGAGCCAAATCGGTGCGTTGTTGGGCTTGCAGTCGGCCTTCGGGTTCCAGTTCCGAAAGCGGCATGAAATCGCCACCGACCAACGTGCGGTAGCGTGCGTATTGCAGCCGCGATGCGTCCCAACCACCGAGCGTCGCATGGCTCGGGTGCAACTGCAGCGATTCAAAGTAACCGGCGATGCCTTCGATCAACCAAAATCCCGCATCTTCGCCAGGCATCTTGTCACTGCCCGATCGGCTGGTCCGCGATCGAGTGGATCGCGTTGCTTCACGAAACAATTGATGCGTTAACTCGTGGCGACGCGTTGCTTCGGTTTCATCATGGCCGGCAAATAGAAAGGTGGTGCGATTTTCGTCACTATAAAAACCAGTAGATCGCTCGATCCCCGGAATCGACTCCGAAAGTGTCGCGGCGTATTCGTTCCAATCACGAAACAGCACTACTTTCATTTTTGTGCGGGTCGAAAGCCGCGACGTCTTTTTAGCCAAATGGTCGGCGACCGACGTGTCGGGGTGCCAATCGGCAAACGCCAACGAGACTTGTTGGTTGCCTTCCCACAACGGGAAAAACATTTGCGTCCAAACCCAATAACACTGTTCCAAGTCAACCGCGACTCGCTGTGAATCGGCGTCCGAAGCACGGCTATAGATGGTAAAGTGAGGCGATTCGAATTGTTGGTAACTGCCGCGCCGCCATTGCAGCCACGACGGAGCCGAACGACCACGAGTCGATCGAATTTCAATCGCACCGTTTAAAGGAAGTCCGAGGAAGCGGCGAATCGATCGATTGGCAGGATCGGCGGCATGAGCCAGCCAAAGTTCGGTATAGGCCCGCCAAGCCGCGTCATACGCCATGCCCGTCGCCGCAGGTTTTTCCAGCATGGCTTGATTGGCAAAGACGGCTGCGTCCCACTTTGCCGCGTCCGCCGCTGCAGCGTCGGTTGGCATCGCGACGGCAAACGTCGTGCGGTCGGCTGCAGATGACGGGGTTGCGATTAAGACAAACAGACAGGCAATCTGAAGCAAAAGACGGAACATCGAATTCGCACGCTTTGACCTTGGCAAGCGGACGAGGCCCCGCGCCGTGCTGCTAAGATTGCTACCGGCCCCAAGGGCTCGTAAATGAAAAACTTGAATTTGGTGCAACGTATTCGCCATCTTATTATGGATCTATTAAACTGAGAGTCCGACTTCCCTGGGCTCCCCCCTGATCGGTATTGCGGATGCCGCTTCGCCTATCGATCGCCCCCTCCAACCCCATTCCTTCCCATTCCTTCCCATTCTATGCAACATCTTCTTATGCAATATCCTGCCCACTTCGGATCGCCAATCGCGCGTCTTGCACTTCTGGCAATGGTCCCATTCCTTTCATTGTGTTCACTCCGTAGTCTTGCCGCAGCCGAACGCAATGTGATTTTTATCATCACCGATGACGAAAGCCCGACACTGGGGTGCTATGGCGATCCGGTTGCCAAGACGCCTGCCATCGATGCGATTGCAGCGGATGGCATGCTGTTTCGCAACGCATTCGCGACCACTGCGTCGTGTAGCGCCAGCCGAAGCGTTGTGATGAGTGGACTGCACAACCATCGTAACGGACAATTTGGTCACCAACACCACTACCACAAATTTGCTTCGTTCCACGACGTGGTGGGTTTGGCGATGCCGCAAGTGATGAAAAACGCAGGCTACCGTACGGGGCAAATTGGAAAGTATCACGTTGCGCCCGAGGCGGTCTATCATTTTGAAACCTATCTGAAAGGCAATTCACGCAACGCCGTCGAGATGGCCGATGCAAGTCGCGACTTCATCACCGACGGCAGCGATGACCGTCCTTTCTTTTTGTACTTTGCCACATCGGACCCCCATCGCGGTGGCGGCGTGGACAAGACCAGCAAACGCGAACTAAAACCGGATCTGTTTGGTAACAAACCCAATGGCAAGGCTTATCCCGGTGTAGACGAAGTCTTTTACGATCCTGCGGACGTCGTCGTTCCTGCGTTTTTGCCCGACACGCCCGAGACACGCGAAGAGTTGGCTCAGTACTACCAATCCTGCTCGCGGATTGACCAAGGCGTCGCGCGATTGGTTGAAATTTTGAAAGCCAATGATCTTTACGATAAAACGATGATCGTGTTTACCGCCGACCACGGCATGGCGTTCGCCGGTGGCAAAACGACGGTTTACGAAGGAGGCTTGCGAGTTCCCTTTGTCGTTCGCGATCCCTACCAAAGCAAACGTGGAACCGAATCCGAAGCGTTGATCAGTCACATTGACATCACTCCATCGATCCTCGATTTCGCAGGTGGATTGGATCCCAAAACCAATGGTCCTAAAAACCCCATCAACGTCAAAAAGTATTGGGCGGAACGGGACGAGGCGATCAAGGACAACCGGAACGGCGGAAAGAGTTTCGATTCTTACCACGGCAAATCGTGGATGCACTGTTTGGCCAATCCTGACGAACCGCACCATGAAACCATTTTTGCCTCGCACACGTTTCATGAAATCCAAATGTATTATCCGATGCGAGTCGTTCGTGATGACAAGTACAAATTGATTTGGAACATCGCGTATCCGCTGCCGTACCCGTTCGCTTCGGATTTGTGGGCCGCCAGCAGTTGGCAGGCTCAGTGGAAAAAGGGGCCTGACGCGGCGTACGGCAACAAAACAGTCGACGGCTATGTCCACCGCCCCCAATTCGAGCTATACGACATTGCGGCGGATCCAAATGAAACAAGCAATTTGGCCGACAGCGAAGGGCACAAAGACATCCTGGAACGCTACAAGGCCAAGTTGAAGGCGATGCAGAAGGAGATGCAGGACCCCTGGATCATGAAATGGGATTACGAATAGCATTGCGGGGCAACCGCCGATGTTTTCGTTGCGTGGTCACCATGCGGCGACTATCCTAAGAGCCCCACGTTTTCCTTCGTTCCTCGTGAGTTTTGCCATCTATCGATGATCTATTTCATTCTCTGGGTCGTCTTTCTGTTAGCGGTCATCCTGGCGGTACCGATCGTATCGCTGATGGGCAACCGTAAACCGCGAGAGCCCAAGGCTGCTGCCGACCCAGAGGCGACGGGCGAGGAAGTTGAAGAGCAAGCGTTCGGCGAAAACGAAGGTTTTGCCGAGGACGAGGTGGCAGCCGAAGTGCCGGCGGATGACGGCTTTGGTGGTGGCGAGCCGATGGCGGGTGGCGACGATGCCTTCGAAGGTTTCGAAGAGCTGAAATAGCCCTGCAAGCGAAGAAACGTCGGCTGCCGTGGTGTTTATCGCGAAGTAGGTAGGCAGGAATCGTTGGGTAAATTCCCGTTAGCCGTTTTGGCCAACGCTGTGAAGCATTTTAGGCCGCTTGATTTTGATGGAATTCGGCGAGTTTTTTACGCTCTTCCATGTTCAGTTTTCTTATTTCAGGATCGCCCAACGGTTTCTTGTGC
>NZ_ANOG01000307.1 GCF_000346295.1 Rhodopirellula maiorica SM1 | reverse complement strand
GAGGTGTCACTCGATCACGCCTCGTCCGGTCAAGTGCCTTATCAAATTGTGGCAGGCGATGATGTCGCGGGACCTTACTACTTGAGCGTTCAAGACGTGCCCGTCGTTGCCGTTCAGTCGATTCGATACGTGCCGCCGGCCTACACGCAAAAGCAACCTCACACCCGCAGCAGTGCGGCGATCACCGCGCTCGATGGAACACGCGTCACGGTAACCGCACGAACCAATCGTCCGATCGATAAAGCGACGATCCAATTCAATCCGAAACCGCTCGGCGACCTCGTGCATGCTACCGCAGGTGAGTCGGCGATGAGCATTGATGATTCGGGGACGCTCGTCACCTATACCTTTCCCGTTCGCTATGCACGCCAACGATCCTCTGCGGTCCAATTGGAAAGTTATCGCATCAAGGTTTGGGACAAAATTGGGCAGACTAATCCAACGCCGATCGTGTATCCAATTCGCGTTAACGCGGACTTGTCGCCCGAAGTCACGATCGTGATGCCGCAGCAATCACCGAAGAATATCCCGATTGACGCTCAGCAGATGATCGAAATTCATGCGGCCGATGCCGATTTTGGGTTGCAGCAAATCGAAATTGAAATCCGCCGTGGAATCGAAGTGCTCGAACGGGCGACACTGTGGAGCGATGAGCTTGGCAAGAAAGGAAACCAGATTGCCGAGTATCGTTTTCGGCCTCACGAGCATTTTCTTCGCGTAGGTGATAGGGTTCAAGTCACGGCGATTGCAACCGACAACCGTCACGATGAATCCGATCCGTTGGTTGAGCCTAACGTCACAAAAACGGACCCCGTGGAACTTCGTATTACGATGAGCGAACCAGTCCCGAAAGAACCGGTGGCGGGCGACGGTTTGTCCTCGCCTGATAACAAGCCCGCAGCGGATCCCAATGCCGGTGATTCGTCGGGCGATGAAGGGCAGGGCGGTTCCGGTGGTTCGTCGGCCTCGGGCGGTGAAGGTGAATCGGGTGATCAATCAGGCGGTTCGTCGGGCGGCGGCGAAGGTGGCGAGTCGGGCGAACCTCAAGACGGCGATCAAGAAAATCAATCCGGTTCATCCGGCGGCGATGGAAAACCGTCGGGAAATCAAAACGAAGGTGGTGATGAAAATTCGTCCGAAGACAGCGGTGCAGGGCAGGGCGGTTCGAGTCAGGGCGATGCATCGAATTCAAACTCGAACGCGAATTCAAAACCATCCAGTGATGCGATGGACAACGCGGACGGCAGTGACTCGGGGAGCGATCCGTCGGCTCAAGGTGATGCCGATCCCAACCAAAATCCGTCCGGCGACGAAAACGCTTCCCAAAACGCCGAGGCAGGCAATCAAGCTACTGGAAATCAAGGTGCTGGAAATCAGTCGCAAGGCTCTAAGTCCAACGATCCACAGAACACAGGCCAGTCGTCTGGCGATTCCAAAAACGGGGCAGGGCAGGGCAGGGCAGAAGAAGGCGCAGAAGAAGAAGAAGAAGGGATGATCGATCCTTCGAAACAGAATTCAGCCAATCAAGATGGATCCAACTCGGGCGGCTCGGACCCGCAATCCAGTGAGTCTCCGGCAGCGGGTTCCGCAGGGGCTTCAGGATCCGAGAATTCATCAAATGGTGGCGGAAAGCCTGAAACGCCTCAACATGATGGCGAAGCGTTCGAGCGGATCCGAGACTACCTCGACAAAAAGAGCAAGAACAAGCGAGCCAAGGAACGCAAAGTGATTCTGCGGCCAAGTCGGAACCTCAGTCGGATCAAAACGGCGAAAATCAATCCGGTTCAAAAACCGATGGCTCAAAAACAGACGGGGCAAAACAAGACAGCGAGTCCGCTCAAGGCAACGAGTCTGGCGGCAACGAGTCCGGCGGTGGCGAGGATTCCAAATCGGCATCGAGTGATAAAGCTGGCAATCCGTCCGAGGCAAACAAGCAATCTGGGGACGAGGGCGGAGCTGGTGATGCAGAGTCAGGGGGCGAGCCTGCCGGTAGCGAAGCCGCGGGCGATGCGGAGACAGAGAAGCAAAGTAGCGCGGGCGAGTCAAGCGACGCGGGCAATCAAGACCAAGCCGGCGAACAAGACGCCGGTGGAGGGAAAGGTGACGATGCGGCTGGCCAATCCGGCGAGCAAACGGACGAGAAAACCGATGCGCAAGTGGGCGATCAAAGCGGCGAAACCGGAAGCGAACCAGCAGCTGGCAGCGATCCGATGAGCGAACAAGCTGGTGGCGATCAAGACGGTCGCGAACAAGCCAGCGGTGAACAAGCCAGCGGTGAACAAGCTGGTGGCGATCAAGACGGCGGCGGCCAAGAGCAAGGCGAAGGAGCAGCTGAGAAACAGGGAGAGACGTCAGAAGGACAGCAACGCAGCGATGGAGAACAGGGAAGTGAGGGAAAACCATCCAAATCCGGCGCCCCTCAAGATTCCACGTCCAAAGCTAATCAAGACCCGAAGTCGCAAGGCAGCGAGTCGCAATCGGGGCAACCTAGCGACTCGGGGATGGATTCCGAGTCGTCATCCGAAGCGGGCCAGCCTCAAGATGCCTCGGATCAACCTTCGGCGTCGTCGGGCCAGGGCAGCAACGGCGCTGGTTCGGGAGCGGACACTGGCGAAGCGGCCGCCGATTTGCCTCCGACTCCTGACCCGATCGATCTTGAATACGCCAAGAAGTCAACTGACATGGTGCTCGACTATCTCGAAGAAACTCGCGATCAACCCGATCAAGAGCTACTGGAAGATCTGAATTGGACCGAAGACGATATGCAGCGTTTTGTAGATCGCTGGAAATCGGTTCGTGAATTAGACAACGCCAATCCAAACGATCCGAATGCCAAGAGTGAATTGACCGAAGCATTAGAAAGTTTGGGGATGCGTCCACCGACACGGGCGACCAGCCAGCGTCGCGAGCAAGCCGATGCATTGCGAGGACTACGCGATTCCGGCAACCGAACGCCACCGCCTGCGGCCTATCAAGACGCCTTTGACTCATTCCGCCGCGCCATCGGCTCTCCGTAGTGGATCTTGCCAAAGATCCTCGAATCCGTAGGGCCGGTTCCCACCGGCCACCGCGTGTGATCGACCGATAAAACCGGGCTCACTCAAACATTTCGTCGAGCTGCTCGATGTATTGCAGTGCTTCCTCGGGCTCTTCTACCTCTGCTCCGGGAACACGGCCTGCGCGATCGCAGTCCCCTAACAAACACAGGTCTTCGAACCAAGGGTGAGCGGCAAGACGCTTGCGGCGTCGCGCCCCGATCGTGCGGTCATGGATCTTATGTGTCTCCATGTGATGCTGGATCAACCAAGCGGTTCGCTCGCTGATGAATCCCTCCAGTGCTTCCAAACCGCTGGCGACATGGTCGTCTGGATCGATCGCCTTACCGACATCATGCAGTAGCGCCGCCAACAAGAACTCTTCGTCATATGGCATCACGTCTTTCGCCAGTGCAAAGACTTGCATGCTGTGAAACAATGCGTCTCCTTCGGGATGGTAGCGTGGGCTTTGCCTCACGTTTTCCAGTGGTACCAATAGCGAAAGAAACACGTTGGATCGATCGGGACACGCATCCATCGTCAACAATTGTTCGGCTTGCCCATTGGCATCAACGTCATGTTCCATCGCAATCACTCGCTCGAGTTCGGCGATCCCAGCGCGTTCGATCGGTTTGCCGGTGATCGAGCTGCGGAAATTGAACCCCAGCAGTGATGGATGGTACACCGTCAATTCCACCGGGAATTGGTCTCGCACGTGCAGGTGGGTGAACACACGCTGCTCGCCATTTTTTTCGACGCGTTTCCGCTCCATATGATAGAAAACGCCCTGTTCATCCAGCACGATGGCAATCGATTGCGGCGAAGCGGCAAACACATGGATGTCGATATCCGAGCCTTCGCGGATACTGCCGGTCAGCACGCTGCCGATCAATTTGGGGTGAAACGGCGTCAGTTTTCGCAGCCACCATGCCGCTCGCAATCGCATCTCTAGCAAACGTTGCGAGTATCCTTGGTCGCCTTCGCTGATACGGGCAAGCAATTGCACCTGTTCGCGGATTTCGGCGTTGGTGGGCAAGTCGGCTGGTTTGATCCAGCCTCGGTAGATTCGACGGGCCGCTTTTTGTTTGGCATTAAAGTATTCGCTGCATTCGCGAGAATACATCAAGCGTGCCGCTTCCCAAGCAATTTGGCGGCGAAGTTTTGGCGATGACATTCAAAAGGTTTGGCGATGCAAACCGAGAAAGATCGAGCAAAGAAGTGTTAAGTCACCTCTCCAGTCTTCGTCGTTTCGCCCGAACTGTCAAGATGTTTTTTGCGAAGGCTGGCCGCCGCAGTCGCATGGCTCAACTATGTCGAAGAGTTGATGCAAGATGATTCTCAGTTTTCCGTGCTCTCATCCTTCCCCCTTGCAGTACTGGACGTCGTGGGCGGTTTGAATTAGCTTGAGCAGTCGTTATTTCGTAGATCGCACGGGCTTCTGTTTGTTTTCAGAAAGCTGGACTGAATGGCTGTTGCGGAAGCATTTCTGTGTTCGCCAGCGGCTTTTTTAATGCTTCGGCTACAGGCTCATGCGGTCGATTGATACCCCTATCAAGAAAAGAGAATTGGAATATGTCTGTCATCTGGAATAGTCTTGCAATTTTGACGGTTTGTTTTTCATTGGCCATCGTGGGTTGTGGATCGTCCGAAGGAACGAGCCAGGCTGAGCCTGCACCAAATTTGGAAGCAGAAGCGGATGCGTTGGACGAGGCGCCATCGACGCCCATCGAGCAGTAGGACAACCGCGTACGTACTGAAAAGTCACGCCCGCGGCAGTCGCAATGACATTGTCGCGGCTTGGTTGAATGAACGAGCTTTGCACCGCCAATTCGCCATTCGGCGGTAGCCAACGATTGACCGCGATTTTTGGAGTATCATGCCCAAGTCAAAGCGTTCTGCCGGCAAAGCTCGCAAGCAGGTTGTCGATGAGCAAACCGATTCTGGCGGACGGCATCAGGAGAAGCCGCGGGGAAACGCGGATCGATTCTTTTTAGGATCGGTCCTTGTTGTCTGCGTTGTCGCGTTATTCTTGCGGATACTGCACGTTTTAGAAACGTTCGGCGTCCCCACGTCTCAGTCGCCGGTGGGAGATTCTGCAGGCTACCTTGCTTGGGCGAATGAAATTGCCGCCGGCAAATGGTTTGGTGAGTCAACTTTCTATCAAGCGCCAGCTTACCCCTACTTTTTAGCGGTTCTGCAAACGATCGGCTTCGAAAGTTTGACGATGTTGCGAATTGTGCAAGGCTGCATGGGCGCCGCGACCGTTGCCTTGATCGCCTTTGCAGGGCGTTGGTGGTTTACCCGGCGAATCGGGTTGACCGCTGCGACGATGCTGGCCGTTTATCCGCCCGCCATTTATTATGACACGCTCATCCAGAAAGCCGGATTGGCGTCCTTTCTGCTGGCAGCATTCCTTGCCTCCCTCGCGTTTCTTCATCGCCGCCGCCGCTTGGCGGTGGTCTACCAAGTAGCTGCGCTGGTCGGGGTGACGCTAGCGTTGCTTGTGCTTACGCGTGAGAACGCACTGCTGTGGGTTCCACTCGTACCCTGCTGGTTACTGTGGGGGTTATGCGGCGTTGCTTTGCGTGGTCGTTGCATCGCGACAGCGTGTTTTGGATGCGGCGCGGCCCTTATTTTGTTCCCCGTCGCGGCGCGAAATGCCTACCTTGGCGGCGAATGGTCTCCGACGACCTTTCAAGCAGGGCCCAACTTTTACATCGGGAATCATCACGGAGCCAATGGGATTTACATTCCTTTGATTGCCGGTCGAGGCACTCCGGTTTACGAGCGGTCCGACGCGGAATGGTTGGCTGAGGCTGAAACCGGTCAAGAGTTGTCGCCACGACAGGTCTCTCGATTTTGGATGCAACGCGCCTGGGCAGAAATCGTTCAGCATCCGATCGATTGGATACGGCTGATGGCGATGAAATCAGCCATGTTAGTGAATCGATACGAAGTTCCCGATGTCGAAAGCATTCAGGTGTATCGCTTCTCATCGACGCCGTTGGCGGTGTCTCTGCCATTGTGGAACTTCGGCGTTCTTCTGCCCATCGCCTGTTGGGGAATGCTGCTCAAGTTAAAAAATGTCCGCCGGCTTTGGCTGCTCTATAGTTTGTTGCTGACGATGTCTTTGGCGATTGTCGGGTTTTTTATCCTCGGCCGATATCGACAGCCGTTGGTGCCGTTATTAGTGATTTGGGCTGCCATTGGATTTTGGGATGCGATTGGCAGCTTACGATCGCGTGATTGGCGTTCGCTTGCTTACGCAGGGATCACGATGCTTTCGCTGGCGATCCTCTGTAATTGGCGGGTTCACGATGAAAAGCGGTTGCTGGCTACGTCTTATATGAATGTCGGAGCAGCGGCAGGAAAAAACGGTGATATAAATACGGCCATTCAATGGCTGCAACGCTCGCTACAGATCGATTCCGAATCGGCGGCATCGTACTTTAACCTAGGACGCGCCTACTCTGCCGATGGTCGCCATCACGAGGCAATTGCAGCGTTCAGGCGAGCCCAGAGCATTGATCCAGAGTTGACGTCGGTGGCAAGAGCGCTTGGTGCGAGCTTAGAGCGGATCGGGGACCGAGAAGCGGCGCTGCAGCAGTATCAATGGGCCCTCCAAATTGACCCCTCGGATCAGTCGGCTGCACGTGGTGTTCAGCGGATTTCGGGCATGGGTCGTTAATCTTCGTTGGCATTCATCTCCCCAGCCACAAGATGCCAGAGCATATAGAGCAGCAACGCAACCTGGTGGAACGTATAGACTGACATTTTTTGCGATTTGACAGGGGATGCCTGTCCCACTAAGCTGTTGGTTAGGGATCGTTTTGTCGCTTTATCTGAATGTTTGCGCGGCGATCAAAGTTCTTTTCGATTTTTTGAGGGTCTTTTATGAAGTTTCTTCGAGTGCGGCAAGGGTTCACCCTTGTTGAGTTGTTGGTGGTAATCGCAATCATCGGCGTTCTTGTTGGTCTGCTGCTTCCTGCGGTTCAAGCGGCACGTGAGGCCGCACGGCGAATGCAGTGCAGTAACAATGTCAAGCAAATCGGTTTGGGGTTGCACAACTATCACAGTGCCTACGGTCGGTTCCCAGAGCACATGGGCGGCACTTACATCAACAAAGATGGTGCTCGGAACACCGACAAAAGCAATGTGCGAAGGCTTAGCTTCCTTGTTGGAATTCTGCCATTTGTCGAGCAGCAAGCACTGTGGGAGCAAATCAGCAACCCGCTGGGCAATTATCCTGCGATGGGGCCGGGGCCGTGGAAGACGGGGTACGAGCCCTGGACGACCGAGTTGGCGACATTCCGCTGCCCGAGTGATCCGGCCACGTCGACCGGTCTTGGCTACACGAACTACGCAGCTTGCGTGGGGGATGCCTCAAACATGACCAACCTGGGTGGAAAAAACGAGGAAGGTTACTATCGGGACGACAACAGTTGGCAGCAAGGCCCCGATAGCGACGAAAACTGGGTGGTCGAACGCAGTGGTGCTACGAAGCGTGGCGTCTTTGTTGGGCGACACTTTACAAAATTCCGCGATATTCTTGATGGTACCGCAAACACCATCGCCGTAGGGGAAATTGGTTGTTCACTCGGCGACCGATCGGTCGTCGGCGACGTCTTGCGAGTCGGTGGATCGTTCTCGGGCGGCTCGCCCCACGAACCTGCCGAAATCAACAAAGACAGTCGTGACCCAGCACGGCCAAGTTTCCTGGCCGCCGGGAATACCTTTGCGCGTGGTAGCCGATGGGCCGATGGTTATCTGACCTACTCGGGCTTCCAAACAATTATCCCGCCAAATGGTGTCAGCGCAATCGCTAACAATGATCGTGATGAAGGTTACCTATCGGCAGGAAGTCGTCACCAAGGTGGATGTCATGTCCTGATGGCTGATGGGGCGGTGAAATTTATTACCGACAGCATCGAGTCTGGTAACCAAAATCAAGCGCCGGTTCAGGTGCGAGGACCTTGGCCGCCTGCGGGAAGCAAGAGTCCATATGGGCTCTGGGGAGCTCTAGGAACGAAGGCAGCGAAGGAAGTGGAGTCATTCGAATAGCCGTGAGCGGCGATTCAGTAACAGCTTCAATCTGAATGCATAAAGTTGACGAAACTTGGTCCTGCGGGGCCAAGTTTTTTTATGCAATGCCTGAATCGTTCCTTGACGGTCTAAACGGTAGGTTATTTCCGCACGGCAGGAGCCGGATCAATCGATTTCAGATAGGCTTCCGTCGCCAACTCATCAACGCGAACGTGGTGATCGCGAAGCGGTGGAAATAGCTTTCCCGCAGCGGTCTCGAACCTTAATTTTTTTGTGTTGCGAAGTGGCATGTGGCAATCGATACAGTTCTCAACGATTCGTTCGCCAATCTGTTCCGCCATGCCGCACGCCTGCGCGTCGTGACACTGAATGCATCGCTGCGAAAAAAGCCGCATGTTGCCTCTTTCCGACTGGTGTGGATTATGGCAGTCGGCACAGGTCATCTCTGATTCCTGAAAGCACTTGCTCTGCGATAATCGATTGAGTTGATTGCTGGTGTGCACGCGGTTGTCATCAAGGTGTGCCTTGCTCATGTCAAAGTGGTCGGTGACGCGGTCGCCGGGCCGAAAAGCAAAAGGCGTCGTTTTTCGTGGTGCCGTTCCCGAATGGCATTGTCCGCAGATGTCGAGTTGCTGTTGGCGTGTTAATTGTCGAGGGTTCGTAATGGCTTTTGCTTCACGCGAATCTGGATGCGTTTGATGATAAGCGACATGTTCTCGCCCTGGACCATGGCAACGCTCGCACGAAATCCCCAAGATTAGCGACCCAGGCGTGTAGTGATTGCGTTCTTCGCGAAAATCCGCGTAGGTCGTATGGCATTCAACGCATCGTGCGGGGATGGGGCGGGCGTACGCTGCATCACCGTCGACGTAACCCGGGCTGTTGACCCAGCGATCCGGATCAGTAAGGTAGGTGACGTTGTGCTGGTAAAGTTGGTCGCCGTGCCAGTAAAGATACGACTCGCCCATCTTGGCTGACCCAAACACAATTTGCATCGGCACCTCAAACCGCCATCCGTAGAAATCGACTCTCTGGTACAATTGGTCGTTGCGCTGGACCATCTCGAAGGTCACGTTCTCTTCGCGGGTCGTCATCTCATTTCGTCCCTCGGTGAACGCCCCGTGGACCGTTTCAGGACTTGCCAATCGGCTGGTCTGGAAATGCGCTGTGTGGATGAACGATTCGAATTTTTCCCTGTGGCATTCGCGGCAAGATTGAGGTCCCACAAAGCCAGGGTTTTCGTTTACTGGTTCAGTGTTGGTGCTGGCCTTTGCGATTTTTCCAGGTGGAAATGGGATTTCGACACCCACATCCGCTCGTGGATAGCCAACAAACCAATATTCGTCCTCAGCAACCCACGAACTTAAGAATTCGGTGGGTAGTGGTTGACCAAGCCCACGATCGGCTAATGCGGCTAGATCAAATTCTCTCGTTTGGGTGGATTGGGATGGTTCAGCGATTTCGAGTTGCTTTTCTCGCTTTATGAGTTGCTGTGCGTGCTGGTTTTCGCCATTGTCATACAACAACCAAACACAGGTAGGTATCAAAATGATGCCTAGAATGACGATGAACCACTTGCGTTGCAATTTGATGCTCCTCAGGAACCCGATGTTCTGTTCGTCCGGCTTCTCAACGGTGTCGCTTTGACAAGAGCGGTGATCGCGTCAAGTTTTTCGAAGCGGTGGATGGTTGGATTGTACGTTACAACTGCACCCTGATCCACGTCAGAGAAACACGGCAAGAAAGCGAGCTCGCAATCACGGTAAGAGGCAATGTGAAAGGGGGGCAGGCGTGCAATGGCGATCCGTTTTTTTTGCTATCCGAACGCGCGAAGCATTGTGGGACCTCATCGCCTACAGACGGCGCTGTTGCTATCTAGACCGGCTTTCAAAACAGGGACAGGGCTTTCAAAACAGGGACAGAGCATCTTTTTGAGGCATGCAGTACTAGTGTCGTAGAGCTAATCCAGGAAGTTCGGTGCGATCTCGGACGCAAATTGCATCAAAACGCCGCCGATCGCAATTCTTTTCACCGAATTCGTGCTTGAACGCGACTGAGCATGCGCCGTTTCATCTATCGGCGACTCTCGGCCACGCTCAACAGCCAAAAAAGAAGGGACGCTCGCAAGCTAATCCGCTTGGGTGAGTAGCTCTCGGGCTCGTCGCCGCAAATGATAGCGGCGGTGGGTGCGGTGGCTGCGCAGCGGATCAACACA
>NZ_ANOG01000306.1 GCF_000346295.1 Rhodopirellula maiorica SM1 | reverse complement strand
TAGCGGACGACCCCGGTGCCCCCATACGGCCCCCGGCTCACCGTTGCGATATGAATTTGGATTAAATCAACAAGCCGTCATCGGCTTTTGTGAATCGCCGAAGACGCCAAAAACATCGAAAACATAGCCCGGTAGTCGGCTGGCCGGCGATCTCCAATAATTCGGATTCGCTTGAATACGTTTCCACTTTACGATTGATGCAGAAACCATGCTTGATTCCGCCTTGGAATTGGTTCGATTGCAAGAAAATGGCGATCTAACCGCAGTTGAGATTGCTGAAAAAGCGTTGGCGTCGGTCCGCGACACCCACGACTCGATCAACGCATTTACTCACATTGCGGCGGAACAGGCCCTTGATGCGGCTCGACGCGTCGATGCTAAACGTGCCGCTGGCGAGCCGCTTGGGATCTTGGCGGGCGTGCCCGTCGCAGTCAAAGACGTGCTCTGCACCACCGACATGCCGACCACATGTTCCTCGCGAATGCTCAAGGACTTTCGCCCGCCCTACGATGCCACCGTCGTTAGCAAACTGCGCGAAGCGGATGCCGTGATTATCGGCAAAACCAACATGGACGAGTTCGCGATGGGCGCCAGCACGGAAACGAGTGCATTTGGGCTGACGCGAAACCCTTGGGATACCAATCGCACGCCAGGCGGCAGCAGTGGCGGCGCCGCAGCATGTGTCGCCGCCGGATCGGTGCCGCTGAGTCTGGGGACCGATACCGGTGGTTCGATTCGCCAGCCTGCCGCGTTCTGCGGGATCACGGGAATGAAGCCGACTTATGGACGTGTCAGCCGCTATGGTTTGGTCGCGTTCGCCAGCAGCTTGGATCAAGTCGGACCGATGGCTTGGTCGGTGCCGGATGTCGCGTTACTGTTGGAAGCAATCGCTGGATTTGAGCCGCGAGATTCCACGTCGCTGAATCAATTTG
>NZ_ANOG01000305.1 GCF_000346295.1 Rhodopirellula maiorica SM1 | reverse complement strand
ATTGGTTTCCATCGAGAGCGTCTCAAGAGCCTCTTCGAGCGGGGCGTCGAAAAAATTGGCTTGCACTGGGCTGTGTAGTGCTTCAGCGATCTTCTTCGCTGCGGCTTCGTCGATGTTGATCCAGCGTGAACCCCCAATGCCTTTGTGAACCAG
This sequence comes from Rhodopirellula maiorica SM1, assembly GCF_000346295.1. Taxonomy (GTDB): domain Bacteria; phylum Planctomycetota; class Planctomycetia; order Pirellulales; family Pirellulaceae; genus Novipirellula; species Novipirellula maiorica. Next base: position 602 of record NZ_ANOG01000305.1, on the reverse strand, counting down.
TGATGTGGTGTCGGCAGTGATGACGATGCCATCGTTTTCGACGGTGGCTCGCAGTCCGTGCGGTCGCAACATTTTTCTTAGTGCCGTCCTGAGCGGAAGTCCGCTCGCGTCTAGTTTGATTTGAGTCTCGCTTTCTTTGAGTTCCGCAAACGCGACGCCGCGATCATCGATGATGACCGGAACCCCGATGATCGATTCGAGTTGTGAGGGAAGCTCGTTAAGCGTGGTCGCAAGATCAAAGTCAAAGGATTGGTCCATCGCTCCAAGTGCGTCTTCGGCGACGTCACCGACGGGATCGGGAACCACCGTTTGTTCGGCCCACATCATGCGTGTTCCCTGCGTGAACCCCTTGCTGTCCTCTTTCTCGTCTGCCGCTTTTTTGCTTAGCGGTTTTCGTTTGGGTTGGTCTTGGGGTTCGGTGGTGACCATCGCTCCGCTGCCGCCCATTCCCCCCATGCCGCCCATGCCGCCACCAAACTGAGCCACATGGCTGGGGAGGGTGATCGTTTCGGGTTGGTCGTTGGGTTGGCCCGCCGATCCCGAGACCATCAGCAAACCGAGGATGGCTGATCCGGTGATCAAGCCTGCGAGGGTTGTAAATA
>NZ_ANOG01000304.1 GCF_000346295.1 Rhodopirellula maiorica SM1 | reverse complement strand
TCAAAGCGGAACGAAACGGACTTGCGAGCGTAATCAAAGCTGGGGCGAAAATGAACACGCAAAGACACCTGGCCCGCGATGCACTCCACTCGGCGGATCAAACTCGTCGACCAATAGGTTTCCGGCAGCAATGGACATGCAGCCGGAATCCAGTCGGTTAATCGCAACGTTCCCGAATCGGTTTGGAACGTTGTCTCAAGCACATTGGTTTGATCAACATACTGACGATCCACACGAAAATCCGTGTCCGGCACCAATTGAAAAAAACCGCCTTGCTCGCTGTCGAGCAATCGACAAAAGATCGCGGGACTATCAAACCGCGGCCAACAACACCAATCAACCGAACCATTGCGGCTAACCAATGCCGCAGAATGTCCGTTTCCGATCAATGTATAGTCCGACAGGGAATCTGCTGAAATCACCGTACATCTCGTTTACTGTGGCTCGTTTGTCATGGCGAGTCTGTTATGGAATCCGTCGCGTCGTCAATCTCCACCGACCGTCGCCATCCGGATTTCTCACCTGCGACGCAGCTTGCATGCCAAAACAAGGCGTAAATTCGGCATACGGTTTGCATACCTCAGGAGGGTATTGTTGGAAATGAGTTTTTCCGGTACTGCGACGGACCACTTTGACGGACGAGGGGCAATTGGTTTGATCCCAAAGGCGGCACACCGTTACAGATTACCTAGCTGTAACCACCGACTCGGTTGCACTAACGAGCAAATGGATTGATCCCACTTGCGTTTACCCAGGGAGGGTATCCACTCGATATTTCTGAAGGAGTAAGGGATTTTCACCAAAGCGGTAGGTCGCAGGAGCGTAAACAAGTGAACCGACGTCGATCAATGCTTGGCATGTTGTCTATATTTGTCGTGACTGCTAGCACTTCGCTGGTTTCCGCCCAGCCTCCCGAGCCGGGGCATCGTTTTTTGCCCCCGCCGCCGGTTCCCGACGCTCCCTTCGGATTGAGCGACCTGGATGCGGCCGGCCCGCTGTTTCCCGAACAGCGACTGGCGGACGACGCTTACCCGATGGCTCCGCCTCCGGTGGTTGTCGATGGTCAAGTCGTTGACAGCGCGATGTCGCAGGACGCAAGCGTTATCGGTTATTCGCTGAGCGATTTCTTGTCACTGGCTGCGCAGAACAATCCGACACTCCGTCAAGCTCGGTTGCAAATTTCAGGCGAAACGGCCAAGGCATTGCAAGCCGGACTCTACCCCAACCCAACCTTGATCTATAGCGGCGAACAAATCGGGGTGGACGTGCCCGGTGACAAAGATTCGCCTGGCGAGTTTCAAGGGATGATTGTGGAACAGCGTTTTGTCACTGCAGGTAAACTGCGGCTGAGTCGTGAAAAGTACATGCGACGTGCCCACGTATCAGAACACCTCGCGATCGCTCAGCAGTTTCGCGTTTGCAACGATGTGCGAATGCATTTCTACCAAACGCTTGCAGCTAGCCAAATACTGCAACTGCGACGCGAGCTATTGAAGACAGCCGAAGACGGGGCAGTAACGGCACGCGAATTATATAATCTAGGGCAAGCAACGCGTCCCGAAGTCCGCCGATCCAACATTGCATTGCAACGAGCACGATTGGATGTATTGACCGCCGAAAATCATTATCGAGAACAGTTTCGTCGACTGGTTTCGCTCGTCGGTGTCGACTTCGCCGTGGCGCCTGTAGCGGGATCATTGATGCCCGAAACCGCTCCGCTTTCCTATCAAGACGCTTTGTCAACGTTGCTTGCCGAAAGCCCCGAATTGATGGCGGCACGTGCGAAGCTTGCCGAAGACCGAGTGACATTGCAGCGAGAACGAGTCGAGTGGGTACCCGACATCGTTGCTCGCGGTGGAGCGGGTTACAACTTCGACGCCAAAGAAACCGTGGCGGCTGCAGGCGTCTCGATTGAACTGCCGGTGTTTGACCGCAATCAAGGAACCATCCGACAGGCGCATGCGGACCTGATGCGTCAACAAGAAGAAATTCGACGTACGGAACTCGATCTACAGCGACGTTTAGCGAGCACGTATCAGCGGTATTTGACATCGCTTCAGATCGCCACCGAATACGATCGAGTGATCATCCCCGAAGCGGAAATGGCGTATAAAGAACTGTTGGAAAGTTACAAGGACAACCGCGTCGATTGGCCCGATGTGCTTTCGGCTCAAAACGATTTATTCGATGCACGGCTGACACAAATTCAACAGCTCGAGATGGTCCGAAGCAACGAGGTGCTTGTTCGAGGATTCCTGCTGCATGGCGGCTTGGAAGCGGCACCCCGACCCACACCTCCGGGCCATATCGATGCAACTCCGCAACCACGGTAGAGCGGGGAAAGTGAGGAGTGGAAAGTGAGGAGTGAGGAGACTGGAGACTGGAGTCTGAAGACTGGAAAGAGGACGAAGGGAATCGATGAAGTTTCATTTTGCACCCGGGAGATTTAATCCATGTCGAACCACGAAGATCGTCGCCAATTCTTGAAAGTCGGTTACGCTGGCAGCCGCGGC
>NZ_ANOG01000303.1 GCF_000346295.1 Rhodopirellula maiorica SM1 | reverse complement strand
GTTCTGCTGAAACGGAGTCCGTCCAAACTCGCCGCCCCAGATCACCAACGTGTCCTCGAGCAATCCTCGCTGCTGCAAATCCTTGACTAGCGCCGCCGACGGGGCGTCGGTATCTTGACACTGAATTTCAAGCTGAGTGTCCAGATTGGTGTGTTGATCCCAACCGGCGTGCATCAATTGGATGAACCGGCACCCCCGCTCGGCCAACCGACGTGCCATCAAGCAGTTGTAGGCGAAGCTGCCTTTCTCTTGAACTTGCGGTCCATACATATCAAGCACGTGTTGTGGTTCGTCTCGCATGTCGGTCAACTCAGGCACCGACGACTGCATCTTGTACGCCATCTCGTATTGTGCGATCCGCGCCGCAATTTCAGGATCCCCGATCCGATCCAAATTCATCTGGTTCAGCGCCGCCAAATCGTCGAGTTGCGTCCGCCGCGTCGATCGGCTAATTCCGTCTGGATTAGAAAGATACAACACCGGATCGCCGGCACCACGAAACTTGACGCCTTGGTACTTGCTGGGCAAAAAACCGTTGCCCCAATAGAAGTCGTAAAAAATTTGGCCACATGAAGCTTGGCGATCACGGCTGGTCATGACCGTAAAGGCGGGTAAGTTCTCGGTCTCACTGCCTAATCCATACGTCAACCATGCACCGACGCTCGGTTTGCCAGGCAATTCGGATCCGGTCAAAAAGTAAGTGATCGCCGGAGCATGATTGACTTGCGTCGTTCTCATTGACTGGACAAAACAAAGATCGTCAACGATTTCAGCCGTGCGAGGCAGAAAGTTGTCGGCAACCCATTTGCCACATTCGCCATGACGAGCGAACTTCGTGATCTCTGGCAAAAACGCCTTTTCTTGCGACGCGGTCATGGTACTGAAACGCTTGCCCGCGGTCAGTTCATCCGGCAATCCTTTCCCCGCCAGCTCGCTGAGTTTGGGTTTGTAATCAAACAGATCGACATGTGAGGGACCGCCGTTCTGAAACAGATAGATTACTCGTTTCGCTTTGGCTGGAAAATTCGGAAGCCTAGGTGCCGCCGGATCCGGTAGCGACGCACTGGCTTTGTTACCGATCAGCGTGCTCAGTGCGGCCGCGCCCACGCCCAGCCCCATCTTGCCCAACAGCTGACGGCGGGTCACCAAGGCTGCGTGTTCTTGGATTGGGTTCATGGTTTCACCAATACTTCGTCGAGATTCATCAGTGTGTTGTAAAGGGTCGTGTAAGCCGCATGTTCAGCCGGGTCGAGCGATGTGTCACGCGGTTGATCGCCGATCGCCAATAGCTCAGCGGCTTCCTGCGGCAATTTGCGATACTGGTCGACGTAGGCATCGACACGCATGGTTAACAGTTCGAGTTCTGCCGGAGTGGGTGGCCGCGAAGTCAGATTGACGAACGCTGCGGTAATCCGATCAAGCTTGTTTTTGTGCTCGTGGATCATTCGCTCGGCCAACACCCGAGCCGCTTCGACATAGGTGATGTCGTTTAACGTGGTCAGCGCGTGCAGCGGCGTGTTGGTCAAATTCGTTTCGACTTCGCACGTTTGTCGCTTCGCCGAATCAAAGAACACCGTTGGCCCCACGATTCGCCGCCAAAATGTATAGAGCGAACGGCGATATAGTTTGTCGCCCGTATCGGTTTGGTAGCGTATTTTGCCAAATGTTGCTTCGGCCCAAATCCCATCCGGTTGATACGGTTTGACGGGCGGACCGCCGATGGATCGGTTCAGCAACCCGCTGGCCGCTAAGGCATGGTCCCGTATCATCCACGAGGGCATACGATAGCGTGGTGCCCGCGAAAGTAGCCGATTGTCGGGATCGTTTTCGAGCAACTCCGACGTGACATGAGACGATTGACGATACGTCTCGCTGGTCACAATCAGCCGGTGCATTTCCTTGACATCCCAGCCTGACTCGACAAATTCAACCGCCAACCAATCCAGCAATTCGGGGTGAGTGGGCTGCGTGCCCTGCAATCCGAAATCGTCCATTGTCGAAACGATCCCACGTCCAAAAAACGTTTGCCAATAACGGTTCACGATCACGCGGGCGGTCAGTGGATTCTGTGGCGAGACGATCCAGCGGGCGAGATCGAGACGTGTCGGCGGCGTCCCGTCTGACTTTTCAGGTAGCGGCGGCAGCATGCCAGGCACATCGGCGACCACCTTCTGATCCGTCACGTCATTGTAGATTCCTTTGACAAGCACGAACGTTTCGCGAGGTTTTTCACGCGTGTCCATGACCATCACTTTGACCGGTTTCGCATCGGATTGCAGCTTGGCGAAATCGCGACGGGCCGCAGCAAGTTTGCGAGCAATTTCATCGGTCGGTCCCCAGTGATACATACGAAAATGCTCTCGCAGTGCCGCTCGATCCGCATCGTTTCGCTGCTGAGGATTTTTTCGCAAGATCGCAGCAACCTTGGCATCATCCCCCTCGGGCTGTTTTTCATCGGTTGCGCTCATACGAAACAGAGCAAGCGTATGGTGCGTATGCTGCGATTCAAAACGAAGTTTGACACTCAGCACTGTCTCGTCATCCAATTGGAACGGTTGCTGAAAAAAGAACTCGGCCCACCGAGGCTCTTTCTTGGTGTGCCCGCTGACGGACCAACCGTTGTCTTTTCCGGTTTTGCCATCAATCGCCTCGCTAACCGGCAGCCCAGCTTGGGAAAAATCGGCCTCGGCGCGGGCCAACTTGATCGGCGTCCCTTTGACGTCAGGCCGATTAGCGGGACGAGCGACGACTTCGATTTCGCTCAGCACGAAGTTGCCCTTTTCGTCTCGCCCGGCCCCTTTGCCAGGCGACTCGGGGTCCACCATGGCATCAAGTCGGATGCCGCTGATGCGATCCAACGGAGGTGAAAATGCAAGTTCATAGACATCATTTTCAGGACGTTCACCGGTCACATGCAGCGACAAATCGTCTCGTTGCGTGATCGTGGCCCCCCCGTCGAACGCGACTCGGTCGCAGCAAGCGGCTGCCACTGCTGAGAATCCTCATCCAAACTCGCTTCGTTCCAGGGCAATTCCCAAGCCGCTTGTGCCGCATCGGCTTCGTCCGAAGCCGCCAACAGTTGTGCCGTCAATTGATCGACCTGACGCTGCTGCTGATCCAGCTTTCGACGTGCATCGACGGGCACATAGTCCATTGCCGGAGGTACCGCGAGCCCACCGACGATGCGTCCTTCCTCGGACGTCTGGTTGAAAAAGTCGGTAAAGGCAAAGTAATCCAGGTTAGACGTCGGATCAAACTTGTGATCATGACACCGTGCACACTGAAGCGTTAGCCCTAGCCAAACCGTGCCTGTTGTTTCGGTACGATCAAACACGTTATCGACTCGCGTCTCTTCGGCGATTCGGCCTCCTTCGCCATTGTGCATGTGATTGCGATTGAATCCAGATGCGAGCTGTTGTTCGGGCGTCCGATCGGGAAGCAAATCGCCGGCGATTTGTTGGATTGTAAACTGATCGAACGGCATGTTTTCGTTCAGCGCATTGACCACCCAATCACGCCACGGCCACATCGAACGCACCGGATCGCCTTGGTAACCGCTGGTGTCGGCATAGCGTGCCGCATCGAGCCAAGGCCACGCCATCCGCTCGCCATAATGAGGCGACTGTAACAACCGGTCGACGAGCTTGCCGTAGGCGTCAGCGGATTCATCGTTTAGAAAAGCGTCCACTTCCGCAGGCGTCGGCGGCAATCCGATCAAATCCAACGTCACTCGGCGAATCAGAGTCCGGCGGTCGGCTTCGCCGGAGGGTCGCAAACCGTGTTGTTCGAGACGATTGTGGACGAAGTAATCGATTGGATTCGCTGCCGACTTGGGCACTTGCGGACGCACAGGCGGCTCGAACGCCCAGTGATTTCCCCATTCGGCTCCTTCGGCGATCCAGCGGCGGAGAATATCGATCTCCGATTGGCTGAGCGGCTTGCGATGCGACTGCGGCGGAGGCATCAACATGTCTTCGTCGTCGGTGAGGATCCGCGACAGCAGTTCGCTTTCATCAGGCTGCATCGGTACGACCGCCCCGATCTCGTCCACCGCTGATTCGCGTTGATCCAACCTTAAATCGGCTTCCCGATGTTCTTCGTCGGGACCGTGACAATGAAAACAACGGTCCGACAAAATCGGCAACACGTCCCGACTAAACCGCACCGGTTCATCCGCAGCACGGACACGGTGAGCTATCAGCGGGGAAACGGACAACAGCAACAATAGGGTGGGAATGCGTGGTGGGATCATGCAAGCCAGTTTAAACGACAACGCCGGCGGTTTGCATGCGAGTTTGCGTTGCTTCGTGCTGGATTTTTGACATCGCAAATTACAATATTGCGTTTCAGCCCCATTTTGTGATCTTTCGGACGTTGATCAAGTGGTGTTGGTCCACGTGATCCCCCCTTCGGTCTCGATTTTTTGGTCGGTCTCGATTTTTTGGCTTGCGTGACGACGAGCCTACGTGACGCTAAGATGGTTTGCCGCTCACACCGCCCCCCACACTTGGTTCCCGAATGCCTCATCGCCGCATCCAAATCACCTCGGCAAACGTTTTCGATCTTCGCGTTCCGACCTCCGATCAAATGCTAGGGTCCGATCCCTTTCATCTACAGCCCGACTATTCGTCGGCGGTTTTGCACTTGGAAACCAACACGGGACTGCGAGGCGTTTCGATTGTCTTTACCGTCGGTGCCGGCACCGATTGGGTTTGTCACGGTATCAAAGATCTGTGCCAATTACTGATCGGGATGACGCTCGATCAGTTCGCAGAATCTCCGATCACCTTGTATCGACGGCTGATCGATCACCACCAGCTGCGTTGGCTGCACGATGGCGTTTTCGCATGGCCGCC
>NZ_ANOG01000302.1 GCF_000346295.1 Rhodopirellula maiorica SM1 | reverse complement strand
TGGAAATTCACTTTCGTATGGTCTAAAGGACCCTCCATTGTCGTGGGTCGGTGCTCGTTATCGGCATGTGATTCGCGATGTCGATGGATCGCCAGCGCTGGTAAAAATCTCGACGATTCCCAAGGGAGCACGCAGCCGATCGTGGATGGGCCCCAGTGATCTATCGGAATACACTATTTCCGCGGACGTTCGCGGGGCTCGCGACAATGACAAACTGCCCGACATCGGATTGACCGCTCACGGCTACGTCCTGGATTTGATGGGCCAGAGCCAACAGTTACAGATCCGGACCTGGTCAGCACAGCTTCGGATGGCGGAAACGATTGACTTTCCTTGGAAAGAAAACACGTGGTATCGCATGAAATTCCGTGCGGAAATCGAAAGCGAACCGCCTGCGTCGGTCACCGTGCTGAAGGGCAAAGTTTGGCCTCGTGACGAGCCCGAACCCAAAGAATGGACGATCACCGCCCGCGACGAATCGCCCAACCTGAACGCGAGCCCCGGTCTTTACGGGAACGCCAAGGATGCTGAAATTTACATCGACAACGTCGAAGTGAAGGCAAACGAATAGCACGTTTGCCGGACGTCATTAGAATGAACGTCATTCGCAATCCTGTTCAGCAAGATTTCAACAAGAAAATACCCAGCAGGGCAGATCGAAGCGATTCGACCTGCCTTGCCATCCTCCCTCCCAAAACAGACACCTCTCGCTCCAAAACGCTTTCAATATGAAAAAGAATGAATTGTCCGCATGGACACTGATTTTCGGTGCTACCGTTTTTGGCAGCATTACGGCGGTTGCCCTTAGTGGTTGTAAGCCGCCTGAAGCTCCCGGTTCGATTGAAATCGAAGCGGACGATCTCGATATGGATATCGACGAAGGCGACATCGAGTCGAGCAACACGACCACCGCGACGGTAGAAACGCCTGCGGTGGAGATGCCTGCGAAGGAAACACCCGCCGAAGAAGCCGCTCCCGCTGAAAAACCGGCTGTCGAAGAGGTTCCAGCGAAAGAAGCTGCTGCGGAAAAACCTGAAGCCAAACCTGAAGCCAAACCTGAAGCCAAACCTGAAGCCAAACCTGAAGACAGTGCGGCGAAATCGGACGCGGACAAACCGGCAGCGAAAACGCTTGTCAGCACCAAAGCGGACACTCGCGAAAGCATCGCCCCAGAAAAGGTACTCAGCGCCGGCGGCGATTGGCCGCAGTGGGGCGGCACCCGTTTGCGTAACAACACCCCCAATGTCGAAAACCTTCCCGAATCATGGGACATCGGCAAATTCGATCGCAAGACCGGCGAGTGGGACAAGGAGAAATCCGAAAACATCCGCTGGTACGCCAATCTGGGCAGCCAAACCTACGGCAACCCCGTCGTTTCCGGCGGCAAAGTGTTCGTTGGAACCAATAACGGAGCGGGCTACCTGAAACGTTACCCATCGACCGTCGACCTGGGCTGTCTGCTGGCATTCAACGAATCCAACGGCGAATTCCTGTGGCAACACAGCAGCGAAAAATTGATCACCGGCCGCGTCCACGACTGGCCACTGCAAGGCATCTGCTGTGCTTCGATGGTCGAAGGCGACCGGTTGTGGTTCGTCACAAGCCGCGGCGAAGTCCGCTGCGTTGACACCGAAGGTTTCCACGATGGCGAAGACGATGGTCCGGTGAAGGACGAAGTTGTCAACGTTACCGAAATCATGAACGCCGGCCCTGGTGCCCAGCCGTATGCCGACACATTGGCGGGACTGGGCGAAGGCAAACTGTCCGACGCTGCCAAGGAATCACTGGAAACCGCAGGCGAAGCTCTTGATGGCGATGCGACGGTCAAAACCGTGACCGAAGGCAAAGTTTGGACTCTGACCGGCAAATTTGGCGGCGTCGATCGAACGATCACCGTCAAAGCGATCGGCCCCAAACTGATTTTCACCAAAGCCCTTGGTGTCGATGACAAACGTGATGCCGACACCGTCTGGGTTTACAACATGATGAGCGAACTCGGTTCGAGCCAGCACAACATGTGTGCGTGCAGCGTGACCGCCTATGGCGATCTGTTGTTCGTCAACACCAGCAACGGGCTAGACGAATCGCACATTAATTTGCCAGCTCCCGACGCAGCCAGTTTCATCTGTTTGAACAAAAACACCGGCGAACTGTACTGGACCGACAACGCGCCCGGCACCAACATCCTGCACGGACAATGGTCCAGCCCGATGGTGGCGGAATTTGGCGGCGTTCCTCAAGTCTTGTTCGCCGGTGGCGATGGCTACCTTCGCAGCTACAAGGCCGATCAGGGCAAAGACGGCAAACCCGAACTGTTGTGGGAATTTGACGCCAACCCCAAAGAAACCAAATGGATTCTCGGTGGCGAAGGAACTCGAAACAACTTGATTGCCACTCCGGTTGCCTACGACGGATTGGTCTACATCGCGGTCGGCCAAGACCCCGAACATGGTGAAGGCGAAGGCCATTTGTGGTGCATCGATCCAACCAAACGAGGTGACGTGTCGCCTCAATTGGCGGTCAAGATCGAAGCGGATGGATCGCGGACTCCGATTCCTCACCGTCGTATCCAAGCGGTGGATCCGAAGAATGGTGAAGCTGCGGTGGACAATTCCAACTCGGCCGTGGTGTGGCACTACAGCCTGGCCGACCAGAACGATGACGGCGAATACGACTTCGAAGAAAAGATGCATCGCAGCTGTGGCACGGTGGCCATCAAAGATGACATCCTTTATATCGCCGACTTCTCGGGATTGGTCCATTGTCTCGATGCCAAGCCCAAAGAGGACGGAACGCCCACCGTTTACTTTACCTATGACATGTTCGCCCAAAGCTGGGGCAGCCCGCTGATCGCCGATGGACGCGTCTTTATCGGCGACGAAGACGGCGACGTGGCAATCTTTGAATTTGGTCCTGAAAACAAGGAACCAGTCGAAGAAATCAACATGGGAACCAGTGTTTACAGCACCCCGGTGGCCGCCAACGGCACGATTTACATCAGCACGAAGGACAAATTATTCGCAATCGGTAAAACGGACGAATAACCGGCGTAGGATGTGAACTGCGGCCAAAGCTCGCTTGAGCGGTGAATCCGGATGCCCTAATACAAGTCGCAGCCCCTCGGGAAATGAGGTCGCTGCGACTGTTCCATTTGGCAACCGTCTTGCCGTAATCAGCGACATGGCTAATCTCTAAAGTTTCTCAGTTTCGGCAAGCTCGCCCAATTCACCCCATTTGTTCGGGGGGCAGGACGAGGCGTGCCGAAGTGCATAAAATTGGTTTGATGATGTCTAAGTTGCTCGTGGATTGCGGAAATTGCGGTCCAGACTTCAATTCGATACGGCGGATGGTTTCCTCGAACTTCAAAGCCTCGGTGGTACAAACCCACGGGTTGGAAGACACGCTGGAAACGCTTCGCACCCGCAAAGTCGACCTGGTCACGGTCAATCGCAAACTTGATCGCGATTATTCCGACGGGTTGGAAGTTTTGAAAAAGATCAAAGCGGATCCCGAGGTCGGTTCGGTCCCGGTCATGCTGGTGACTAATTACGAAGAACATCAACAAGCATCTGTCGATGCCGGGGGCGTGCTCGGTTTCGGAAAATTAGCAATCGATGACACGAACACACGTGAATTGCTTGAGCCGTATCTGAGCGAGTAAAACGATGACAGGTCCTTTTCGTAAACTGCTTTCCGCCAAAATCCATCGCGCGACCGTCACGGGCGCGGATGTCGATTACGAAGGCAGTGTGACGATCCCTCCCGAATTGCTCGAAGCCTCAGGCATTTGTGCCTATGAATCGGTGCACGTGTGGAATGTGACTCGTGGCACTCGCTTGGAAACCTATGCGATTCCGGGAACTCCCGGTTCGAACGACGTTTGCATGAATGGCGCGGCGGCTCATCTGGTGCACCCGGGCGACCGAGTCATCTTGGCGACCTACACGATGGTCCCCGAAGACAAGGTGGCTGAGCATCGACCGCGATTGGTCTTTGTCGACGCCGAGAACCAAATCAAGCATCTGGGGCCCGAAATCGCCGGCCCTCAACGTCGCAGTGCCGATGAAACAGCCTCAACGCCTCAAGATGACAAAGCGGTCCAGACCGCAAAGGGCTGCTAGGTGCATCACGCTTCGGGCATGCTTTGGGTCGCGATTCTCGTCGGTCTCGCCGCAGGCTGTGTGCTTGGGGTCCAACCAAGCGTCAATGGCTCGCTTGGCAAGGCGGTCGCTCATCCCTACCAAGCGGCATTCATCTCGTTCGCCGTCGGTACGGCACTGCTGTTGATCCTGTGCCTTGTTACCGGGGTTTTCCCTCCGTCATTTCAATCGACGCCAGGGCAATTACCATGGTGGATCTGGTCCGGCGGTGCGATCGGAGTGGTCGTCGTGACGACGTCGCTGTTCTTTGTCCCCCGCGTTGGCTCGGTCCCTTGGTTTGCCGCCATCATGACAGGACAAACATTGGCGGCTATTTTACTGGATCACTACGGATGGATGGGTAATCCGCAAGCTTCGGCGTCGCCGCTGCGGTTAGCCGGAGTCGGGTTGTTGGTGGCGGGCGTTTTAGTGATTGCCCAAGCAAAACGCACTGAGCAAGCTGCAAAACACAGCGAACTGGCTGCCCAACCGAGTGAACAAACTGCTGAACAGACCGCTGCACTTGGCGAACCGGTGCTGCCGAATTCCGCAAATCCGAGCTCAACCCCGGTCGTCGAATCGACGAATTCCGAGTAAACAGAAGCCAAACTGCGGGAATTAAGGTTGAGGCAAAACAGCCCGAAAACTATTTTATGGCGAACCCACACCCGCCAATGACCGGAAAATGAAGTACCGACAACTCGACAAAATCACCTCCATTCAACCTGGAGTCCGAATTACGGCAGAGCGAACCCTCCGCGCCGACGAAGAATATTTGCTGGACCATTTCCCCCGTTTTCCGGTCATGCCGGGGGTAATGATGCTCGAAGCCCTGCACCAGGCTGCAATTTGGATGATCCGCACGGGCGATGGTTTCGAGAGTGCGTTGGTGACGTTAAAAGAGGTCCGTGGTGTCAAATTTGGCGACTTCCTCTCGCCTGGTGAAACGCTGCAAATCAGCGCCGAAGTGGTCAAAACCGACGGTGATTTGACCACGGTCAAGGCAACCGCCCAGAAAGAGGGACGCACCACCGTTTCGGCTCGTCTGGTGCTGCAGCGTCGTTCTTGTAATGATCCTGAACGATTAAAAACCGATGAAGACGTTCGCCGACGTGCAAAAAAGCAATTTGACGAACTGTTTGGGTCGATTGATCTGATTCCTGCCGAAGCTGCGAGCTAGGCTTGAACGAGTCTCGACGATGTTTGGTGCTGACGCCAAGCCCCCCGTCAGACTTCAAAAAACAACATTTACGCGTCTCGAAACGACGCATTCCTATCGCTCCGTTTATGTGAACAGCCCTAAAAGGATCCCCTCGATGGCACTTTCCCAAGAAGAGATTTTCGAAAAAGTACAAGAAGCTTTGATCGACGCTTTGGGCGTGGATGATGACGAAGTGACTCGCGAAGCGACCTTGGTCGGCGACCTGGGTGCCGAATCAATCGACTTTCTTGATATCGTTTTCAAGCTCGAAAAAGCATTCGACATCACGATCCCTCGTGAAGAACTTTCGCCCGAAGACGTTTTGACCAACTCGGAATACGTCAAAGATGGCGTGGTCACCGCCGAAGGCATGGCGGAACTGAAGCGACGGATGCCTTGGGCCGATCTTTCGGAATTCGAAAAGAACCCACGCGTTCAAGACTTCGGCAACCTGTTGACCGTTGGCGACTTGTGCAACTACGTCGAAACCAAAGTCGGAGCGTAGTTGTCGATGCGTTGGCTTTGGATCGATCGTTTTACCGAGTTCGTGAGCGGCAGCCATACCCGCGGCATTAAAAATGTGTCGCTGGATGAGGAAGTCGTGGATGAATATTGTCCCGGCTACCCCGTGCTGCCCCCGACGCTTGTGATCGAAAGCATGGCCCAACTCGGCGGTATCTTGGTTTCAGAGTATTATGGTTTCGAAAAGCGATGCGTCCTTGCCAAAGTTGGCAAGGCGGTCTTTCATCAACCGGCGCGAACCGGGGACCAATTGCAATACCACGTCAAAGTGGAATCGCTACAGGACACCGGTGCCACGGTGACCGGGGTCAGCCATATTGGTGAAACGCTGCACGCCGAAATCGATTTGATGTTTGCGTTCTTAGACCAAGACCGCTTTACGTCGGGGCCGTTGTTTGGACCCGGCGACCTCGAATCGATGCTGCGGCTGATGAATTTTTTCCACGTCGCGGTCCGACCCGACGGGACTCCGGTTCCCATCTACGAGAACCTCTAAGTCCCGCTGCTGCTAATTTCCTCTGTTTGATTTTCCCTTTTTCACTCATCTCACCCAAGGTTTCCCCATGCGTCGCCGAGTCGTCGTCACTGGTATCGGAATGATTAACCCGATGGGCCATGACGCTGCGACCGTATGGTCGGGGCTGAAAGAAGGCAAAAGTGGCGTTGCAAAAACAACGCTGTTTGACGCCAGTGGCTTTCCTACAAAGATCAGCGCGGAAGTCAAGAATTGGGACGTCTCGAAAGTGGGCGAGTCGATCCAACAGTGGGAAAACCGCGGCCGACACACGCGTTTCGCCATCGGTGCCGCCAAGCAAGCGATGCAGGACAGCGGGGTGATGGATGCGATCACCGACCCCGTTCGCTTCGGCGTCTACATGGGCAGCGGCGAAGGCAACCAGGACTTTCAAACGTTCAGCCGGATGATGTCCGCCGCATTGGCCGATGGCACTTACGACGCAGCCAAATTTGTCGGCAAAGGACTCGAGTTGCTCGATCCCGCCAAAGAGCTCGAGCAAGAACCGAACATGCCTGCGGCTCACTTAGCCTCGATGTTCAACGCTCAAGGCCCCAACCTGAACTGCTTGACCGCTTGTGCCGCCAGCAGCCAAGCCGTGGGTGAAGCGACCGAAATTATCCGCCGGGGCGACGCCGATGTGATGCTTGCCGGCGGAACGCACAGCATGATCCATCCGCTCGGCGTGACCGGATTCAACTTGCTGACCGCGCTGAGCGAAAGCAATGACGAACCGACCAAAGCAAGCCGTCCGTTTGACCGCTTGCGAAACGGTTTCGTGCTTGGCGAAGGATCCGCCATGGTCGTGCTCGAAGAACTCGAATCCGCCAAACGTCGCGGCGCCACGATCTATGGCGAAGTCGCCGGTTACGGAACCACCGCCGACGCGTATCGCATCACCGACATCCCACCGGATGGCCATGGCGGAATCGCCGCAATGCGAATGGCGATCGCCGACGCGGGATTAACCCCCGAAGACATCGGCTATGTCAACGCACACGGAACCAGCACCACGGTGAACGACAAAGTCGAAACGAAAGCGTGCAAGGAAGTGTTCGGTGAAAACGCGATCAATACTCCGGTCAGCAGCACCAAGAGCATGATGGGACACCTGATTGCCGCCGCGGGTGTGACGGAAATGATTGTCTGTTTGATGGCGATTCGCGACGGTGTGTTGCCACCGACGATCAACCAAGAGAATCCCGATCCTGATTGCGACCTCGACTATATTCCCAACGTCGCACGCGAAGCCGACATCCGCTATGCGCTGAACAACAGCTTCGGTTTCGGCGGACAAAACGTCACGCTGTGCCTGAGCCGCTTCGACGACTAGGAGCTAGGTTGCGAGCGATTCCCAAGGCAGCGAAACTGGTAAACGGTTTCGTTCGCCCGCGGATGCCGAAAGTCTTGGCGGCTTTCGCTACGACCTCACTATCCCACCAGCGAGCATTTGACCATGAACGCGTTCACGGATTCGGAATTGGCGGCTTTTCTGGACGAAGCGTTACCGGCGAATCGCAGTTCGGAACTCGAGCAAGCGCTGCGTAGCGACGCCTCGTTACGTAAACGGTTGATCGAAGTCCAAGGCCGCGATGCTGCCGGGCTGCATACGATCGCGGGAATCTGGCGACGCGAACGGTTGTCGTGCCCCTCGCGTTCGGAACTTGGCCAATACATTCTTGGCACACTTGAAACCGAACCGAGTGACTACATTCGCTTTCATCTTGAGGAAGTCGGTTGTCGGTATTGCCAAGCCAACTTGCTGGACTTGAAGGAAGCTGCCCAGGATCAAGCTCAACCGGTCGTCCGCCGCAGCCGATTTTTTCAAACCAGCGCCGGCTACCTGCGAAAGGAATAGCGGGGACGATCGGCGGTGAGTTTTATGCCGCATGATGCATCATTTGTTCGAGCCGATCGAGCGTCGTGACCATTTGGTTCCAATCGTTCATCACTTCGAGTGTCGACATCACCGCGGCATCAGTGCGATCAAAGCCTCGTTCACTGATCGTGATCCGTTTGGTCAACATGATCACGGTGCCC
>NZ_ANOG01000301.1 GCF_000346295.1 Rhodopirellula maiorica SM1 | reverse complement strand
CACCTCACACACCGATCGTTCCTGTGCGCCGTACAGGACGCCANCGGGATGAATCCGTATGCCGACTTTGTTATGCAGGTCGATGCTCATATGGGGCAACTATTTGCCGCGATTAAAAAAGCCGGGCTTGACGAGAACACGCTGGTGATTTTTACCAGTGACAATGGATGTTCCCCCGAGGCCAACTTCGCGGTTTTAAAAGAGCATGACCATCACCCCAGCGGCAAGTATCGCGGCCATAAAGCCGATATCTACGAAGGCGGCCATCGGGTTCCCTTTATCGCCCGTTGGCCAGAGCGTATTAAGGGAGGTCGTACCACTGACGCACTGACGTGTTTGACCGATGTGTATGCGACACTCGAAGCGATTACGGGACAAGAAAAGAAGGCACTTGGTGGCGAAGACGGCTATAGCTTGTTGCCGGTATTCGAGGGAGCCGAGACTTCCGGGCGTCGCACCCTAATCAGTCATTCGATCGGCGGATTTTTTGCCATTCGCGAGGGATCATGGAAGCTTAGTTTGTCCGGCGGCAGTGGCGGATGGAGCGCCCCGAATGAAGCTGCAGCTAAAAAACAAGGCTTGCCGCCGATGCAGTTGTTTGACCTCGACGCGGATCCGGGTGAACGGAACAATCTGGTAGCCGAGCATCCTGAGAAAGTACAGACGCTGCTGCGTTTGTTAGAACAGGATGTTCGCAACGGACGCTGCACGCCCGGCGAACCGGTCGCCAACGACCGCGACGTCGCGTTCCTCCCCTAAAATAGGTGTCGGACACCTTTTGACAATGTGGGCAATGTGGAGCTGCGTTTAACGCACGCAGATCATGGCGTTGCCGACACGTAATAGAAAGGCGTCGTCGGTGACGGCGACGCCGTACAACGTCGGTTTGCTAAACATCGCCGCGGCACGCTGACGCTCTTCGGATGATTCTTCGCCTAGCTTCGCTTCCGCTGGCAAGGTGTCGTCGTTCCAAGTGGTATTCTCGGCCAAGATTTTAAATTCGCGGCCGGCAGCCAAGACGGTAACTAATCCGTCTTTGCCAAAGAAATAAACTCGGTTCCCAACGCCAACGGGAGTCGCCCAGCTCGATTGTTTGATTCGCTCGGTGTAGACCTCTTCGCCCGTGGTGACGTCGAAACAATAAATAACGCCCGAACGGTTGACCCAGTACGCCAATCCTTGATGAACGATCGGCGAGGCCCATGTGGGCGTCGCTTTGGAGGCGGTCCATTGTCGGGTAGCAGTCCACGTGTCGCCATCGCGTGTGACTTGCATCAAGCCATTGGAATCGGCAGCCGATCCCGCGTTCTCGCCGTTGCGTCCTGGTGAAGCGCCGATCAGAAAGCGTCCGCCACCAATGTCGATCGGCGTGGTCGACGTGTTACCACCGACATCTTCGAATGACCACAGCAATTTTCCGGTTTGGGGATCGTAACCGTCAACGGTCCCAGCAGAACTGACAACAACTTGAGGTTCTCCTTCAACTTCGATGATCGCCGGTGAGCTCCAGCTGCGCCGTGGTTCTCGCGAAGTTTTCCACAGCGTTTTCCCGGTTTGTTTGTCGAGTGCTAGCAGACCGCTCGGCCCATCGTGTTCCAGCAACACAAACAGCGTCGAGTCGGTCTGGCAGGGTGATGCTCCCAAACCGAACTCCGCAATAAAAGGACCTTCGTCTTTCGCCAGCGTTCGTGTCCACAATTTGTTGCCGGCGTGGTCGTATGCAACACAATCACCACTTTCAAAAAACGCGATCACGCGATGTTCATCGACCACCGGCGTGGGGGCGGCCCGGCTGATGTAATAGCTGTTCTTTTCTGGAGCCGAGTTTTTGATCTGTTTGTGCCACCGTTCGCTTCCGTCGACGGTGTTCAGACAGACGATGTGGTAGGTGTCTTTTTCAGGACCTTCGACACTTGTGACAAATGCTCGGTTTTCCCAGACGACAGGGCTTGATTGACCATGGCCAGGGATCGGTGATAGCCAGGCGACGTTTTCACTGGGCGACCAAGACAGCGGCAATGTGCTCGCGTCACGTGGTCCCGCCCCCGCACCGAGAAACGCGGGCCAGGCGTCGGGCGTGCCGGCAGCAAGTCCAATCCAAACTGCAAAGAAGTAAATCATGGTGAATTCGTGTCAAGAGAGTGGGAAGAGTTCAAGGTGGGGATAGAACGTCATTTGGCTTCGTCGGCCTGAGCGTACTCGACGTCAATCACAACATTGTTCGTGGCGGGCTGAATGTCGATCACGATATCCGATGTGTTGAAGTCGCGATATTTGGGATGCAAAATCGATTTGGGCAAAAGTCCCGGCCGCTCGACTCCGGTACCAATGACCGAGTCTGCGATCACGACCACGCGGTGGCGACCCGCGACTGCACCATCATCGATCTGGTAGGTGCCAAGAAAGAAACTGCCATCGGGTGCGATCTCGCCGGTGGCCGTGACGGGGTTTTGGACTCCTGAAATTTCAAATTCGATCGTCCCCTCGCGAAGCAACTTGCCATCGGGAAAGCGGACGACTCCATAGACCGGATAAGTCGTGACTTCGCCCGACGAGCAACCGGTAAGTGAGAATACCGCCAATGGCAGCAAGAGACATACAGCACGCAACATCATCGTTAGATTCCATGAACGCGGCGGGAAGCTTTTTTCCTAGACAGATTGTGCATGTTTAGCGTAGCGGATGTCGTCAGGACTTTCGATCCACTGCGAGTGTCCCCGGAACTCACGCATGATTTTCGCTACGAATTGCTTCGCCGTGTTGCGACGTATTGCTCGTGATCCTGACCGATCTTTAGCGGTCGAGTAGCATCAACCAGGAAAATCGCAGGTCCTCTCGATGTTTTTCGATTTCTCGATTTAGCTTCGTCACGATTTGATCGTTCTGATTTTCGATAAACCGTTGGACAATGATTTCTTGCATGATCTCGCCCCAGGCTTCGGCTGCGTCACCCCCAATTCTACTGACGCGGTCGATCTCGAAGGAGGCCAGTGTCAACTTGGCGCCTTCGATCATTGGTTGTGCCACAACCGCGGGAGGGATCTCGCTGTAATCCAAATACAGTCCGATCGTTGAGGTCAATTGCAGCTGCACTCGCAGATGCCCGGTCACCGTGACGCTGTAAAGTTTTATACCGAGATTCCAACGTTCCACCTTGGCAGTGAATTGCATCGGTGTTTCGGTGACCGAATCGATCCGCCATCGATCTTCGTCTGTCAGCGTTGCTGAATTGATTTTCGTCGTGGCGGCATCCGGTGCGTTTACTTGGGGCAGCTTGATTTCATAGCGAATCCATCGTCCGTGGTTCACTTGTTTGAAACGTCGATGCGTTTTTAGTTTCAATCCATCGAATTTGGCTCGGATACCCGCCCATACCTTCCTTGTTTCGCCCCAGTCTTTGTCGCCCGTATAGACGGGTGGGACTTCTTGCATCGCTCGTGTGGCAAGCCACTGTAACGATTCTTTGGCTTGTGCTTCGGAAACCGAGACACGATGGGGGGCGACGGTTTGTTGAGTAACGGTTTGTTGTGCAGCGGCTACGCCGGCCATCCCATTCGCAAGCAGAGTGATGATCAGAGCGATCAGCCCTCGTCCAAGTCGCGGTCCCTGCGGCTTGGAGCGGACATTTAGCCGACTTGCCGGCCCAAAGTGGCTAGCAAGCGGAGTGCGCGTTAGCGATAGACGACACAGAAATAGACGCCATCGCGACCGGTGGCCATCGCGGCTCCCGCAACTCGCATGCGTGGATCGTTTGTAAAGCAAGCCGATACTCCTGAGGGCGAATAGGAACTCGACCATCCTACCCCTTCGTACCTGCCGGGGGCGAACGATCCCGGCGGATGATTCTTCAGACCTTGTGAGGCCATGAGTGCGGCACGCCGCTCGGCGACCGCTTGCAATTGCGGATCAAAACCGAGCGATCCAATTCCGTTGCGAGCCCGCTGGGCGTTCAGCGTCGCCAGCACGTTGGAGGTTCCACCGCTGGGTTGCATCGTCGATGTAGGGATCGTACCGGAATACGATTGCCCGGGCACAGATTGAAATTGTGCCGATGGAATTTCAGCGGGCTGGATTTGGCCCTGTACAGATTGGCCCTGTACCGATTGGATTCCCGTGGGGGTGGTCCACGAAGTTTGTGTAACCGACGCTGGTGGGGCGGTGTGCGAATGCACTTTTCCGCATTTGGGACAAACGTACTGGTTGGACGAAAGTACCACGGTGTTGGCGGACGCATTGGTTGCCAAGACGGCACTCGATGTGATCAGTCCAGCCAATGCCACAAACATCATTCGAAGCATACTACTTCCCTTTTTTACGAACCAAGAACTTTCAATGGACGAGAGTCGTTGGCAGAACGAGAAGTGGCACGGTCTTGGTGTTCGATACGAGCGTGCCCTGAATCTCAGCCAATCAACGAGCCAACGAAAATGCAAACTTTGCCGATTAGGCGAAAGGGGGGCGTAGGGCTGCAGGGGCGAGTTTCACCAGAGTTTTATGTCCACAAAAACGCTAAATCGACTACCACCAATGATTTACGCCAGCGAGATGCGGCGGAGAATTCACGCGGCACTATAGGGGGAACGCGCAAGATAGGCGGAAATCGCGTGCTAGCATCCTTTGATGCTGTAGGTCCAGCGGAGGGTGCCGGCTGAGTCTGCTGAAGTGGGGCGGATTTGCGTTCGCTCGCCGTCGATGCTCAGCTCGGATCCTTCGCCCGCTTCGATTTTGAACCGTGGATTTGCGTGGTAGGTGCTGCCAAGAAACTCGGGCGTTTGTTTGCAGCGGCAGGCGAAATCGAAGAATAGCGTTGGCTGCTCAGCCGATTCCTGCCAATGCACGCTAACGCTCCAGTGGCTGACGCCAGCCGATCCGACACCCAGCAACGCATCGCCGACGGGCAGTGATTCGAGCGAAAGTTGTTGGATGGGCGGCGAACATGGCCACGCTTGGTCGGCGGTTCCATTGACGCTGGCCATTGTGGGGATTTCGTCGCTAGCGGGTTCCTCGCCGAGGATCTGGTGGACAAAGCGGTCTTCGCACCAACGGAATTCGACTCGTAGCGAGCCATCGGGGGACGCCAGGACAAGTTGAGCGGTGGTCACGCTGTCACCTCGTTGCCCGTCGACAAGTTGGAAAAGGCCGACAATAGCTTTAGCCCATCCGCTTGGCTCTTTTCTGGGTGAAATTGCGTCGCGAACAGGTTGTCTCGCCACACCATCGCACAGAACGGGCCGCCGTAATCGCACGTCAACGCCACGACCGAGGGATCCGCCGGCCGAACATAATACGAGTGAACGAAATAGAAATGGGCTTCCGGACGGATGTCTTTCAACAGCGGCGGTTCGGTTTGGTGTGTGACCGTGTTCCAGCCCATGTGAGGCACTTTGAAGGAATGGGGTAGCTCAAATCGCACCACATCACCCTTTAAAACGCCTAACCCTTCGTGTTCGCCGTGTTCGAAACCGCGTTCAAACAGCAATTGCAGCCCAAGGCAGATGCCGAGAAACGGCTTTCCCGAGTCGATGAAATCGCGGATCGGACCAGCCAAATCGCGGCGGCGGATCTCGGTCATCGCGTCCCCGAACGCCCCGACGCCCGGCAGGATCAACTTCTCTGCCTCGGCGATTTCACGAGGATCAGAACTGATGCGTGCTGAGCCACCAACGCGTTCGATTCCCTTTTGAACGCTGCGGAGGTTTCCCATCTGATAGTCAACAATGGTGATCATCGTGGTACAGGCAATGGCTTTTGGAAGAAATGTGAAAGAACCGTGCGAAAATAGGCGTGCTCGACAATATCGGTGAGGACCTATTTTCGCAACCTGTGGTTCGCATTGCTAAGCCACATCGTGATAGAGCGCCCGTGCTTTTGCGGGATCCAGCGGCACCGGGTTGAACGTCCCGGTCCACTGCTGGAGCGCTTCTTCGGCCAACGCTTCGATCTCGGATGATGGGATCGAGAGTTGTTCAAATGAGGTCGCCAATCCAGCGTCGCGAAGCCACTCGGTGACCGTGTCGGCCAACCGGGCAGGAGCATTTTCGCTCGAGGCGGTTGGGTCGATTTCTCGCAGCAATTCCGCATACCAATCCGGATGATCCAGTCCGTTGAGCCGAATCACCGCAGGCAACATCAATCCGACGGCTTGCCCATGCGTGATGCCGTGCCGCGCGGTCAATGGATTGGCGGTCGCGTGGGCGGCGCCAAGCATCGAAGTTTCGATCGCCATGCCGGCAAAGTGGGCGCCGAGCTGCATCTGGCTGCGAGCTTCGCGATCATTCGGATCGGCCAAAACCCGCGAAAAACCTTGAGCTAACAATCCAAATGCACGTCGTGAATAGGTCGTCGACATCGGATTGCGACGTTTGGTGACATAGGTTTCAATCGCGTGCGAAATCGCATCGATCCCTGTCAATGCGGTGACCGATCGTGGTTGAGTCATCGTCAGATCGGGATCCAGAATTGCGACCCGGCAAGCTGCTCGAGGGTCGCCGCAAGGCATTTTGACATGCGTTTTGGCGTCGCTGATCAAGGCAAACGATTGCGCCTCGCTGCCGGTTCCCGACGTCGTCGGGATGGCGATCATCGGCAACAAATCGGTGGTCGCTCGACCGACCCCTTGGTAATCGTGAATCGTCCCACCGCAAGAATACACAAAATTGATGCCTTTGCAGCAATCCATGCTGCTGCCACCGCCCAGGCCAATTAGCAGGTCCGGTTTGACCTTGGCCGCGTGGCGGACTCCCGCGTCGACCATGTCCGAGGTGGGGTTTTCAGCGAAATCGTGAAACGACTCGACCTTCAAACCATTAGCGGTCAGTGACTCGACCGCGTGTTCGAAATGGCCTGCTTTGATCAATCCAGCGTCGCTGACGACCATCACGCTCTTAGGGCGAAATTCGCTCGCTAATTCGCCGAGTCGCGAGAGCGTTCCTGCGCCAAAAACCACACGCGTTCGGCTTTGGGTGTCAAAAGGCTGCATTGCAGGCTCGAAAATGAGGTGGTGGGACGGCAAAAAGGTGGGCTTGTCGGTCGCAAATCGAACGTTCAACCGTGTTTACATCATATCTTGGTGACCCAGCAAGGGAACCTGCACGGTGATGTTTCAATGACGCCGCAATCGCCGCCTCTTCAAAAATGGACAAAACCTCACTCGATCCACCCACGTTGTTTTAAACCGTCAAAATGCCGAGTGGTTTCGCCTCATTGAGTCGCACGCCGCTATTGATCCGACCATACGGCAAATTCGTTGCCGCTTGGTTCGGTGAACTGGAATCGCCGTCCGCCGGGAAACGAAAAGATCGGCTTGATAATGGTCCCGCCAGCCGACTCGACCTTCTTCTGCGTTTCTTCGAGCTTCTGGCTATAGAAAACCAGCAGCGCCGATCCAGTGGCGGTCGTGGCGGCTTGATCGGATTGAAAGAAGCCGCCGTCGAGTCCTTCGTCGGCAAACGCACTGTACTGGGGGCCGTAATCTACGAACGTCCAACCAAACGCATCCTGAAAGAACGATTTAGTGGCTGCTAAGTCTTTGCAGGGAAATTCGACATAGTTCAGTTTTTCATGCGGGGGCATCGTTGTTGTCTCCGGTGCTATTCGTAGATTGGGAAAAACGTATTAAACGCGGCTTCACAAAAATCGCCCGGATCATTGAACCGTCGATGGCGGTCCATTTTATCGATCGTTTTCATTTCCTCGTCGCTCAACTGGAAATCGAACAGTGAGATGTTTTCTTTCAGTCGCTCGGTCTTCGATGTTTTGGGCACGATCGCCGTGCCACGCTGGATGCCCCAACGCAGCACGATCTGCGCGGCGGTACGATTGTGATGGGACGCGATCTCTTTGATTTTCGCTTGCTCGATCACGGCTTCCCCCGACTCGGCCATGTTCAGCTGAAAATACGACTGAGCTCCGAGCGGTGAAAACGCGGTCACTGCGATCTCAGACTCACGGCAAAACCGCAGCAATTTTTGCTGAGTCAAATACGGATGCAATTCAACTTGCAGCATTGCCGGCGGCGTATCGCTTTGATTCATCAAGTCTCGCAGCAGTGCTACGCTGAAATTGCAAACACCGATCTCGCGAACCAAGCCTGCCGAAACTAATTCGGTCATCGCTTGCCATGTTTCGATCAGCGGGACATGGTCCGGTTCCATCTTTGGCGACGCCGCGTTCGGGTCGGCGAACCATCCCGGTGGATAGTGTTGATCGAACGGCACGAATTTTTGCGAGATCGGAAAGTGGATGAGATACAAGTCGAGGTAGTCGAGTTGCAAATCGGCGAGCGTCTTTTCCAGCGCGGGCCGCACGTGTTCGGGGCGATGGTAGGTGTTCCACAATTTGGATGTGATCCAAAGATCGTCTCGCGTGACTTTGCCATCGCGGAGTGCTTGATTCAGTCCATTGCCTGCTTGGACTTCGTTGCCGTAGTCACAAGCGGAATCGAAATGTCGATAGCCACAATCGATTGCCGATTGCACGACATTGGCCGTTTCGACTTGGTCGATTTTCCAGAGTCCGAGTCCGACGGTGGGAATGGTACACCCGCTTTTTAATTGGATCGATTCCATGATGGTTTCGCAAGTTCGCCTGTCTGTGCGTCAAGATGCTGGTGGAGTGGTTTGGATAATCTAGCGGAGGCTTGCAGAGTAATCCACTGTCTTTATTCCTCCTCAAACAAAGCCTACGCTTGTTTAAGGACGAGATGAGGCGGGAGCTGAGTGATTTGCAATGGGATTCGAGCGAGGCAGTGGAGCGTGTAAGAAAGCAATATGACCAAAAGACGGCACTCTTCATGGGGACGGAGCATTTTTCCGAGGTGGTGTCGGTTGATACCGTGGGGCTAGTCCAGGAGTTCTAGCGGGTTCTCGGACGATTGCCGTATCAAAACGTTGCCGACCGCGGGTCATTTCGCCGAAACTAGGTTTCATTGCGACTAAGCGTGCGCAAGTTCATCTATCGGCGACACGTCACCACGCTCAACACCTGAAAAGAATAGATGCTCCTAAGCTAATCCGCTTGGGTGAGTAGCTCTCGCGCTCGTCGCCGCAAATGATAGCGGCGGTGGGTGCGGTGGCTGCGCAGCGGATCAACACACTCGGGGCGTCCGGCGACCGTGCAAAACAACCGGCCAAAGTCGCTAACCAATTCGCACCAGGTCTTGGTGTCCAAGCCCAGTCGCTTGAGCACCGGTGGTAGGTCTGCCGGTGTCTTGCCTCGCTTGCCAGGTGCAATCTGGCGAGCGGTCCAGTCGAGTGTCTCCAGGTAATCTTCGAGTGACATCGGTAGAAAACCTTTGTCGCTGCAGCGTTTGCCCGTCTGGCTAACGCAGGGGCCAATCTCACCAGACCGCTCATCGATCGCAACCGGCGACAAGAAATTGTCGCGTCGTTTTTCCACTGGAACGCCTTCGTCTCGATCGGCGGTGATTGACTCAATCCGCCGTTGAACCGAGGTGTGATTGCTCTGTTCGAGCGTTTCGGCCATCGCAGCTCGAATT
>NZ_ANOG01000300.1 GCF_000346295.1 Rhodopirellula maiorica SM1 | reverse complement strand
TAATGCACTGAACAGCGGGATGCGACGCATGCTGTTGTTGACGCAGTACAAGGCCCCAATCGCTCGATCGTCACATCAATCTGTCCTGGCGCAATACTTTTGCCGCGAGCTTGGCGAATTTATCGACGTCGTTCCGCCACAGCAGCGTATCGACAACAATTGGTATCAAGGCACCGCCGATGCCGTTTATCAAAACATCTACGCGATCGAGAGCGAACAGCCCAAAGACGTCGTGATCTTGGCGGGCGACCACATCTACAAGATGAACTACAAACCGATGGTCGATTTCCATCGCAAAATGGGAGCCGATATCACGATCGGGGCATTGCGGGTCAGTCGCGACGAAGCGAGACAATTTGGGGTGATGCAAGTCGACTTGGATAACCGGTTGACCGGATTCCAAGAAAAGCCCGCCGATCCGATGGCAACCCCCGACGATCCCGATGTCTGTCTGGCATCGATGGGTATCTATGTCTTCAACGCTCGATTCTTGTTTGAACAGCTCTGCGATGATGCGACTCGGACCGATAGCGATCACGACTTCGGCAAGAACATCATTCCCGCGGCTATCGAACATCATCGCGTCTATGCCTTTCCGTTCTTGGACGAAAACCGAAAACGTGATGCCTATTGGCGGGACGTCGGTACCATTGACGCCTACTACGAAGCAAATATGGACCTGGTGGGGGTCGATCCCCAATTGAATCTGTACGACCAACATTGGCCGATTCGCTCGTTCCAACCGATGCTGCCGCCACCGAAGTTTGTCTTTGGAAGTGAAGGCCACTCCTCTCGCCGCGGCGAAGCACTCGACTCGCTGGTTTGCCAAGGAGCGATCATTAGCGGCGGCAGTGTGGCACGCAGCATTGTGGGGCCGAATACCCGGGTCAACAGTTATGCTCACGTCGAAGACAGTATCTTGTTCGAAGGGGTCGAAGTCGGGCGCCGCTGTCGTTTACGCCGCGTTATCGTCGATAAAGGAGTTCGTATCCCAGCCGAAACGGAAATCGGGTATGATCGTGCGGCCGATGAAGCACGCGGTTTTACCGTTACCGATAGCGGATTGGTCGTGATCGCCCGTGGAGAACAGCTGGCTTCGCACCCCGCTGGTGACCCCGTGCACCACTAATCCCTTGCATTTCTAGCCATTGCGTCACTGCCAGTGCGTCAGTCGTCTGTGTACTGATTTCCCTGTGCACCGTTGGCTGGCCCAGGGCGCTCGGTGCACGGTTAGCCGTCGATTCGGTGCGTGATTAACCGCTGCGCTAGAATCCGGTATGCAGGTATCTCGTATGCAAGTATCCGGTATGCAAGTAACCGGCGCGTCGGAACGTGATATCGGTAATGCCGATCGGTTTTGGGAAACAGACTGCCTCTGGGTAACCCCGAGGCTTACCTGCCGCGTTCGCAGTTGTGGACTTCCTCGTTAATTATTATTGGGCAAACGGTCATCAACGAAGAACTATTGCAGGGAAACCTCCTCCCAATGATGGTGGGTATCATCTCAGGCCTCGTGCTGCTGGCCGTGGGGTTAATGCTAGGATACCGGTTCGGACGCAAACATAGCGAAACGGCGGGGATGGCGATGTCACAAGACGAACGCGAACGCGTCCTGCAGATGCTGCAAGAACTCGGGGCCTGGACAAACGAATACTCTGGCAATGTTTCGCAGTATCAATCTCGGCTGGGCGAATTGAGTAACGAGGTCCGGGTGGATGCCCAGTCCACTCAATCGGCGCCCAAAGTGATCGCGCTGCTCAAGCAGATCATGGATAGCAACGAGCAATTGCAAGATCGGCTTGAATCGGCCGAACGCCAGCTCGATAAACAAACCAAACAGATCGAGAGCTATCTCACCGAAGCTCGTACCGACGCGTTGACCGGTCTGCACAACCGACGCGCGTTTGACCAAAAGCTTGACGAAACCTTCGCAACGTTTCGTAAAGGCGGTCGCTCTTTCGCATTGGCGTTGGTGGATATCGATCACTTCAAAAGCTTTAACGATACCCACGGGCACCAAGTCGGCGATCAGGTGCTTCAACAGGTCGCCAAACTGCTGCGATTGGAACTGGATGACGCGATCATGGTTGCCCGTTTTGGCGGCGAAGAGTTCGCAATCGTGATGAACGGTCCGCTGCAAATCGCCGCCGACAAAATGAACAAGGTTCGCAAAACAATGGCGTCACACCAGATCGATTTGGGGACCAAGCCCTTGTCGGTCACGATCAGCGTCGGCGTCAGCGAACCCCGCGATGATTTGGTTGCGAGCCCCGTGGTGCGACGTGCCGATGAGGCACTGTACGCTGCTAAAAACATTGGCCGCAACCGAGTGTATTACCACGACGGCAAAAGCACCTCGTTAGTGGGTGCCCCCGAAGTGGCCAAAGGCTGAACACAACGACTCCCCTGCTTCATTCATTTGCTTCGGCAACTTACCTGTCCTCGAACCTGCATTTCCCGAATTTGAATTCACGATGAGCGTTGACGATTCTGTAACACCCCCGCGTCCGGGCGCCGACCTGCACGAAGGCCAATCCACTTTATTCGGGCATCCCACCGGGTTGTACACGTTGTTCTTTGCCGAGATGTGGGAGCGGTTCTCCTACTACGGCATGCGGGCTTTGTTGGTCTTGTACATGATCAAAGGGTTCCTGAAGTACGGGGACGAACAAGCCTATACGGTCTATGGTGCCTATACGGCGTTGGTCTATATGACGCCGTTTTTCGGCGGTTTGTTGGCCGACCGTGTGTTGGGGCAACGACGTGCCGTGATCCTGGGTGGCGTGTTGATGGCTGCCGGCCACTTGTTGATGACTTACGAAGCGCAGTGGCCATTTTTTGTCGCGCTGTCGCTGCTGATCGTCGGCAACGGTTTCTTCAAACCTAATATCTCGACGATCGTTGGATCGCTGTACCCCAAGGGCAGCGGTAAACGTGACGGCGGGTTCACGATCTTTTATATGGGCATCAATCTCGGGGCCGCGATGAGCCCGTTGTTGTGTGGCTACGTCGGCGAGACCTATGGATGGCACTACGGGTTTGGACTGGCCACGATTGGGATGTTGATCGGATTGGCCGTCTTCGTGATGCCTACGCTGGTAACGCAAGCCTTGATCGGGCTGGGCGCGGCGGTCAGCGCAATCGGCATGCTGGTGTTCCACCCCGACAATCCGTGGACCACCGCCGTAAATATCTTTGTCGCTGCCGCGTTGGTTGCGGCAGGAGCGATCGCTTGTGTCGCTCTCTCGCGAGGCGGTTTGAGTGCCGAGAAAGGCCGGCGCCCTGACGGGATGGATGGCCGTCACGATTGGATGGTCTACCTCGGGACACTCATCGCGATTCCCGTGTTGACACTGCTGGTGAGCGGATTTTCGCCTCTGACCGACGATGGTAAATCGGTCCAGCTGATCCCGGACGAGACGATCAACAGTGTTACCGGTGATATCCCACCAGACGCGTCGGCGACATCAAAGGCGGTTCGTAGCATCGCGGCCGTCTTTTTAAAGGAAGTCAGCAAGCCTGCAGGGCTCGTCTTGACCGTGATCGGGATTATTGCCTTTGGCTATCTGATCATCCAAACCTTCAAATTAGACCAAATACCACGGCAGCGGATGATCGTCGCGCTGGTGCTGATCTTCTTCCAAATGCTGTTCTTTGCGTTCTTTGAGCAGGCCGGTAGTAGTGTGAACCTGTTCACCGACCGCAACGTCGATCGCGTCGTCGAAACGGAAGTGGTGACCGAA
>NZ_ANOG01000299.1 GCF_000346295.1 Rhodopirellula maiorica SM1 | reverse complement strand
GGGGCTTAGAATGGCCGTCTCAGGAGATCCCCGCGATGAGTAAGAAGAGCATCAAAGAGACAATTAAATCACGACGTCAATTTACCGATCAGTTCAAACGCGATGCCGTACAAATGTTGCTCGATGGCCATTCGGCGACTTCGGTGGTTGACCGACTCGGTCTATCAGGAACGAATTTGTTGTATCGATGGAAAAGAGAGCAGTTGCGGCAAAGCGGCCCAGTCGCTTCGTCGCTTGATAGTCGAGTGAAGGAACTGGAAATCGAATTGCGTCGTGTTGAGCGAGAACGTGACATCTTAAAAAAAGCATTGTCTATTTTCAGCCGAAGCGACTGAGTGATCGTTTTGCTGCTGCAGCAGAAATAGTCGACTCGACGAAGGCATCTGCTAGCGATGTTTGCCTTGCGCTTTCGTTGTCACGCAGTTCGTTCTATGAATACCAGCAAGCAAGTTGTCGATTTGAACCGACTCGGGCCGAAGAACTGTCGCCAATGATCATCGATATTTTCTGGAAACATCGGCGACGCTATGGGACTCGGCGAATCGCCAGTGAGCTTGCCGATCGCGGCATTGTCGTTTCCCGCAGAACGGTCGCAAAAGCCCTGGAATCGCAGGGTTTGAAGGCGATACAGCCGAAATCCTTTCAGCCTAAAACGACCGATAGCCGACACCGACTCGGTTACAGTCCCAATTTGTTACTGGAGGAAATCGAACTTACGAGTATTAATCGCCTGTGGGTCGCTGACATCACTTACGTCCCGCTGACGCATCGAAAGTTTGCTTATTTGTCAATGGTGATGGATCGTTTTTCAAGACGAATCATCGGATGGAAATTGGATGTGACGATGACAGAGCAACTTGTCGTTAGCAGCCTGAAGGATGCGATCATGAGCCGTCAGCCTGGCAAGAATCTGATTCACCATAGCGATCGTGGTGGC
Source organism: Rhodopirellula maiorica SM1 (assembly GCF_000346295.1). GTDB lineage: Bacteria > Planctomycetota > Planctomycetia > Pirellulales > Pirellulaceae > Novipirellula > Novipirellula maiorica. The sequence continues at coordinate 308 of NZ_ANOG01000299.1, read as the reverse complement.
CAATACGCTGGAAGTCGATTTCGCCAAATGCTGAAGCGTTCATCGATTCGCCAAAGCATGAGCCGCGCTGGCGACTGCTACGACAATGCATTTATGGAAAGTTGCTTTGGAACGATCAAGACCGAACTGGAGATGACCGAATACGAGACAGTACATGAAGGAGAACACGAGCTCGGAGAATACTTCAGCTATTACAACCAAGAGCGAAAACACTCGAGTCTTGGTTACCAAACACCTTCACAGTTTGAATCCATTCACCTAGGTCAACGCTAAGACTTCCGCGCGCCCGGAATCAGGTCACCACCTCA
>NZ_ANOG01000298.1 GCF_000346295.1 Rhodopirellula maiorica SM1 | reverse complement strand
CTTTGGTAGCGGCACGGCGCGAGCCGTCCGGTTGAGGCGAGTGAAACGTTCGGTTTAGACCGGGCGGGCCCCGCGCCGCACCGCTACAAACGCCACTCGTTTAGTACCAAGGTAGATGACATTGGGCGCGAGCCGCTCGGTCAAAATCGAACGCTCTTTCTCAATGTCACTGGCCGCTCGGCAGCGGGCAATGTGTGGAAAGAGCCGCTCACGCGAGGGCGGCTCAACCCATCAATACACCGGCGGCGTTTTTTCGCTACGATCGCTGTGTGCTCCAAAGAGCGAGCAGTTCGACCAGATACTCGGTCGCTTCGACCATTTCGTCCAGACAGGCAAATTCGCGAACGCTGTGGATGTTGTGCTGGCCGCTGGACAAATTCGGTGTCGGCAATCCCTTCTCGGTCAACTGGCTGCCGTCGGTTCCGCCCCGCACGATCTCGCGGCTACAGGGGCGGCCGAGGTTCTTGAACGCCTGCTCGGCAAACTCAACCGCCTGAGGCAGTTTCTCGAGACCTTCGCGAAGATTGCGGTATTGGCGATAAATCTTGACATCGGCTTTAACACCCGGTGTCTTCTTAGCCGCCGTTTCGGCCGCGGCGCGAACGATGTCGGCGTAGCCATCCAAGTCCTTGGAATCAAATGAACGCAAAATCAATTCCACAGTGGCTTCGCCCACACCGCCATGGATTGCATTGGGGTGGATGAATCCCTGGCGATCCGAAGTGGTTTCTGGGGTCATGTCGTCGCGAGGCAACTCGGCGACAAAATCAGCTGCCGCCCGCACTGCGTTTAGCATCACGTCCTTGGCGATTGCGGGGTGGATATTGTTGCCCGTGAATCGAACGGTTGCACCATCGGCGGAGAACGTTTCGACATCGATGTCACCGGCCCCGCCTCCGTCCACGGTATACGCCACGGTCGCACTGAGTTTTTCGAGATCGATTTTGTCGGTACCGTGTCCGATTTCTTCGTCACAGGTGAACAACAAACGGACATCCCCGTGTTGCAGATGTGGGTTCTCGATCAACGTTTCGGCAAGCTCCATGATGATTGCGATGCCGGCCTTGTCGTCACCACCGAGCAAGGTCGTTCCGTCGGTCGTTACCAACGTCTTGCCGATCATCGAGGCCAATTCGGGGGTATCGGAAAATGAGATTTCGATCCCCGACGGCAGCGAGATATCGCCTCCGGCGTAGGCTTCGATGACTTGCGGCGTCACGTTTGCACTGGGGGCCTCGGGCGACGTATCGATGTGAGCGACCAGGGCGACAGCCGGAGTGTCACCACCATTGGTTGCCGGAACCGTGCCCCAAACCAAAGCATTCTCGTCCATGTGTGCGTCCGAGATGCTCATCGCGACCAACTCTTGCTCTAATAACCGAGCCAGTGTTCGTTGTTTTTGCGTACTGGGATACTCGTCACTGGTGGGGTCCGCAGCGGTATCGATTCGCACATAACGCAAAAAACGTTCGAGCAACCGTGATGCATTGATCGTGACAGAGGGGTTTTGGTTCATGGTGAATTAGGAAAACGAGTTTGTCGTGTGAATTTGGCCAAGTTTTGATATCTTTACAGCAGGTGACGTCATATTAAGAAAGAATGGCTGGCAGTTTAAGCCGAGCAGCGTCCAGAATCGATCGAAATAACGCCGCAACGCCTTTAACCGCATGCGGTGGCGACGACGCCGACCGAGCAATCAAATAACCAACATCCTGTTTCGCGGCCCTTCGCGAAACGATCTATCCAGCGAAGAATCTGATGACCGAAAAAGTTGCCCATTTCATTTTCGACGTGGAGAGTATCGCGGACGGAGAGTTGATTGCAG
>NZ_ANOG01000297.1 GCF_000346295.1 Rhodopirellula maiorica SM1 | reverse complement strand
ATTCATCATGATGCGTCCGAGGCCTTAAAAGGCACGCAAAAGGTCGACCTGGATGGGCATAACACTTCACAGCGTGCCGTTCCGATGGGACCGGCTCATCCCGCGATGAAACCTTTCGTACTGCCGGGATCAACCGTGGTGATTGAAACCGCATCGAGTGCCGATGACTTTCAGAAGCTGAAGCCGTCGCCGGCATCAGGTAGAAAGGTCACGGCGAATCCGGCAACCCGCAATGATCCGCTGAAGTCATTGACGGACGGAAAATTGGCTGCGGCAATCGGGCCGGTGTTCGGAAATGGGGTTCGTGGTGGAGCCTATAAAATGGATTTGGGCTCGAAACAATCCGTTTCCGCCATCACCAGTTGGTCTCACAATTGGAAAGGGATCCGCGGTGCTCAAAAGATGGTCCTTTACGGCAGCGACGCGGCGACCGATCCGGGATGGGATCTGACCCGTTTTACTCCGCTTGGCACCATTGATACGACCGGCAAGGCAAAGACGAAGTTCACAGCGACATCGTTGCGGGCAGCGGCCGGACAATCGCTCGGTCAATTCCGCTGGATTGTCTGGGCCGTGTCCCCAGTTACCGATACGGGTGGCGGCGAGAACACCGCTTTCCAGGAGCTTGCGGTCGACGTGCTCGAATCAGAAAATTCTGCTGCCAACGACAAACCCAATATCCTGTACATCGTTGCCGATGACCAATCGCCCTTTGATCTTAAAATCTACGATCAGGATTCAGCGCTAGAGACCCCGGTGATTGACCGTCTGGCCGCCGAGGGTTTGGTGATCGATGGAGCCCATCAGATGGGGGCTTGGTGCGGCGGCGTGTGCACTCCATCGCGCCATATGATCATGTCCGGCCGCACGCTTTGGCATGTTCCGGATAAACCAAAACTCGGTCGGAATCTGCTTGAGGTGGATGCGAAACATATCCCTGCGAATCTTGCAGACCATACCCTGGCAGCGGTTTTCAACGACGCGGGGTACGACACGATGCGAACCTGCAAGAAAGGGAATAGTTACGCAGCTGCGAATGCTAAGTTTACAGTGGTTCATGATGCCACCAAACGAGGCGGCACGGATGAGTCAGGCAGCGGTTGGCATGCCAAACAGGTGCTCAACTATCTTGAGCAACGCGAGGCCTCCAACGACCAAGACCCATTTCTAATCTATTTCGGTTTTTCGCATCCTCACGATACACGCGACGGGAAGCCTGAGTTGCTGGCCAAATATGGCGCCGTGAATCATCGGGACAAAAACAGCCTCCCGCCAACCGATCCGAAGCAGCCGAAACTTCCCAAAAACTATCTCACCAAACACCCGTTCAACAATACGGATATGAAGGTGCGTGACGAGGTAAACGTCAGCGGGGTTTGGACCAACCGTGATGAGCGCACCATTCGCAACGAGCTGGGCCGCGAGTTTGCCTGTAGCGAAAATATCGACATCCAGATTGGTGCCGTTTTAGAAAAGCTTAAGCAGATGGGCGAACTGGATAACACCTATATCTTCTATACGTCCGACCACGGAATGGCGATCGGCCGGCACGGACTGCAAGGCAAACAGAACCTCTACGAGCACACCTTCCGTGTCCCCTACATCGTGAAAGGTCCCGGCATCAAACCAGGATCTCGTGTACTGGGGAATATCTACCATCTCGATGCGCTCGCGACCTTGTGCGACCTGGCTGGGATCGAAGCGCCGAAGACCAGCGAAGGCATTAGTTTTAAACCAGTTCTCGAAGGCAAGCAGGATACCGTTCGCGATGTGCTCTATGGCGCATATTGCGGTGGTGCAAAACCGGGAATGCGATGTGTCAAGAAAGGCGATTGGAAACTGATCCGCTATGAATCGACCCAAGACGGCGTGAACGAAACCCAGCTTTTCAACTTGGCCGAAAACCCAGATGAACTGTTGCCCCAGCACAACGATCCGAAGCTGATTGCGTTAACGCAGTACAAGCCGAATCCGAAGCAAACCAATCTCGCGAATGATCCGGCTTATGCCGAGAAGCTCGAGGAAATGGAGCAGATTCTGCTGGACGAGATGCGCGAACACTTTGATCCATATCGTTTTTCCGATCAGCCCGATGATGGGTTCAATAGAAAAGACATTTCCAATTTGCCAGCACACCAGAATAAGTAAGGTAGCGGACTCCGCACGCTGCCGCCAAATCGAGGTAACGAAATGAAGACAATGATCGTATTCATGACACTTGCGTTGTTCTGCAATCGGTGTCTTGTCGCTGATGACTTCACGCCGGATCGCGTCGTGACTTACAAAACCATTGGCGATGTACAGCTGAAACTACATGTCTTCGAACCCAAGGGACATCAAACGAACGACAAGGCTCCTGCCATTGTTTTCTTCTTCGGCGGTGGCTGGACGGGCGGAGACCCCAAACAGTTTTTCCAACAAGCGAGATCGCTTGCCGACGACGGTATGGTCGCCTTCTCGGCCGACTATCGCGTCAAGAGCCGCAACAAAACGACACCGTTTGAATCGGTCACGGATGCGAAGTCGGCGGTGCGTTGGATTCGCGGGCACGCGTCCGAACTTGGAATCGATCCCGAGAAAATTGTAGCCTCGGGCGGTTCGGCGGGCGGACACATCGCCGCCTGCACCGGAGTGATTCAAGGCGAAGAGGAAGCAGACGAAGATCGGACGGTCAGCTCGCGTCCCAACGCAATGATCCTGTTTAATCCCGTTTTGGACACCACCGCCAAAGGTTATGGGTTATCCAAAGTGGGCGAAGCGCGACAGACCGATATCTCGCCATGTCATCATGTCAGACCTGGAATCGTGCCAACGCTATTGTTGCACGGCACGGCGGACACGACGGTGCCGTTTGAGAACGCGGAACGCTTCGCGCGATTGATGGAAGCCGCCGGCAACAAATGTCAGCTTGTGGCTTTTGAAGGCCAGATCCACGGATTCTTCAATTCACCTTTTTTTCGTCCAAAAACCAAAGACACCAGCGTTTACGAACAAGTGATGCAAAAGACCCGTGCATTCCTGGTTTCGCTGGGCTACCTGGACGATTCGGCGTCCTAAAAATCGAACCAGAAATAGAATCCCTCAAAACGATATCGCTTCCAACAATCGAGTTAACATGAGTCTACGTATTTTTTTACCACTGCTGTCGGCCTTCGGACTTTCGATTCTTCCATCGTTCGCGGATGAACCCAATCGCACCGGTGAATCGGAACGACCTAATGTTGTTGTCTTTGTGGCGGACGACATGGGGTGGGGTGACTCGGGAACCTATGGACACGAATTAATCAAAACGCCCAACTTGGACAAATTGGCGGCCCGCGGCGTCAAACTAACGCAGTGCTATTCGGCTTGCGCCGTTTGCTCTCCGTCTCGATCAGCGATCCTGACAGGACGCCATCCCTATCGCAACGGTGTTTGGCGACACTTGTCGGGGAATCATAAAGCGCATCTACGTGAGAGCGAGATTACCTATCCAAAACTGCTCAAATCGATCGGTTACGAAACCTGCCACGTTGGGAAATGGCACCTCAATTCGTTGCCTCACTTCAATACCGCTGAATACCCACAACCAGGCGACCACGGCTATGACCATTGGATGGCGACGCATAACAACGCGCATCCAAGTCACAAGAATCCGGACAACTTTGTTCGCAACGGAGAACCGATCGGTGAGCAGAAAGGATATTCGGCACAAATCGTGGCGGCGGAGGCCACGGAGTGGCTGAGCGAAAAACGAAACAAATCCAAACCGTTTGCATTGTCGGTGTGGGTCCATGAACCCCATTCGCCGATCGCGACGGACCCCAAATTCTCAGCCCTTTACGGCGAACATGACAATCGCACGTACATGGGCAACATTACCCAGCTCGATGACGCAGTCGGACAGGTGATGCAGACGCTTGATGCTGAAGGCGTCAGCGACAACACACTCTTTTTCTTTACCTCCGACAACGGCCCTGTGGCCAGATACGGAGGCACGACGGGCGGATTGCGTGGTGGCAAACGCAGTGATCACGAAGGCGGCATCCGCGTGCCGGGAATCGTCTGCTGGCCCGGCCATATTTCACCCGGCACCACTAGTTCCGTTCCGGTCGTGGGAACCGATATCTTCACCACGGTGCTTGCGATCGCGGAAGTCCCATTGCCAAAGGACCGCACGATTGATGGCGTCAACATTGTGCCCGCGTTATCCGGAAAGCCTGTCGATCGACCGATCCCGCTGTTCTGGCGGACACATGTCTCGCCACCACAAGACCGCGTCGCGATGAGGATCGGTGATTGGAAAATCGTGGGTAATGATACCCTTACCAAGTTCCAACTGTTCGAGATTGAAAAGGATTGGAAGGAAGAAAACGATCTCGCCGAGGCGATGCCTGAAAAGACCGAGGCGATGAAACAACAACTGCTGGCACTTTGGAAGCAGATCGAAGCCGAAGGCCCGAACGAGTGGTGGGAAGGCGAACGAAATAAGCCTGCCCGTGGTGGAACACTGAACTATTGATTTAGGACTGCGGGTTTTTCAGCTCCATCATCTCAATCCCGGTGTTCAAAGGATGAATATGGCAGTCCATGCCATCATTCACAATTCGCGTATCTGCTGGCAGCTTGATACCGGCGGATCCTGATCCGCCCTCCAACCTCATCAGGAGGGTGTTTTTTCGAGATCGATCTTGATTTTGCACCGACGAAACACCGGTTTGGATCCTACAATAGGAAAGTTGTGGTAGGCGATGCCTACTTTGCGGATGCAGAGCGACTCGCTATCAAGTCGTCGTAGTGGCACCCTCGTTGCCTTTTTCAATGAATATTCAATCACATAACTTGTTGACCCGAATTTCGTTGCTAAAGCTTGCGCAGTCTGGAAAAGACCATCCAGCCTGGGAGGAATTGCTGGGCTACTACGAGCCATTTATTGGTCGCATTCTGACTCATATGGGCGTCGCTCGTTCGGATGTCGATGACGTCTGCCAATTGGTGCTGATGCGTTTGTGGAAAGACTTGGTCAATTATCAGCATGAACCTCAGCGAGCTCGTTTTCGCACTTGGTTGTCGTATTTAATCCACAGCACTCTCGTCGACTGGCATCGCAAACGACGAAGTGATCGACATACCGTGGACTCCGGTTCAATCGACGTCGAACAATTACTGATTGATCGACCCGAATTAGAATTGCAGATTGAAGCGGAGTGGAAAGAGCATATTGTTGACTTGGCGCTCGAGCGTCTGCGGACCATCTTTTCGGGAAACGCCGTCGATGTGTTTGTGCGAAGTGTCGAGGGCGAATCGGCCACCGAGATCAGTCAACAATTGAATATCAGCGAAGAGAGCGTGTACGTGTTGAAGCATCGCGTCAAAAAACGCCTTGTCCGCGAAGCGTATGAATTGCGACGGGAATTGGAATTTCCCGACAACAACTCATCATCTTGATATCGCTGGCGTGTCGTGCCGCGTTTCTTAATCTTCCCTATCGAGATCGTTAAACCGATTGATGACAAGCAGCCATTCCCGTCGTAAAGCGCTTCAGCGGATCAAACCGATTGTAGACGAGTTATTCGATCAGGCGGATCCATCGCAGACGTATGGTGATTACTTGGAATCGGATGACGATATTTGTCCGCTGTACTGCTCGATTTCGCGAATCCAGCAGCGATACCAGGACCCTGAGCTAATTGGCCGGGGCGGGATGAAAGAGGTCTATCGTGTGTATGACGCGCGGGCGGTGCGTCACGTCGCGATGGCAAAGCCGTTGCCTGAATTCTCGAATGACTATTTCGACGCGTTTTTGCGTGAAGCACATCTAACGGCAC
>NZ_ANOG01000296.1 GCF_000346295.1 Rhodopirellula maiorica SM1 | reverse complement strand
CGGGAAGTGAAAGTTGTGCCGATTAAGTGTAACGAACGCGGCGATATCGACATGGAAGATTTGCAGGCCAAAGCGGTCCAGCACAGCAACAAACTTTCGTGCTTGATGATCACCTATCCATCGACGCACGGCGTTTTCGAAAGCACGGTGCGAGGCGTTTGTGACTTGATCCATGAACATGGCGGCCAAGTCTACATGGATGGCGCGAACATGAACGCCCAAGTCGGATTGACCAGTCCTGGGAAAATCGGCGCGGACGTTTGTCACTTGAACCTGCATAAAACGTTCTGTATTCCTCACGGCGGCGGTGGTCCGGGAATGGGACCGATCGGTGTGGCACCGCAGTTGGCTCCGTTTTTGCCTGAGCATCCGGTGGAGCGTCCCGATACTGCGGGCGAATTCGCGATCGGGCCGGTTTCGGCGGCACCCTATGGCAGCCCCAGCATCTTGACGATCAGTTACGTTTACATCGCCTTGATGGGCGCGTCGGGGCTGAAAAAGGCAACGCAGGTCGCGATTTTGAACGCCAATTACATGGCCAAGCGTTTGAGTGATCACTACGACATTCTGTATACCGATAGCGATGGCTTCGTCGCCCATGAATTCATTGTCGATTGTCGCAAGTTTGAAAAATCGGCAGGAGTGAAAATCGAAGATATCGCCAAACGATTGATGGATTACGGTTTCCATGGCCCAACGATGTCGTGGCCAGTGCCGGGCACGTTGATGATCGAGCCGACCGAAAGCGAGAGCAAAGACGAGCTCGATCGATTCTGTGACGCTTTGATTTCGATCCGTGCGGAAATTCAAAGCATCGAAGATGGCAAGATGGATGCGAACGATAACCCGCTGAAGCACGCGCCGCACACGATGGGCGCGATCGGCAGCGACGATTGGCAGCATCCTTATACGCGAGAGCAAGCGGCTTGGCCGATGGCATGGTTGCGGGACGCCAAGTTCTGGCCCACCGTCGGCCGTATTGACAGCGCCTATGGCGACCGCAATCTCGTGTGCAGCTGCCCGCCGATGGACGACTATTCCTAACGTGACCAGCCTGCAACGTGACCCGCTTGGGAAGCAGATCGCCAACGTTGTCCTAGCGTCCGTTGGCGATGACCTTTGCGGCGTTTTGCAGATTGCGTTCGGACGTTTCGCGGAACAGATCGGCGATCACGTCTTCGAGCGGAGGATCTTCGACCGCGACGTCTTCGATCGGATTGTCGCGTAGCGTCTCTGCTAACACTCGCGGCACATCGGCTCGATTGACTCGCACTCGGACTTTGGGCCAATTTTCGTCCAAGACTTCGCCGAACGTTGACATCGACGGACGGTGTCCTTCGGCAAACTGCAGCGTGATGATCTTCGATCCCGAGAATTTATCGATGATGCCCGAAAGCGATCCATCGTATTCGATGCGACCATCGGCAACGATCACGACCCGTTTGCACAACGCGGCAATGTCTTTCATGTAGTGGCTGGTCAACAGGATCGTGATCTTGCGTTTCTCTTGGTAATACCGCAAAAACTTTTGGATGTTGTGTTGCGCGATCACGTCCAAACCGATTGTGGGTTCGTCTAAAAACAAAACCTCGGGGCTGTGCAGTAGTGCCGCAATCAGCTCCATCTTCATTCGCTCACCAAGTGACAGTTCTCGCACTGGTTGGCTGAGCAGTCGCCCAACATCGAGCAGGTCGGTCAATTCGGCGAGCGTTGTTTTGAACTGCTCGGCATCGATGCCATAGATCTGCTGGTGCAGTCGGTACGATTCTTGCGCGGGCAAATCCCACCATAGTTGGTTTTTTTGGCCCATCACCAAGGCGAAGCGACGGCGATAGTCATTTTTCCGCTGCCAGGGGACGTATCCCATCACCGACGCCGTGCCGCTGGTCGGATTGATGACCCCGCTTAGTAATTTCAATGTCGTCGTCTTGCCGGCACCGTTGGGGCCAAGAAAGGCCACGAATTCACCTTGTTGAACATCCAAATCGATCCCGCGGACCGCTTCGACTTCGTTGTATTCGCGATGGAACAGTCCTCGGATACTGTCGGAAAGGCCCTCACGTTTTTTGTAGACGCGGTAGGACTTGGTTAATTGACGGACTTCGATAATAGACATGAATACGGCTGACTCGAGCAAAGGTCGGTACATCGCGCGGAGGCTACGGTCGGTTATTGTAGGGTGCGATGGCAACGACTGTAGATCCCCCGTGCCGACCGCTAATCAGCCTCGCATCTCTGTTTGCAATGTTTTTTAACAGCGAACATCCGCTAAATCAGCGGGGCGGTATTGAGGATGTTTCGATTTCGCCCCATTTTTTTGCTCTCAATCTTTCGACCTCTCCCCCGTATCCCCTCTCTGGAGTTTTTCCCACATGAGCACACCGATTCCTGCGATCCGTATTGGACTAGGGTACGATTCTCACCGACTCGGAAATGGCGGCCCACTGCGGATCGGAGCGATGGAGATTCCGGCCGAAGTGCATGCAATTGGCCACAGCGATGCCGATGTCTTGCTGCATGCGATCACCGACGCCTTGTTGGGGTCGGTTGCCGAGCCTGATATTGGCCGTCTGTTTCCCGACAATGCCGAAGAAAACCGGGACCGCGACAGCAGCGAGTTTCTGTACGAGGCGGTTCGCCGGGTCCGTCACCATGGCATGGAAATCGTCAATTTGGACTGCGTGATTTTGGCGGAACGTCCCAAAATGGCACCTCATTTGGACCAAATGCGAGAAACGCTCGCCGGACTATTGGATATCTCGGTCGATCGAGTGGGAATCAAAGCGAAAACAGGAGAGGGAATCGGGCCGATCGGTGGTGCGGCAGCGATCGCCGCGCGCGTCGTCGTGCTGGTGTACAGCACACGGGAATCTTAAATCGCCCTCTACTTGATCGGCATCTGTCTCTATAATTCCCCGATTCCACGAAGTTCGATTCTGCGTCGGAATCGTTTGCACCCCTGAAAGTCATTTTCCCAGAACTATTTCGATGAGCACTGCTACCGCGTCCACCGGCGTCAAGGGAGCTTCGGAGACGAAGCCACCGATCAAAATCTACAATACGCTGAGTAAAACCAAGGAAATCTTTCAGCCAATCAATCCTCCGAAGGTCGGCATCTATCTGTGTGGGCCGACGGTGTACGCCGAGTCGCATATCGGCCACATGGTGGGGCCTGTCATTTTTGACACGGTCAAACGCTACCTTCGCTACAGTGGCTATGACGTCACTTGGGTTGTCAATATCACCGACGTCGACGACAAATTGATCGCGAAAAGCCGCGAGCGTGGGATTCCGATGAGCCAGATTGCGGTCGAAATGACCGCCGACTACCTGTCGAATCTGCGTGAGTTGGGTGTCAATCAGATTGACTATCTGCCGCGTGCAACCGACCACATGCCGCAAATCATTAGCTTTATCGAGGCATTGATCGCCAAGGGGCACGCCTATGAAGTCGATGGCGATGTCTTTTTCGATGTGATGAAAGACCCGAACTACGGCCAACTTTCCAATCGCAGCGTCGATGCTCAGCAAGGCGAAGGGGGCGAGGCGGCGGCCAAGAAAAAATCGTCCGGCGACTTCGCACTTTGGAAAAACGCCAAAGGCCAATCGATCGCGTGGGATAGCCCCTGGGGCAAAGGGCGACCAGGTTGGCATATCGAATGTTCAGCGATGAGCCACGAAATCCTGGGCGATACGTTCGACATCCACGGCGGTGGATTGGATTTGATGTTCCCACATCACGAGAACGAACGGGCGCAAAGCGGATGCTGCCACGATGCACCGATGGTCAAATATTGGATGCACAACGGGCTGATGCGAGCCGGTGAAAAAGGCAAAGTCGGTGGCAAGAGCGATCGCGAGGAAACAAACGAAGAGGCGGCAGCGGGCAAAATCAGTCGCAGTAAGGGTGCGGGCGGATTGTCCGATTTGATTCGTCGTCACACCGGCGAACGCATTCGCTTCTTCTTGCTCCGCACGCACTATCGTTCGACCATCGTGTATGGCGAAGAAGGGCTACAAGAAGCCGGTACATCGCTCGAAGCGTTCTATCGATTTTTTGATCGTTTCGCCGAGATCAGCGGCAAATCCATTTACGACTTGCAGCCTCCGGCATCGCGAAGCGAAGGCGAATTTGATCCCGGCAAAGACGCATTGCTTGTTGAAATGCATGGCGTGCGGCAAAAGTTCTTGGCGGCGATGGATGACGATTTTAACTCCGGTGCTGCGATCAGCGTGCTGTTTGATACGCTGCGTTTGATGAATCGTTTCATCGACGAAAACAAACTCGATGCGAACAGTGACAAGGACTCGGCGGCAGTCGCTTCGCTTGTCGCCGCCGTGACGATCATTCGTGAATTGACCGCCGTGTTGGGGATCTTTGTCAAATCGCCTCCGAAATCCAGTGGTGATGATGGTGACGCGGCACTGTTGGACAGCGTCGTCCGTTTGTTGATCGATTTGCGAAAAGAAGCACGCGAGCGAAAAGATTATGCCACCGGCGATGCAATTCGTGATCGATTGAGCGAACTTGGCGTCGCGCTGCTGGACAAGAAAGAAGGCACCAGCTGGGAACGCAGTTCGTGATCAAAGGCGGCGTATCGGGACGGCGGATTCTAGGGATTGACCCCGGTTTAAATACCACCGGGTATGGGGTGATCGAGGTTCACGGTGCAACCATCAAGTTGTGCGAAGCCGGGATCATCCGCAGTCGTGCCAAGGATCCGCTAGAGATGCGTTTGCGAGAAATTTATACCGGTGTCAAGGAAGTAATCGAGGCGTTGAGCCCCGAAATGATGGCGCTAGAGCAGTTGTTTTCGCACTACGAGCGACCGCGAACGGCCATTTTGATGGGGCATGCTCGCGGGGTGATTTGTTTGGCGGCCGGCGAAGCAGGAATTCCGGTGGGACACTTTGAACCGACGCGAGTGAAGAAGGTGTTGACCGGAAACGGTCGAGCGCCAAAGCACCAAATGCAATTGGCGGTGAAGTTGCAGCTGCGGTTGGCGAACTTGCCCGAGCCGGCGGATGTTGCCGATGCACTCGCGATCGCGTTATGCGGTCATCACTTGGGCATCAACACGCCGCTGGACAAGTTGATCAAGTAGGGAGCGAACAATTACTGTCCCAATTTAATCATGCCGTAGTGGGATTCGCCAGAATTCCTCCGTCGAGATGGGAATTCTGGCGAATTCCACTACGGACACATCTGCTCGGTACAACGAAAGTCTTGACGACGTCCGCTACGATTCACCCGAAAGTTTAACTCTCATCAAGCACTCGAAACTAACCCATTTTTAATAACACTCATTTGTAGGATGCAATCTGTTGATCGTCACGATTACAGGAAAATTGGTTCGCGTTGGTGAAGCCTCCGTGGTGATCGAATCGGCTCCGTTTGAATACGAGGTGTTTGTTGCCGATTTCACTCGTCGTCAATTGCAAGGCAAGATCGGTGACGAGGCGCGACTGCATACGCTGCAGTACATCGAGGGCAACGCGGCTCAAGGAGGGCGTTTGACTCCGCGATTGATCGGTTTTCTTTCCGAACCCGAACGCCAATTTTTCGATCTGTTTTGCAGCGTCGACGGCGTCGGCGTGAAGAAGGCGTTGCGCGCGATGGTGCGTCCGGTCAAGGAATTGGCGGTGCTGATTGAGCAACAAGACGCAAAATCGCTCTCTGCCCTACCCGGCGTGGGGCCGGCAACCAGCGAGCGGATCATTGCGAAACTTCGTCGCAAAATGCCTCGCTTTGCCTTGATGGTAGATCCAGGTGCGATCGGCGAAACGCCCGAGGCGGGCAGCGAAGTGATCAGCGAGACGTTTGACGCCTTGATCACCCTGGGGCATTCCGAAGCCGATGCACGGCGATTGATCGACGAAGCGATCGCAGGCAAGAAGAAGTTCAAAGACACCGAGTCGCTGCTAACCGCGATCTACCAGCGGTCAAGCTAAGGTGTGTCTGAATTGAAAAGAGGTCCGTTCGTAGCGAAACTCGCAGAGAGTTTCGGTGGTCATGGTGAACGAATGTCTTCGCGACTTTCGCTAACTAGCTACGCAGGAGTTTTTCCATAGGTTAGCCGCTATGGTGCTAGAGCCTGTTGATTTAGTGAGCCGCTCGCGCGTCAGCGGCCGGGGGCCACGCATTACCTGGTGCCTTACGGCCCT
>NZ_ANOG01000295.1 GCF_000346295.1 Rhodopirellula maiorica SM1 | reverse complement strand
TCCCCAAAATTTTCCTGCCAACATCTTCCTGCCAGCTCCGACCGAGCAAATGGCAGGAAAATGGGGGCAGGAAGATGAGCAGAGCGGGGACGGGCCGCGGCGGCGAACTAGCCACCAAGATCCAACGAGAACTCATCCAAAAGAAGGACCACGAAAATAACCAAAGACACGAAAGTTGGTGAATGTACTTTTCGTGTGATTCGTGTCTTTCGTGGTTTGGAATCCCCGGCGCAACGACGAGCGTCCACAACCTACGACCGTTAAGTTACCCGACCGCGCAATGACGGACAGCAAAAACGCTACGCGTAACCGGGCACGCGCGAAAGATTCTCAAATCTAAAAACAATGACTCGCGTGCTCACGTTCACTCCTCTTCGTACCGTGACCCTAAGAGCTTCCACGCTCCGTCAATCTCGCGCGCCGGAAACGTAAGATCCAAGGACAAATTCGTCCCTCCATCGCCTCCTCCCATGCTTGCGATAATCCAATGGCTCGGAGGCTGGAGGAACTTGAGCTTCTTGCCGTTCAGTTCGCCGGGCAATTCCGGTTCTGGGCGATGATCTGCAAAATCAAGCACCCGAATCTCGTTGAGTTCAAGGCTGTCGTTGCTGACTAGAGCTGTCATCTGCTGTTTCATCATTATTGAAAGATCCTCGGGCTGATTCTCCGTGTAAAAGAGTTGATAAAGAGTATCGCCATCACCCGACTCGACGGCGTTTGTGAGTGACTTGACGAGGCCATCCAATCTTGCCGCCGTTTGCGTCACCATCACATGGTTGTCGCAGATTGTAGCGATCATTAATCGAGTATGGTTGTAGTTGCCATTCCGCCCCGTGGGTGGCCCGTCAAGCAGACAACCGTTGGAATCGACCAGTGAAGCTAGTGTAACGGACTGCGATTACAAAATGTTGCACGACCATAACCGTGGATTTCGTTTTTTCGGCTGCGATGGCAAGCATCGCATATCAGCGCAGGATCCCAGTCGCAACGCGACGACACGTGCTAGCCCCGGACGTGAGTCCGGGGAACAGCGTCGTGGTAGCCACCACAGAGTCGCGAAGCGACGGCAGGTGTCAATACGGAAAAGGAGGACGATAGGTTAAAACATGGAGGGTTAGAAAATGGAGGATGCATGAAGGTTTCTTTTCTTAGCCCAACATCAATCGGTCTCAATATCTTTTTGCCACCCATCTTTTTGCCAGTCCTTTCCGCCGGGTGACTTCTAAACGACGTTTACGGAGAGCCTACCTACTTCAGACCGCATATCACTCCTAACATCCGGTTAAAAGAAGGCAACCCAAGGTTGCGGCAGGAAAATGAATGGGGCAGGAACATGACAAATCCCAAAGACTCAGTTAAACGATGAAGCTGGACCAATTTCATGTTAGTCAAAATAAACGAGAGGCGGCCTAGCTACTGGAAGTAGTCGAAAACACGTCTTCGCAACCTGATGTCATTGGGCTTGTCGTACCAGGACGCCCGTCCGTTCGCCTATAGCGTCAAAGGCCCATGGCGTCTTTCCAAGACGTCGGGAGTCCAGCGTGCGTTATCCAGCGAGCACCTGAAGAGTGAGGGCTTACTGAAGCTAGAAGAGGGTTGGCAACAGCTTGCATCCTCGCGGCGAATCGCCCCCCTTTGAATCGTTATTGTGCGGGCGCACATGCGAGGTGTTGTGTTAGGGGGCCCGGGCAGCCGGTCCCCTATCCCGATACCGAGGGTGACCCGTTCTCCCGATCAGTTCCAGGCAAAGGACCAGTATACCCAAGCAAGCGAATGGCAGCCACAACCACGTCTGGGGATATTGCTATGTGACCGGGGACGAGTTTGGATATGAGTGAGTCGATGTCGCGCTGTTGATCAAGAATAGCAACTGCGTCACAGAACTGATCGTCACGGATCGCGGATTCCTTTTCGAGTTGCAATTCGTCACGTTTGCTTCTTAGACGCTGAAGCGGGCCAAGAAGATCGTTCGGAACCGCAGTTGTGATTATCGCGTCGTCAACCAGTTCGTGTTTGGATCGGAATAGCAGGTCGAACAAGCCGGTTGACGGATCGGTGCATGCAGGCAACAGGGAATCAACGTAAATGCGAGTGGATGCTCGAACATTGAACGGAAGGTGTGTGTAACTACGAACGCGCTCTAGTGATCGGTGAAGACTCTCCAGTGCGTACATTGCAGTGTTAGTCATGCAAACTCAGTCGGGGGAACGGTAGCCATCATGTGGGACGGACGAAAGATTTCCCACCTCAAAAACCATGCAAGCCGTCCTCAC
>NZ_ANOG01000294.1 GCF_000346295.1 Rhodopirellula maiorica SM1 | reverse complement strand
CTTCCTGCGGGCATCGCCTCGGCCAGCCATTTGGCCAGCAGCTCGGTGGCACGCTGTGGATCTTTGGCTGCAACTCGACGCATCCAGCCTTCGAAGACCGACGTGGGGATCACAGCAGTCGCCGTGCTCGCAGGCGTTGGCAAACTGGCTGCCAATAGTTCACTAGCAAACGCGTCAGGAAACGCCGTCAATAGTTTCAAGATCCAAGGAGCATCGCGATCCTGGACCGCTAGCGAAACCAATCGGGCGACGATCGCATCGGTCAACTGTGACGCATCCACCGAAGCGACCAGCGATTCGAGTGCCGCTTGACGAACAACCAATTCAGCGTCATCTAGTGCCGACATCAACATTGGCATTGCGGCGACAGAGCTGCCATCGACGCGGTTGTCTTGACGCATTTTGACGGCCATTGCCCGCACGCGAGCATGCTTGTCATGTAGTAGTGAAGAGTATTGCTGCGGCGTTAGTGCACCCCAGCGGTTCAACAACAGAGCGATCCGCGACTTCGATTCGCCAGCGATTTTTTCATCAGCTAGCATGTCACCGAGCGATTCAATCACTTTGGATGGTGGCGGTACATCGGCCGAATAGTGAGCATACAAGTATTCCGATGCGAGCATTCGCGATAGCAGATCGTCCGAAACAATTGCCGCGATGGCGCCCGCATCGTCGCGAACCGCCACCGAATTGATCTGCTTGTCCGTCGTATGTACCTGCCAAATTCGGCCAAGCGTAATGCCGTCCCAGGTATCGGGACGGTTTTTTAATTCAACCGGTACCCATTGCGGATGCTCGATCACGGCACGAGCCATGTCGATAACCAATACGCCACCATCGACGTCGGGAACGAGGTCAACGGCGCGGAACCAGTCATCCGAACTGGCCAACCACTCGGCTTCGTTTTCCTCGCGTTCACTGTGCCATTCGCCGTCGCCCCATTGCAAACGTTGGCGCTGGACCAGCGACCCGGTCGGCTCGCACACCAATAACCACTCGGACGCGTTGTCGATCGCCCATCCCGGGGCGGTCACGCCACACGCAGCGCTAAACTGACCGGCGTGTAGGTTGCTGGTGGTCCAGGCGTTGCTGATCGGATGCACTTCGGATTCAAAACCCGATTTACCCACATCGGTAATCGCATCACCCGGCGTCAAGAATGGGTCTCGATCGACCACATCGATCGAAAGCACTGATTCGATTGCGGGATTGCGATTACTGCATCCAAAGCGTCGATTAAACCCATCGATGGTTAATCCGAACTGGCTGTTTCCCGACACGGTTCCCCAGTAACCCCCGTGTGGATCGAAAACGAAATCGCGACCGTGCAGTTTTAACGGTTGAGGACGTTCATCGAATCGAGGATCGACCGCCGTGATTTCGCCTCCGCGAAGCCCATTGGCGACATAGACATATCCATCCGGTGCAAGTTTTGGATGATTTGCGCGAAGTTGTTCATTGTCCGTTTTAAACCCTTTGAACCAGGTTTCGTGCGTATCCATTCGTCCGTCGCCGTCTTCGTCACGTAGAAACGCGATCTCACCAGCCATCGTGACGATCGCACCGTCTCGCCACGGCAGAACACCGGTGGCAAAATCGAGTCCGTCGGCAAAGGTAACGGATGTATGGAATCGGCCATTGGAATCGCGATCGGACAGAACGCGGATTCGACCATGTCGCTCGGTTTGACCTGGTTTGGGTTGTGGGTAATCGGGCATCTCGACGACCCACAGCTTGCCATCGGGATTCCAGGCGGCTGAAACAGGGTCAACGACATCGGGTTCGGCGGCAGCCAAACGGACCTCGAGACCCTCGCGGACTTTCAAATTCTCCAGCGATGCCTCGGGGGAATGCGAAGTGATGGCTGCTTGGTTGGCTGACGCAAGCGAATTCTCCGTCGGCTGCTCGGCAGGAACCGTCGACACCGTAGACCCGGCGGCGATCGCTATCCCTGCGACGATGCGATTCAGTTTCGATGGACGCTTCATTTCTGACCCATTTGATCTAGCAGTGACAAAAGAACATCGGAGATGCGATCCGAAGCATCCAATTGGACCCGATTAGTGCCCAGCCAAGTTTCGTAACCTCCCAATTTATGTTGCGCCGGCGTCGGCAAGTAGCCGTAGCTGCCGTTAGCCAATTCGATCGTAAACGTATCCGACGTCGGGCTGCGTTTCTTCAAATCGAGCCCGGTTTCGGCGAATACTTCGAATGGGATCGCCACAATCCCCAAATCACCGATGCGGAAGGCTTGCAGCAGGATCGAACTGGTTTCAGGCCCCTCGGCAATCTTGCTGACCCGGTCGCCGTAGATCGAAGCGAGTCGATGAACATTGGCGGGCGATTGGCCGGCGTCTTGCAGACTCGCGAAATAACGCATCATTTCGGGATCAGGTTTCCGCATTTGTAGTTCGAGTTCTTGCGACGCGGCGGACAACGAAACCCATTCGTGGTGCTTGATCTCCTTGTACGCGTCGGCGACGCGCTGGACAATCAAATTGGATACTTCGTTGATCCGTTGATACGGTTCGTGTTTGGCTGATTTTTCGCGAAAGGCGATATTGTTGACATCACCGCTGGTACCATTCGTCATGATGCCAACGAAGGATTCCGATTCGGCGTCAGCCCCAATGCGTTTGCCAATTTTTTCTGCAAAGGCTCCAAAGTAGTCGGCGGAAACATCACCGCTGGGCACGCCACCGACGTAGTGCAACGAGTAGTTTGCCAACAGCGCGATCGGTTTGCCGTCGAGCGATTGCACGCTCAGGAAGGAGACTTCGGGATCGATAGGTCCCGCGGGTTCGACCAGCTTGTCGCTGCCTCGAGGCGGATTCATGCGGACTTTGTCAACGCCGCCAAACGGATTCGTCAGTAGCTTTTCGTCTTTGACGTACCAGCGACGATTGTGAACTTCGGACGCCTCATTGACACCACCCCAGCCGATTTTGGCAGGCTGCATTTTGGCCACCGCGCTGGCGATCCCGTCGGCGATCCGGCGCGCCAATAGACTTTGGTAGCTGTCTAATATCAAAACTCCATCGACTTTGCGATCGGCTCTCGCAGAAACCGCCGAATGCGTATGGGTGGCCGACATCAACACGTTTGCCGACGGAACATCGGTCTCGGAATCGATCAGCTTTCGAGCCGCGTCAAATACATCACGAGGAATGCCAACATTGTCACAAATCGCAAATGCAATCGTGGTGGTTCCATCGCTGAGCGCCAAACATCGTACGTGCAGGTCATCATGGATATGCGTGGCGGGAGGCCGATTCCAGTTCCCAACAATCTCGAGTCCCAGCGGAGGTGTGATTTTGACTTTCGCAGCACCGGCACGAAAAACCGCGGGCTCCGCAGCATTGACTTGCGATCTGACGGCGTTCGGCAATCCGAACGCGACAGCGATCAGCAAACTGAATTGGATCATCCGCTGTGGGCATCGCAGGAAAAAGATCGTCATAAAGCGATCACACATCATGGGAACACCTTTCATTTGAGTGATCTGTGTCCGACATCGCAAACAGATCAAGGAACGGCAAGAGATAGCGGTGAGCTTGGTAATGAACGAGGGGGGGATGTTTTGGGGGCATGACGATCGCGGCAGGCGTCATGGTGATTCTCGCTGGTTCGTAGCACGTCCAGACTTGGGGGGCTGCCGTATTCTATAGGCTTACAGCGCGGCCGTGGGGTTGGTGCCCAAAAAGACTCGATTTCTGCACATCGCTACGGATCCGCTGCGAACCGAGCCGCTGGCCCGCAATACTATGTTGTCCGGCTAAGATGTGTGACAAAAATCGTCTTCCGTCATTTGGGCCGTGTTGTTCCCCCCGCGTGTGCCTGGCGTGGTAGCATAGGGGTAAGCAGGTAGGCAGAAGCCTTTCGGCAAGTTAGCCGTTTTGGCCGCTAGCCACGGTTCCCAAGCACACCGGGGCTAGAAGGACGTTGATTTAATGAGCCGCTCGCGCGCGAGCGGCCGGGTTCCACGCATTACCCGGTGCCTTACGGCCCACGGCTCATCGATGCGATTTGCATTTCGACTAAATCAGCAGGCTGCGAACGGGGACTCAGCCAATCATTTCTACCTACCTGCTTAGCATCGAGAGCGTGCCAACTTCCAAAACAAAAATCCTCCGTGCGGAAGCACCCTCGTCTGAAAGGGGATCGAATGGGCAATATTCAGGACCCAGAACAGCCAGAGCTAATTGCCAAGTTTCGTCGGGCGTCCCGCGTTGCCAGCGTGGTGGTGATCGCGATCAGTGTGATTGTGTTGATCGGTTGGTCATTGGATCTTGAGGCGTTGCGAGCGTTGTTGCCAGGCAAAGTGGCAATGAATCCGGGCGGAACAGCCATTGGATTTATGCTGTGTGGTGTAGCGCTGTGGCTGTCTCGGTTGGATTCGGATCATGGATCGGACCCGGCGTCGGAGCAGTCTGCTGAGGCGTCCTCCTCGCGATTGGCAGCGATTGGATTGGCGTCGATGGTCGTTGTGATGGCGGCCGTTCGTATTTTGGGTTACCAGTTTGGTTTCGATTGGGGGCCCGATCGCTGGCTGTTTCCAGCAAAGTTGGACGCCTATGAGATTCCCAATCGGATGGCGCCCAACACGGCGCTCAATTTCCTGTTCTGTGGTCTCGCACTTGTTTTTGCGAATCTTCGTTGGCGATGGCGGTCGCTGCCCACCGAAGTGTTCACGTTGGCGGCGGCGCTGGTGTCGCTGCTGGCGATCGTGGGTTACGCCTATAGCAGCGTCAATCTGATTGGGATGAAAGCGTATATTCCGATGGCACTGAACACCGCCGTCGGTTTTGCCGTCCTTTGTTTTGGCATTCTGCATTCGCGTCCGACCGAAGGTCTGATGAAAATCATCAGCGACCGCGGTGCGGGCGGCGTGATGGCGCGACGATTGTTGCCGGCCGCGATTGTTATTCCGACCGTGATCGGTGGATGTCGCTGGTGGGCACAACAGCATGGCGTGTTTGACCCGGTCATGGGTTTGTCAATGTTCGTGTTGACCAACATCGTTGTATTCAGTGGTTTGATTTGGTGGAGCGCCGCGTCACTGAATCGGACCGACGCGGCGCTGCAGCAATCGCGAATCGAAGCCGAGGCTGCGAATCGGGCCAAGAGTGAATTTTTGGCCAATATGAGTCACGAGATTCGCACGCCCATGAATGGCATCATTGGGATGGCCGAGTTGTTGTCCGATACGCGGCTCGAACAGGACCAGCAAGAATTCCTCGGTTTGATCCGTCAATCCGCCGATTCGTTGTTGCGGTTGCTGAACGATATCTTGGACTTTTCGAAAATCGAAGCCGATCGTTTAGAGCTCGAAGAGATCGACTTTGATTTGCGAGATTGTGTTGGCAAGGCGATGAAGTTATTCGCACTCAAAGCGGATGAGAAAGGTTTGGAATTGGCGGCGCGCATCGACCCATCGATTCCCAATCGTTTGGTGGGCGACCCCGGACGATTGCGACAAATTATCGTCAATTTTGTCGGCAACGCGATCAAATTTACTGAATCGGGCGAAGTCGTGGTGGATGTCAACTCAGACGAAGTGACCGACCAAACGGCAGTACTACACATCAGCGTGCGAGACACGGGAATTGGAATTCCCGAGGAAAAACAAGCAAAGGTCTTCGAAGCGTTTTCGCAAGTCGATACGTCAACCACGCGACGTTTCGGAGGCACTGGGCTAGGGCTGACGATTTCAACCAAATTGATCCAGATGATGGGAGGACGCGTTTGGTTGGAAAGTAAGCCGGGGGTGGGTACCACGTTTCATTTTTTGATCCACTTGCAAATCGCGGCGGATCAGTCACCGCGTCGACCTGCCGACCTCAAACGTTTGCGGGGAACTCGGGTGTTGGTGGTTGACGACAACTCAACCAACCGCCGTATTTTGCAAGAGATGCTCGCACAGTGGGGGCTCGATGCCGAGATGGCGGGTGATGGATACGAGGCGTTAGAGGCAATTGATGCGGCGGAGCAAGCTAAGACGCCCTTTCGCTTGATCTTGCTGGACTATCATATGCCCGAGATCGATGGATTGGAGTTCGCCGAGCGATTAGCAAGTCGCAAGGTAAAATCGCCTATGACCATCGTGATGTTGTCGTCATCAGTGGGCGGGTTGCAGCCGGCCGTCATGCGTCGCATCGGAATTGCTCGCTTTATGACGAAGCCGGTGATCGCGTCGGAGTTGCTCGATGCGGTCTTAGAGTTGTTGGGGATCACGTCCATCGGCGACACCGCGGATGATTCGCGTGCTTCACAAATGTCGGTGCAGCCCAGGAAGGTGCTGTTGGCCGAAGATGGTATCGTGAATCAAAAGGTCGCGATCGGCTTTTTGACGAAATGGGGTCACCAAGTGGTGCTGGCGCAGAACGGTCGCGAGGCCGTGGATGCGGTTCGTCGCGAAACGTTTGATTTGATCTTGATGGATATTCAGATGCCAGAGCTGAATGGGATCGAAGCGACTGCCGCAATCCGCGAGATGGAAGGGGATAAGAGCACCCATCAAATGATTGTCGCGATGACCGCAAATGCGATGAAGGGAGATCGCGAACGATTTCTCGCCGCCGGGATGGACGACTATATCGCCAAACCGTTTGATCCGCACGAATTGCAGCGCGTCATTAATCAATCAGCAAGCGGGGCGCTGCAGGAGTCCGGCGCCGCAGCGATGGCGTCGGTCGAACCCGATTTGCCGCAGCCGTGTTCGGCAAAGTGTTTGCCCGCAACAGGTGAGAACGCAGTGAAGGAGAGCCCCGCAACGAATGGGCAACCGCAGCTCAACTGGGAAATGACACTCGAACAAACCTGTGGCAGTGAAGAGATGGCTTGCGAGCTAGCGAAAGTCTATCTGGATGAATCGCAGCAGTTGCTTGAGAAAATTCACGCCGCAATGGATCACGACGACGCAGCGGGACTCTCACGAGCCGCTCATACTCTAAAGGGAGCATCGGGGTATTTTGGTGCGATCGATGTGGTCAAGGCCGCAGAAACACTCGAGCATCAAGGAAAAAATGGCGACCTTGATTCGATCAAACCGGTCCTGGACGATCTCGTTGCTGCACTAAACGAATTGGCAGAAGAGCTGAAAGCCAAAACCCATGTTTGATGAATCCTCGTCCGAAAAGCGAGAAATTGTCCTCGACCGCCCCCTTACTCTGATGTTTCGATCCGTCGTCGGCATGGCACGAAGCACAATGATCCTCATACAAATTCGCTGTTCCAGCGTGATGACTTTTCCTTCCCGCGGCGACCACGCCGGATAGGCCGCTGCGACACCGATGAACGAGGCCGCTTCGTGGTGCGTTCCTGCATCGAGATGACACGAGGTGCAATTCAGTGCGTTGCCGACATAGGGTCAGGATAATGGATGATCCTTGGTGTTTTCGACCAATTCACGGCCTAGCTCGATCAAACGCCCCAGTTCGCCCGGCGGAAGATGGCGTGTGGATGGATCCGGCGCCGCTTGATCATCGTCCGCAACGACACGCGATCCAACCGTAATGATCGTCAGGGAACAAAAGACAACCCCGAGCCAGAAAATTGATTTCAACATTTACTCTACCTCTGCTGTCGAGGTGGGGGCTTTGGGGAGCGTCCAAATCAGCATCGCCATACCAAGTATTGCACTGATCGCTGACCCCACGATGATGCCTGTTTTAGCGGTGTCGAGCCCATCGTCACCGAACGCCAATCCATCGATGAATAACGCCATGGTAAAACCGATGCCGGTCAGGAAGCTGCCCGCGATCAAGATACGCCAGCTCACACCCGAGGGTAGTCTTGCCCAACCGAGTTTGACGGCCAGGATACAGAACAGCAACACGCCCAGCGGTTTACCGACGACCAATCCCAGCGTGACTGCGATCGCAACCGAATCCTCGATGTTACTCAATTGCATCACAACGCCCGCGTTGGCCAATGCAAAGATCGGGATGATAAAATAGCTGCTCCAAGGATGCAGCGTTGTTTCAAGGTACTCCAGCGGGGAAACCGTTTCACGCGTCAACCGCTGAACCTCACGCACCTTTCTGGCACGCTGATTGACCGTGTGCCAACTTTCACCGCGAAACGATTCGCCGGTTTTGATCAAGTATTGATGGAAGTGATCCGGCACAATCGTGGCCTTGGCTGGCGTCATCAACCCCAGAATCACGCCCGTCAAGGTTGCGTGGACTCCCGATTCGTGAAACGCAAGCCAGGCTACGAGCCCAGCGATGATATAGGGCGGGAAACGGCGAACGCCAATCCGCGAGAAGAGATGGACGACGGAGATCCCGATTGCTGCCAGCATCAGGAAGCGACCATCCAATTCTTTGGTATAGCCAACGGCAATTACGATAATCGCACCGATGTCATCGACGATCGCCAGCGACAGCAACAGCACGCGTAGATTATTGGGCACACGCGAACCGAGTAGGGCCAAGAATCCGACGACAAATGCAATGTCGGTCGCCATTGGAATTCCCCAACCGCGTGCGGCGGGTTGATCATATTGCAGCGCCAAATAGATGCCTGCCGGTACAACCATGCCGCCGACAGCCGCTGCGATCGGTAACGCGGCGCGACGAAGATCCGAAAGCGCTCCGTGCACCAATTCACGCTTGACTTCTAATCCAATCACAAAAAAGAAAATCGCCATCAACCCGTCGTTGATGATGTGCCGCAGTGAATGCTGAAACTGCAGCGTTCCAAACGAGACTCCTACCTCGGTTTTCCAAAATTGGAGGTAGGAATCGGCCCAAGCGGAATTAGCCATGAAAATGGCCAATGCGGTGCAAAACATCAACAGCACGCCGCTGGTCGCTTCAATATGCAAAAAGCGAGCGACCGGGCGCACGAATCGATCGATCGGTCGTTCAGGAAGTAGAACCGTCACATTGTGTGGGACTGGTTGGATGTGCTTGTAACGAGAGTCATTGGTTGTTGGTGAAGCCATTCATTCTCCGTGAATTGTAACACAATTGAATATCCGTTTCGCCATCTAACGATTGTCCGTCGCCAGCAACTCAAAACGCGTGGTGAGGCATCCTTCTCTACCGGGAAAGTGATCTCACCGGAAATCCGAAACGGCAAAGAGCTAAGCAGCCAGGCAGAAGTCTTTCGGTCTCTTAGCCGCTTTGGCCGCTTGTTGATTTACTCGTGCGATGGACTTCCTAGCTCGTCGAATACACAACAGCCCGCTAGCCGCTTGTTGATTGAAGCGTACGATGGACTTCCTAGTCCGTCGAATACCCCGGTGACGGACGAGACGTTTCCATCCGGCGCGATCAACGGTGGGTGACCACTAGGTTGCCATCGCTTTGCGTTCGGGGTGAAACAAAATGTCGTCGATCTGCATCTTGATAGATCCGCTGGGGATATTCCAGTGAACGCAATCTCCGACTCGACAACCTAGAATCGCAGTACCGATAGGCGAAAGCACTGACAGTTTACCCGTCGCGATATGAGCTTCTTCGGGATACACCAAGGTATAGGTTTCCAATTTGTCGGTGTTGCGATTTCGCAGTTGAATGATCGAATCCATCGACACGACGTCGGCGGGAATCTCTCGCGAATCAACAATCTCGGCCACATTCAATTTGCCGCGTAATGCCAGTAGATTTTCCCGGTCGTAGATTGCCTGCGTAAAATGGGTCGACAGCAGTTCATCAAGACGTTGATAATCACTTCGGGTGATAACGATTTGTTTGTAGCTCACGAAATGAGGCTCCGAATCGAGAGTGGGCGTCTCAAATTTATGACGTAGGTTTAATTTTGAGAGCAAGTTTGAGTGGTGGGATTTTGTCAAGGACGAGAACGGTCACGGCATGAGGATCAAAAAAGCGAGCTTCGGATGAGCCCGCTTCCGTCCTCCGTTTCGGATGCCTGGACGACGGCTTGGTTTCTGCATTGCAACCGCCGCGCCAAAGCAACAGGGATTTTTCACCTAACCCGTCCGAATTGGACCGTCCAATCGAGAAACAATGGTTATTGGGTTTGGGCGTCCGCCATCGTCGTCCGAAAAGTGGCGAAAATTCTCCTCGCCGGGCAATAATGAATCAGGACGTTTGCCGATGGAACGCGCAACACGCCCGTCAAAACCGAGCGGTGTTTGGTCAAATGACACCCTACGTTGACAGGGCGACACGAGGCTCCGTCTGAAAACCACCCCTCATCCTTTCCTTCTCCCCCGCTATCCGCTTCGCGGGCTGAGGAGAATGGACATGAAGCTCCCCTCGCTTCGGCAACTTGATGACCGCAAGTCCCACCTCGACTCGATCAAAAACTAAAACTATTTGCGGTAGTCGGCCGCCGCGATGCCGTGTTTCTTCAACAGCTTGTGCATGCCTTGCCGCGAAAGGCCAGCCTGTTGCGCGGCGTTAGAGATGTTGCCGGCATGTTTTTCAATCAGCGAACTCAAATACGAATGTTCGGCACTTTCGACCGCGTCATCACGTGAAGCATCGCCAAACACCGACACCAGGTGGTTGCCACCGTCGCGAACGCGTCTTAATGGTTCGGGCAGGTCGGCGAATTCGATCGTTTCGCCCCGAGACAGTGCGATCGCTCGCTCGACCGCATTTCGTAATTCGCGAATGTTTCCTGGCCATTCGTATCGACGAAAACAGTCAAGGGTTTCATCAGAGAATTGGGTGACCGGCGAACCGCTGGGCCGCAGTTGTGACAAGAAACGCTTGGCCAACAACACACAATCTTCGCCACGTTCACGCAGTGGTGGCAATTCGATATGGATCACGCCAAGACGGTAATAGAGGTCTTGGCGAAAACGTCCCTCACGCACTTCGGTTTCCAAGTTGCGGTTGGTCGCGCAAATAAAACGCGTGTCCACTTGAACCGGAGTGCTCTTGCCAACGGGGGTAAAAATTTGTTCCTGAATTGCACGCAGCAATTTCGCTTGCGACGTAGCCGGCAATTCGCCAAGTTCGTCAAAAAAGGCGGTCCCTTGATGACAATGACTTAGCAGCCCCGTCTGGTCCTTGACCGCGCCGGTGAACGATCCTTTGACGTGTCCAAACAACACCGATTCGAACAAGGCGTCGGGGATTGCGGTGCAATCAATCACTTGGAAATTATTGTCTTTTCTTTGACTATGATCGTGAATCGCTCGGGCGACCACCTCTTTGCCCGTACCGCTTTCACCGGTGATCAGGATGTTGGTATCGGTTTGTGCGACACGATCGATAATGTCCAGCAGTTCCAACATGGGGAGGCTGTTGCCGACGATTTCAGGATATTTTTCAATCAGCGTTCGCTGTGCGATGTCGTTCGCCGGGTCAGTGGCTTCAGGAACGTGGGACGGGTGCGCCAGAACTCGTTGTACGCTGCCCAGCAGGTCTTCGTAGCTGACGGGTTTTAGCAGGTAGTCGGCAATTCCCAATCGGATGCTCTCGATCGCCGTGGGCACCGAGGGAACTCCGGTGATCACGATTAACGGAATGTGCGACCAATGACGACGCTCTTCGCGAAGCAGTTCCAGTTTCAAGTTGCCGGGCATATTTAAATCCGACAACACCAAATCGAATCGCTCTCGCCGCAGCGCTTCCATCGCCGCATTTGCGTCCGCGACACAAACACACTCGTAACCCGATTTACGCAATAATTCGCCGGTGGTACGCAAGTACAGCGGTTCGTCATCCGCGATCAAAATGCGAGCCAAGGGAGAATCGTTCATGCGAGTGTTGCGGTAGTAGAGAGTTGGAGAAGCCAAATGGAATGACGTGATTGTTGGTTACGAACGGTTGAAGAACGCGGCGAAAACAGCTCCCTCGCCGGGTCGACTGTCGACTTCGATCGATCCTCCCATCGCCTCAATGAGACTTCGTGATACCGAAAGACCTAATCCCATTCCTTGTTTTGACTGGCCCGTATTCGTCGGCTGGCCCGTTTTCGTGCTGAAAAACGGATCGAAGATGTACGGCAGCGTTTCGGCGTCGATGCCATCGCCGTGATCGCGGACAGCCACGCGAACCGATTGGTTGCTTGTGCTCACTTGCACCGTTACCACTTCGCCGCTCGACGAAGCTTGGATCGCATTGCGAATCAGATTCAATAGGATCTGCTTGACCTCGCCCTCAGGCAACGTGACTTCGACCGGCTTCGGGTTGGCAATCAAGTTGATGCGGACGCCGGTTTTTCGCATCAACGGTTCCAACAGCGACACCACATCGGCAATCGCCTTTTCCATCAAAAAGCGGCCACGCTGTTGCTGGCTGGGGCGGTACAGTTGGTACATTTGATGCGTGATGGAACTGATCCGTTCGATCTCGCTGTCGATCAGTTCGAGCAACTCGAAATGTTCGTGCTCGGGTGTCAAATCCGATTTGAAAAGGGCAAACGCATTCCGGATTCCGGCCAACGGGTTGTTGACTTCGTGTGCCACCCCAGCGGCGAGTTGTCCCAGCGCGGCCAGCTTTTCCATTTTGCGACGATGGACCTCCAATTGAGCGATCCGGGCGGTTCGCTCTTGGACCAATTGTTCGAGATGTTCCGCGTGCAGCCGTAATTGTTCTCGTAATTGATGACGTTCGGTAAAGTCGCGGATGCTGGCGCGAAATCCAAGATGGGTTCCCGATTCGTCGTACATCGGTTGCCATGAAACCGCCAACCAGCGTTCACTGCCATCTCGGTGAATCCCGCGAAAATCGACATCGTTTCCAAAATGGCCTTCGCGTGCCTGTTGCATCACCTCGGCAATCCGGTCGCGGTCCTCCGGTGCGACCATCGGAAGCGGGTAGTCGGGCATCGCCAAGCATTCATCTGGCCGGTAACCGGTCATTCGCTCGACGGCCGCGTTGACCCACAGCAACCTTCCTTCGGGTGAGTGCCAGCTCTCCCAATCGTAGGTGTAGTTTGCGATCGCGCGGAAACAATCGTTGCTGATTTCGTCGTTCGGGTGCAGTTGGACGTCCATTTAAGTCATTCTAAGCTGAGCAATCGGTGTGATTCAACTTTTAAGCAAGCAGGCCGAATAGAATAGCACCCCGTTCCGCTTTGTCGCTTGTTCCCTTTTGTCCAACGCTGTGAAGCATTTATCCCCGTGTTCCGCCAGGTTTTAGCGGCAGGGCTCGAGCCCAATGTCATCTACTTTGGTAACCATTGCGGGGGGCTCAAGTAGTGGGATTCGCCAGAATTCCCCTCTTTGCTGTTGAAACACCAGGAACTCTGGCGAGTCCCACTACCAAAGTAGATGGCATTGGGCGCGAGCCGTCCGGTTGAGGCGAGTAAAACAGCGCTGCCGCTTTGTCGCCAGCGGATCACGATACAAACAATGATCTCAATGCAATCGCCACAGCGAATAACAGACACAAGATCACTTGGCCGCGTACTTGAGGGAATTCTGAATCGTGTTGGACCAGTTCGGACGTCGGCACTTTCGCGGTTGCCGCATGACGAGAGGCGACCAAGTCAAAGACGGACTCGTCGAAATCGGACGGAACATCAAATTCGTCAAGCGGATAATCGGGGTTGCGCATTAACATGTCGAGGCTTTCGTTCGCGAAAAGAAGGAATCATGTCACTCCCGTGGCGGCGAGTTCCCCTCTAATGCAATCAAGATGCCGCAACACTTTTATGGCGGTTTTTACGTGAAAACGAGGCCAAAACGCCCTTTTAGGCCTTTCGGTACGTCAACGTGTGACGTCACTGTCGATCACGGTTGACGATCGGGGGGTACCCCCAAATCCATGTCCCGTTTTTGTCCAGTTTGGTCATTTGGCAATCAAGCCGGCAAGCTTTCAGGTCAGTGCGGAAACTTCAAAAGTTGCTATTCGCCGCAAAAATAGCGGCTTTTTCTGCGGTCGTCGCCTTGGCCGAGGCTGTGGAACCGGATGCGGCACGCCACCTGCTTTGCTATCGACGAATCGAGAGTTGCATCATGCCTTACGCCAAATTTGAAGAGAAATAAGATGTCTGCTGCGGATTTGTTCGACCGTTCGTCGTCAAGCTGGTTTCCGTTTTCACATTCACATCACGCCACTCACGGGCGGCATCGCGGGCATTTTGCGTCAGTCGCACCGATCAAATGGGTGTTGTTATTGTGTAGCAGCATCGCGCTGGCCAGCAGCAGCTATTTGGCTTGGGTTTCGTTGACGTCGGGCAGCGTGGCGGGATGCAGCGGTGATTTGTTCAATTGCGATCATGTTCTGCATAGCCGCTGGGCGACCGTGATGTCGATACCCGTCAGCATTCCTGCGATCTTGACGCACGCTTCGATCTTAGGACTGCTATTGCTGCGACCGATGCAGTTGCGGTGGGAGCGGTACCGTTGGCCGATGATCAGCTTTGCGGCATTGACGGCCGGCGCGGCAGCACTTTGGTTTGTTGGTTTGCAGGTCTTCTTGCTAGAGCATCTCTGCCCCTACTGCTTGGTCGCGCACGCCGCCGGCTTAGTCGCGGCAGTCGCGGTGTTGTGGCGTCGACCGCTTCGCAAGTCGACGCTCGCCAAAGTCAGTGGTGCGGCAGTGACGTCGGTCGCATTGTTAATTGCGTTGCAAGTCAGCACGCCTGCACCGGATACGTTCGAAGTGATCGAACACACCACTCCGCCTGCAGCGATCCCCGCCGAAACGACACTTCCTGCGGAATCGACGACGCCGGATAGCGATTCGATGCTATTCGAAGCTCCGATTTCGTCGACCAGCTCTGCCACACCCCCTGCAAAGACAACCGTGACGGGAGTTTCGTTGGCGTTGGGATTGCTGAATCCCAGCATGTTAATGATGGGGCAAGTCGACCAGGCTGATGGTGCAAACACGTCGACAAAGCAGCCTGAGAGACGTACCGCAAGCATACTAGGCGGATTGAAACTTGATACTCGCCAGTGGCCGTTGATTGGAAAGCCTGACGCCGAATTGGTGTTTGTCGAGTTGTTTGATTACACGTGTCCTCATTGCCAACGCACTCATGGTGCGCTGTCACAAGCGAAAGCACGCTATGGTGATCGCTTAGCCGTGATCGTACTGCCGGTACCGCTGGACCGATCATGTAACCCCACGGTTCGCCAAACGGGTGCTGCACATGCCGAAGCATGTGACTTGGCACGCCTGGCCATCTCGGTCTGGGTAGTCGACCCTAAAGCGTTCCCCAAATTCCATGATTACGTATTCGACAACAAGCCAAACTATGCGACTGCACTACAGCACGCATCGCAGGTAGTTGACTCGGAAAAGCTTCGCGAGACGATGAGTGGTCCGATACCGAGCGATTACATTGCAAAGCATGTGTCGTTGTACAAGCGAGCTGGCGAAGGGGCAATTCCCAAGCTGTTGTTTCCTACCAGCACCACGGTCGGCGAAGTCGCCTCGGCCGACCGTTTGATCCAATTGATCTCACAACATCTAGAGCGGGCAAGTCGCTAAGTGGATCGGGGCGTTTTGGCCGCAAGCCCCAGTTGGATGCTAACGAACCCGTGGCT
Organism: Rhodopirellula maiorica SM1; assembly: GCF_000346295.1. Classification (GTDB taxonomy): domain Bacteria; phylum Planctomycetota; class Planctomycetia; order Pirellulales; family Pirellulaceae; genus Novipirellula; species Novipirellula maiorica. Next base: position 113 of record NZ_ANOG01000294.1, on the reverse strand, counting down.
CGCGGCTTGTTGATTGAGTCGGAATGCGAATCGCCTTGGTGAGCCGTGAGCCGGTGGGGCGTAAGGCACCGGGTAACGCAAGGAACCCGGCCGCTTACGCGTCACGGCTCATC
>NZ_ANOG01000293.1 GCF_000346295.1 Rhodopirellula maiorica SM1 | reverse complement strand
GGTTCCGAAGGCGATATCGTCGGCGATGCGGCGGACCACGAGCTCGAAGTTCGCCCGCGACAGGATGTCAGGGCGAGGCAGCGTTTCGGCGGGATGCGTGGCGTGATTCATGCGTTCATAAAGATCGACGTTGCTAAACAATTACCAATACAAACTACAGCATTTCGTTCAGCAAACGTTCCAGCATGGATTGCGGGGTCAGCCCGTCGGCAAGCGCTTCGTAACTCAATCGCACGCGGTGCAGGATCACGTCTTCGGCCAGTGTAAACAGGTCTTCCGGCACCACGTAATCGCGACCATAGATAAACGCTCGGGCGCGAGCGGCCTGTACCAGACTCAGCACCGCACGCGGGCTGCATCCCAGCACCAAGTCTTGGTGGCCTCGCGTGGCATTGACTAGTTTCACGCAGTCATGGATGAAGACTTCGCTGACGTGTACGGCTTGGACCTGCGTCATGGCTTCGGTCAAGTCTTTGACGCTCAGCTTGTGTTCGTCTTCGATGGCGTCAAACATCGATTGCGGCACCGCCCCGTCGCCTTGCCGCTGCAGTTTTAACTTCAACGCCCGCCGCACCACTTCGGTTTCTTCCACCGGCGTGGGGTACCGCAGGCGGTGGCACATCATAAACCGGTCCAGTTGCGCTTCGGGCAGTTCAAACGTACCGGCTTGCTCGACCGGGTTCTGGGTGGCGATCACCAGGAACGGCGCGGGCAGCGTGTGGGTTTCGTCGCCGATCGAAACTTTGCGTTCCTGCATCGCTTCCAACAGTGCCGATTGCACTTTGGGTGAAGCGCGGTTGATTTCGTCGGCCAACAACAGGTTGGTGAACACCGGGCCTTTGTGGATGTGAAACTGGCCCGATTTTTGGTCTAGAATTTCCGAGCCCAGGATGTCCGAGGGCAGCAAGTCGATGGTGAATTGGACGCGTTTGAATTGCAAGTCGATGGCTTTGCCTACCGATTGCACTAGTAGCGTTTTGGCGATCCCGGGGACGCCTTCGAGCAGCAGGTGGCCGCCGGTCAACAATGCGATTAATACTCGCTCGACAACTTCCGTTTGCCCGACAACGGTCTTGCTAACCTGTTCGATGACCGATTTGGCAAACGCGGCGGAGGGGGGGAAACCTTCGGCGGACAGGGCGTCCGTGGCTGGCGGAGGGGTAACAACAGTTTCGGTCATGACGCCGTCGATCGATAGTGGTGAGAGAGGCTGCGGTGGTGATTACGGAGCACGATGGAGCGGGTTCATCTTAATCGCCGCCTCATTTCGCTAGGTGGATTGTTTTCGCGGTTCGATGGTTTTGCGGGAAGATTGTCCGTCGCCGACGTCGCCTGGCCTTGGCGACGAAAAATGCTTCCCACGTCCGAGATTATTCGGCGCGTTCGGCCAACAAGACGTTCAGCGCGTCGTCCAACTGCTGCAGTTTCAGCCCCGTGGCTCGGATGCGACCGTTGCGATCGACGACCACCGTGACGGGTGCGATGCGGACATGGTAGGCTTGTGCGGTGCGGCCGGCTTCGCGAGGTGGGACTGACGAGCCGCCGTTGGGCTGGGCCGCCGCGTCTTCGTCACGGGCGGGTTGGGGGGCTGCATCGAGCGCCATCGGGATGCTCAGATCGATTTCTGCTGCAAAGGCTCGCGTCGATTGCCAATCGCTCTGTCGATCGCAGACGACGGCAAAGGCAACGCCTTGCGGAGCGTACTTGGCGGCCGTTTCATTGAATGTTTGCAGTTGCTGCTGCGTGAGCTTCAGCCCAGGCCGTGTGAAATGCAGCACACGCACGACGCCGTCCAAGTCGGCTTCCTGCAGCCCCTCGGGTGCCTCCGCTGCGCCCCCTTCTTCATTGACGGGCGTCTCGTTGACAGATTCCGCCTCCTCTTGTTCCTCACCCTCTTGTTCGCCGTCTTTCGGTTTGCCGTCCTTCGGTTCGCCGTCCTTCGGTTGGGGCGCATCGTCGGCATCGATCTCATCACCGGGGCTCCACCAAGCAGTCGCCTGGATTGGCGGAGCGGGCTGACCATGTTGTTCCTGCCAAGACCGCATCCATTCCGCACCGCTGTAAAACCAGTCACGTTGGAACGAGACCAGCTGGCTGCCTTGGCCGCCGGAGCCGGACTCTTCGATCAACTGTTTGACGATCGTTTTGACGTGGCTGGGTTTGACGCCGGCAGCCCGTACGAGGCCGTTGCGGTCGATGATGATGTAGGTGGGAAAGGCGTTGATGCCGTAGGCTTTGGCGGTTTCTCCGGTGTCCAGCACGACTGGATAATTGATCTCACGGTCTTCGACCATTTGCGGAGCTTTGTCCCAGCCGGAGGTCTCTGAATGCATACCGATAAAGACCAGTTCGTCCGGGTAGGCATCAACTAGCTCGATATTTTTTGGAATCGAGGCCACACAGGGACCACACCAAGTGGCCCAGAAATCCAGCACCACCACTTTGCCGCGGCAATCGTCCAGCGTGGTCGATTCGCCGATCCAGGTATCGGTCGACAGCTCGATCGCCGGGCCGCCTTCCAAATTCGTCCGCACAGCTCCCTCGGGATCGAAGTACCACTCGTCAGAGAACTCCGACTCGGCGGCAAGCATCGGTGACGTCAAGATGACCATTAACCCCGCCGCAACGGCGGCGGGTGTTACAATCCGATTGACGCCCCACTGGGTAACTCGCCCAAGCAGGTTCGCTGCGTTTGGCAGAAGACTCAGGCCAAAGCAGGCTTGGGTTCGGAAACGAGTGCTCATATTGATTTCGCCGACGGGAAAGGGGCTAGAGAGCTGCTCTGATGACTATAAACCCATCGGTCATCGATGGCAAACAACCGACATGAGCTTGCCGCAACCCGTTCTTAGCCGCTTAGACATCGTCGGAACAATAAGTGACGGGTTTTTCCGTAGCGGAAGTCGTGCGTGACTTTCGCTTTCCAGGCTCCCCGAAACTCTTGACGAGTTCCGCTATGAAATGCTTCACAACGTTACGCTTAGACATCGGAGACGGAGCATGTTGTGAAGCGGATGTTGCTAAATTGAGCGAAGGCGAGCGCCTTGAAATATGCTGTGTTCCTTCGAAACCTTCGTTATTGATTTGGTTTCTGAACAACCTCGACTCAATAGCCAACACTCTTCATATCGCTGGCCGGCTAGGAGAGACTTATGCCTCTGATTTGGACACCCGAGTACAACGACGCGAACTATCCAAGTATTTCGATCGTGAGCGTCGAGTCGATTGTGGGCATACCTCTTTCCTCCGGGAATTCGCTGTCTGGGAAATTCCCTGACAGTTTGTCTCTTGCTCAAGACAACAGCATTCCCCCTACAGACTTCTATTTTGCGGGAGCAATGCCGGTCATTTCAAGGCGTCTCAGAGACTTCCTAACGCAACTTGAGTGTAAATTTGAATCGTTTGAACTTGAAACCAGCCAATTGGTTGGAGATGAAAGCTTTTATTTCGTGAATCTACTCGAGTCGCTTGATTGCTTTGATCGGCAAAGCTCAATGTTTGTCGAACGCGGAGGATTCGCTACGAGTATTTCAAAACTACGACTGGCCAACATCGACCACAAAATTGAACCTCCGGTATATCGCATTTCTAAGACGATTCCAGCCCTGACCGCGGTATCAGACGTTTCTTCAACTTCGATTATCGAGCAGGGCTTTACTGGCTTCTCTCTTGTAAAACCAGAAAACTGGAGAAACCCAGCTTTAATTACGTAGATGACCGACGGACTTTAGTAATGAAGACTTTAGAGACAATTAAACTTCAGCCAACATCGATGCTGGAACTGCTCACTATTGACGATGACGATCTCTCGCAGTTACGTGCCGCCACGTCACTTGACTTTGCGAAACAAGGCAACGCAATTATTGCAACTGCGGACTATCGTCCTGACAATGTTGACGCTGTGCTTCAGTACGTTGAAACGAATTTGCAGGACATCGAGGTACGACACTCGGTTTGGTCCCGTTTTAGTGAGGAGGATTACAAGCAAGCACCCTTGTGGGTTCTCCGGTTTCCCGAGGTTTGGATTGACGACATTGATTTCCGCCATCAATGCGAAGAGTGTACGCGGCCTGCGGTATCAGTAGATCCACTGGTGAGGGTGGAATCGATTCCCGGCGTAACACATTCGGCGCTCTCCATCAATGGACAGCTTTCAGTTTTTCGCACTGATGTCTGCGAAGCGTTAGAAAGCAAGGTTTCCGGCTGCAAGTTCTCACCATTCGACCGTAATGAGAATTACCAATATCTCTTACCACAAGCTCGGCTGACTCCGCTAATTGTTCGCGAGAGCGAGTCGATAGGCCTCGGTGATCGCTGCAGTGTTTGTCACCTACCGACATTCAGTTCTTTTTTGGGCCACTTCGTTTTCCAGCAAGTTCCTGGGATGGCTCTGACATTGCGTATGCAGAGTTCCATGACGATTGCGTTTTCAGTCCTAGGGCAACGCAACTGCTGAAAACTCTTGAACCAAAAATTGCACACGATGGGATCGTACTATTTGAGTAGCGAAATTCCTGGCCCAAACACCGAAGCGTCTGGTGGAATCGTTGCGAACACAACTTTCGCTAATAGCGTCAGTCGTCTCCAAACTCATTGCCAGCAAGCTCGCGAGCACGAGAGAAACCAAGGGGAGAAATATCGGGGGGGACAGCACATCTTGCGGAGCGTATTTTGCTAGCTTGAGTGAAGTCGCCCCGCGAAAACATACTGTGTCTCTTCAAGGTTTCTCCCATCCAGGTTTCTTGTTAAGGCCTTCTGGGGCGAAAAATGCAGCGGCGTGCTTCCCTTGTTACCGGTAGCATTTGGATTGGCCCTGTTTTCAAGTAACAGACGAGCCATAAATCCAAGTTCATGCAATGCAATCAATTGTAGCGGCGTGCGCTCGCAATGGCCTAAAGTGCTTGAATGGCCCCCATCAAGAAACAACACTGGAAAACTGATATCTCCGGTCCGTGCCGCGAAATGCATGAGTCGTCTCTCATTGTTTCCTATTGCCTAATTGGGATTTACTCCGTTGCAGAGGAGTTTCCGGAACATGATGAACACCACGTGTCACAGGGCAACTTCCAACATACTTCGACAGTGGCAACCGATTGCCACAACTGTTGTACCACGCCCAACTGCCTTATTGAAAACGGATAAACAGCCATATCGGAATGTGCATACGAGCTGAGAATCTGGCAGCATTTGCGTTAAGAATGCCACGAATCACAGTAATACTCAAGTTTTTCAAGCAACCCCCAAACAGCCACTGAATCACCCGCCCGCATTGGGTACAATTACAAATGCATGAACCGACCAATTTTGGCGTCTTATTTGGATCGCGGTAACATGAAACTCAGCAAGAAACGTTTTCGCAAGGATGGCAGAAAACGCCTTAGTCGTGTTGAAAAACTCGAAGACCGCTACTTACTGATGGCTGACTGGCGGAGCCCGGCGAATCCATTCGATGTGAACCAAGACATTACAGTTACAGCACTCGATGCACTGGTGGTTATTAACTTTCTAGGGCGCATAGGTTCAAACTCAGCACTTGGCCCAAGACCTGAGTCATCTGACGAACCTTTCGTCGATGTGAACGGTGACGGATCAGCAACTGCCCTGGACGCGCTTGACGTCATCAATCTGATTAATCGCCACGGAACCGGAAAGGGATTCGCGATTTCAGAATCAGGATTCGATTCTTCGCGTTCATTTTCTATCACGTCAGGGCAGCTAACTGGGCAGCGAAATTTTCGTTTCCGTATCGATACTGCCTTTGATCGAACTGATACCGAAACCAACATCGGCGACTTGGTCAACATCTATCTTGTGTCACAAGGCGACCCGACAACGACCCGCGTAGATCGCGGAAGTGGCACTGCCATCGCAAGTTTCCACGAGGATGGAACGTTCGAATCTGCGTTAGGACTGGTCAGCGTGTCGAACGATACGTATGACATCGACCTTTCAAGTGTCACCGATACTGACACGATTGAACTGGTGATCCAGTATCTCAATCAAGACGTCGACGGTAACGGGGCCGCGAGGATCATTCCACTTTCCAATCAGGTCAAGCCGAATCATTCGCCTCGCTCTTTCTTTGCCACATCAGCAACGAACGCTCAACCCAGCCCGGCGGTCGATTTGTCCACGCTCAGTGAAGCGACAGACGCGGAAACGCACTTTGAGAACATTCGATTCAGTCGCGAGACTGGAAAGTACAAAGCAGACTTGTTCGTAAGTTCGACTGCTTCACTGGGCCGACAGACTGTCGTAGTGTTTCCTGGTTTAGCTGACGGCGTTCAATTGATTACAGCCTCTGGCGTATCTTCTACACAGGGGCCTTACGTCAATCTGGCCGAAGCATTGGGCAGCGGCGGCATCGTCGCGGGCGAGGAATCCGCTCGAACCGCACTTGAATTCCAATTGCCAGCAGGAGTTACGTTTCAG
>NZ_ANOG01000292.1 GCF_000346295.1 Rhodopirellula maiorica SM1 | reverse complement strand
CCGCGTGTGTTATAGCACATTGTGGCCCAGGGACTCGTCGGCTCCGGATTGGTTTGCCGCAGTCGATTTGCCGCCGGGCGAGTCCGTCGTCACGGTGAAAATTGGCTCGGATCCACGAGACTCGCGGTGGAAAATCACCGCGACGGTGCAGAGCGACCGCGGGACCAAGCGTTTGGCGACCGTGTTGCCGGCCGAGCATGTGACCATTTTTCGCGGCACTCATGACGCGTTGCGATCCGGGATCGGTAAACAGACGGTGCGAGCAGGCAAAACAGGTTCGATCCGCTTGATCGACGATCGCTGGCTCGTCGGCAACGCCGGCGTGATGCTTTACGGGGATAAACCACCTGCAGAAAACCAAATCGGTGTGTTCGCCGAGCTGCAGCCCGATCAAGGCCCTCTCTAACGATTCGGCGTTTTGCTGTATCTTCTAAGCAGGTAGGCAGAAATCATTGGGTGAAATCCCGTTAGCCGTTTGGACGCTAGCGGCGAATAGACGGAAAGACTTCTGCCTAGCTGCCTAACGCTTGTTTCTCACATCCCCCCTTCTTTGTTTTTGCAGTTTCATCGATGGCGAAAGATTTCCTTAAAGGTGCCGCGGACGAATATGACGTGGTCGTGATTGGCAGCGGGCTTGCCGGAATGACTTCAGCCAACATCCTCGGTCGCGCCGGCCACCGCGTTCTGCTGCTCGAACAACATTACAAATTGGGTGGTTTGGCGACTTGGTTCTTGCGTCCCGGTGGCCACATCTTTGACGTTTCACTGCACGGCTTCCCTCACGGCATGATCAAATCGTGCCGCCGCTATTGGAACCGCGATATCGCCGATCGTATTGTGCAGCTGAAAAACATTCGCTTCGACAATCCTCAGTTCTCGCTGACGACCACCTTCAATCGCGAAGACTTTACGCGGTTGTTGACCACCGACTTTGGTATCGCTCCGGAAACAGTCAACGCGTTTTTTGATACCGCGCGAAGCATGAACTTCTACGACGACCAAGATTTGACGACGCGTCAACTGTTCGATCGTTTCTTTCCCGGTCGCGACGACGTGGTGCGGTTGTTGATGGAACCGATCACGTATGCCAACGGATCGACGCTCGAAGACCCCGCGATCACCTATGGGATCGTGTTCAGTAATTTTATGAGCAAGGGCGTGTTTATCTACGAAGGGGGCACCGAGGACCTCGTCGCTCGGATGAAAAAGGAACTTGAATCGAACAATGTCGACATTCGCATCCGTTGCGGGGTCGACAAGATCAACGTCAAAGACGGCAGTGTCCAATCGGTCGAAGTCAACGGGCGAACGATTCGTTGTCGCGCGGTGGTCAGCAACGCAAACCTGAAAACGACCGTCTTAAAGATGCTCGGCAGCGAAGTCTTGGACAAAGACTATGTCGAGCGAGCCGAAGAAGTGCGGCTGAACAACAGCAGCACGCAAGTCTATATGGCGCTGAAAGAAGGCGAAGAAATTGACGAATCGGGTGGCGATTTGTTCTTTACCAGCACGGCCAAAGAGTTCCGTACCGACTTGTTGTTGAGCCGCGATATCACCAGCCGTACCTTCAGTTTTTATTACCCCCGGACGCGGCCCGAGAAAAAGAAAGAGCGTTATGCAATCGTCAGCAGTACCAACGCGAATTGGTCCGACTGGGCCGACATGAGTGACGAAGAATACGCCACCAGCAAGCAAGAGCTCGTCGAATCGACGATCGATGCGTTGGAGAAATACATCCCAGGGATTCGCAACAAGATTGATCGCGCCGAAGCGGCCACGCCGCGAACATTCAATCACTACACGCGTCATGAGTTGGGCGCGAGCTTTGGCACCAAGTTCGAAGGGCTTGGCGTCAGCCGCGAACTGCCTCAGCAAGTCGGCGGCATGTTCCATGCGGGCAGTGTCGGGATCATCATGAGCGGTTGGTTGGGCGCGATCAACTACGGCGTGATCGTCAGCAACGAAGTCGACCAATTGCTGGTCAGCACCGCCAATGCGACGTAATTCTTGCGAACGAACCCCGCTTCTAAGCAGCTAGGCAGGAGTCTTTGCGTCTATTAGCGGCTTGTTAA
>NZ_ANOG01000291.1 GCF_000346295.1 Rhodopirellula maiorica SM1 | reverse complement strand
TCCACGCCACCGCCAGATCGGGATGCGATCGTTCGGTCAGTGTTACTTGCGGTGGCACCACATCAGGAAAGACCCAAGGGGGCATTTCGCACTCGGCTTCATCGAATTCCATATCGGTTTCGGGCAAAAGATCCAATTCCTCGCTCGGTTCGCCCGCGGATAATTCGTCGGCATCCAGCGGCACCAACCATCGTGGCGCATCCCAACATTTGACCAACGACTGTGTGTGCAGCCACCATACGGCTGCCGGGTCAGGATCCTCGATTCGAGAAAAGAGGCTCGCAAACAGGCTGGCGAGGTGCGTTTCTTCGAGCTCTTCGGCTGGCAACGTCTCGGCATCCGGCGGATCCAATTCGATCAGCCAAGATTGGTCAAAATCGTCGTCCAGCGATTGTTGCGACAAACGGGGATCGTCGGTGACCAATTCGACCGCCCCCAATTCGTTCCAGCGGGGGATCCAGTGGTCCGGATCGTGCGAAGCGGGCGGTCGAATCCAATCCGCCAGCACCTTTAGGCCATCATCATGTTCGGCGATCGCGCGATCCCACAGGCAACCACGGCTAGCGATCAAGTCGATCGCGGGCGTTTCATTCCACGAAGCCCCGTAGCAACCGAGCGCGGATGCAGCCAAACCTTCGACCGAGATCACGATCATTTTTCGCTCATTCATGGGCGTTACTTTGACGAACCCGCCGATTCGCTACAACCGGACAATCCCGCAAAAGGGTCCAAAGTTCCCAGCAGGGCTGAGGCGATCCGAGCGAAATGGCCGGTCGCTGTGACGTAGCGTTGAGAGTCACGTGCAGGGTCACGTGACTCCGCCGCCCAAACAAAATCTCTCACTCTGAAATTTCCTGATTCATCCAATTGCGGAAAGCAACCGAGCAATGAATTACACTTCGACAGTAGCTCCCTTTGGCATTCCTGTGGCTGTGCCTGCAATGAACGAACCTCTCAATCCAAGCGTGCAGAGCGATTCCGCTGCTGCTGCGACGGTGCCGCAACCGGCTCCGCCGCTGCCGGACCGGATTCGCAGTGAGGTTTGGGATGTGCCGTTTGATCACCTGACGCTTGCCGAAGCGGTGGATTGGATCGAATGCTTGGTTCAGCGCCGCACTCCAAGCTACGTGATCACCGCAAACGTGAACTACTGTATGCTGCACCATCGTGATCCTGAAATGGGCGTGATCACCGACAACGCGGACCTGATCCTAGCCGACGGACAACCGATTGTTTCGCGTAGTCGATTGTCCAAAAAACCGATCCCCGAACGGGTCGCCGGCAGCGAGATGATCTATCATCTGGCCGAACGTTGTAGCGACAACGGTTGGGGGATCTACTTCTTGGGCGGAGAAGAGGGCGTGGCGGCTCAGTGCGCCAAGAAGCTGCAAGCGATGTACCCCGGGCTCAAAATTTCGGGCATCGAGTCGCCTCCGTTTCGTAAACTCAGTGAGCGTGAGCAAGCTGAACAAGATCAACGCATCAAGAAATCAGGTGCGGCAATCCTGCTGGTCGCATTCGGGCAACCCAAAGGCGAAAAATGGATCCACGAAAACTACAAACGACTAGGAATCCCCGTTAGCATCCAACTCGGCGCGTCCTTTGACTTCATCGCCGGAAAGGCCAAGCGAGCTCCGATCCTTTGTCAGAAGATGGGGTTAGAGTGGGCTTACCGGATGTGCACCGACCCCAAACGACTCGTCCCTCGCTATGCAAAAAACGCGACCTTCTTGTTGGGCGCGTTGATCGAGGATTGGAAGCGTTTAGTGACCAGCTGGGGTATGGGCGACTGGAGCAATCGCCCCGAAAGGTAACGGGCCCAGCGATAACGGGCTGGCGATAACGGGCTGGCCGCGCTTTAGCTTGCTGCGGCAGCTGGCTTCTTTTTCGGCTTGTAGATTTCCGTCGCCGTACCGAAGTGGACTTCGCCTGCATTCATCAGCGTCTCGCTGAGCGTCGGGTGCGGGTGAACGCTCTCGGTGATGTCGTGCACTTCGCATCCCATTTCGATCGCCAACACCGCTTCGGCGATCAACTCACCTGCGCCGCTACCGACGATGCCACAACCGAGCACCCGCTGGGTTTCGGGATCGACCAACCATTTTGTCAAGCCATCGGTAATGTTCAACGCTTGAGCGCGGCCGCTTGCGGCCCACGGGTAAACTTCGACATCGACCTTGCGTCCGGCCGCTTTGGCTTCGCCTTCGGTCAAACCGGCCCAGGCTATTTCGGGGTCGGTAAAGACGACCGCAGGAATCGCGACCTTGTCAAACGCAGCAGGTTTGCCCGCGATGACCTCGGCTGCCACGCGGCCTTCGTGCGTCGCTTTGTGAGCGAGCATCGGATCGCCTGCGACGTCGCCGATCGCGAAGATATGAGGATCGGCGGTCCGTTGTTGAGCGTCACATTCGATGAAGCCACGCTCGTTGACGACCACGCTTGTGTTTTCCAGTCCGAGCCCGCGAGTCACCGGGCGACGCCCGATACTGATCAGGACGCGGTCAAATTTTTCGTGACCAAAGTGGGCGGGACCTTCAAAGGTGACTTGGATTTTGTCGCCATCTTCGGCGAGCGAGCCAACCTTGGTATTGAGCATCACGCGGCCTTCGCACATTTGGTTGATGCGTTTGGCAAGCGGTTTGACGAGGTCACGATCGGCGCCGGGCAACAGGCCTTCGGCAAGTTCGACTACCGAGACTTTCGAGCCGAGATGAGCGTACACGCTGCCCATTTCCAAACCGATGTAACCGCCACCGACGACCAACAAGGTTTCGGGGATATCGGTTAGGGCGAGGGCACCGGTGCTATCCATCACACGGTCGCTGCCGATGTCGAACGCGGGCGGCATGGTGGGCACGCTGCCAGTCGCAACGATGCAGTGGTCGAACGTCAATTCGCCACCTTCGGGGATCGATTCGTCATCGCCCTCAAGTTTCAGCGTGGTCGAGTTCAGGAACGTGCCCCGCGCTTGGATGACGGTCACGTTGCGGCGTTTCGCCAGCTGGCCCAATCCGCCGGTCAAATTCGAGATCACTTTCTCTTTGCGAGCCCGCACTTTGTCGACATCGATTTTGGGCTTTTCATCATACACGACGCCCCAATCTTCACGCAGCTCGTCCACTTCGCTGATCACCTTGGCCACATGCAGAAGTGCCTTGCTAGGGATACAGCCGCGAAGCAGACAGGTACCACCGAGACGAGGCTCGGCTTCGACAATCGTCACATCAAGGCCTTCGTCGGCAGCCAAGAACGCCGCTGCGTAACCACCAGGACCACCACCGAGAACAACAACAGGACTATGCATCAGAGGAGTTTGCCTCTCAAAAAAGCGATAGGGACGATTCGTAAAGACAGCCCATCGCAACCTAGCGATTCGGTTACGCGGCTCAGGGAGACGTCATTATAAACAGAACCGGCAACCTAAATTGCCGGTTCTGATTTGTGACAATGTACCAAGCCGGCTCCACAGGAAAGCGGACTTCACCCAAATGTGGGGGCTCGGTATGCAAGGGGAAACGCAGAGTCGCGAAAGCTTATCGTGACAAGAATTCGACGACGCTGTTCGCATCCACGGGCAAGCTAATGTCGCTGGCACCAGGCAGTCCCAGCACAGTAGCCTTGAGGTTTTCGCTATCGAAGGTGACCCAATCCAGCGCGTCGGGCGAAGCGTTGGCGATCACACCGCGATAAAGATTCTTCAAATTTTCACGACCACGAACTTCGACGATATCGCCAGGGCGAAGCTGGTAGCTGGGCTTGGTAACCTTCACGCCGTTGACGCGGAAATGACCGTGCGTGATGCCTTGGCGAGCTTGAGGACGAGTCTTGGTGAAACCAACGCGGCGAACCACGTTGTCCAAACGACGCTCGCACATCAACAGCAACAATTCACCGGTGTTACCCGATTTACGACCAACCGCATCAAAGTAACGACGAAGTTGACGTTCGCCCAAACCGTAATAGTGCTTGATCTTTTGCTTCTCCATCAACGCCATCCCGTAGTTACTCGGGCGACGTCCACGAACGTGCATCCCGGGCGGGGTGTTACGTCGGTCCAATGCACGTGCGGCACCGGCTGTTTCATAAAGAAGGGCGCCGAGGCGACGGTTGATTCTTGCTTTGGGGCCTGTATATCGGGCCATACTACTTTGCCTTTTTGCGTCCAGGACGCGGTTTGGGGACATCGGCAGGAGTGAAGCCGCTCAGAGACAAAATCTGCAAGCGAACTGCTGCCAGCGTGCGATCCGCATGGGGACGGCGATGACCGCCTTCCCGCGTGTACTAGTGTCGACAATTGACACCAGGCGTTCACACATCGAATTCGAGGAAGCCCGAAAGTGTCGCTTCCGGCGCCGATTTTGACAAGAGGAAGCGGGACGATTTGGGCTAGAAACGGAGAAAACAGCCCAGAATCACCTATGTCTGCCGGTAGCGACGAGATTTCCGCGTTCCTGTTTTAGCGGTCGATCTCATATTCGGTGATCTTGCGATACGCGGTCGCACGGCTGATCCCCAACAGTGCAGCCGCTTCGGGGACGCTGCCACCGGTACGCTCGAGCGCCTTGCGGATCAGCCGACGCTCCCATTCATCCAAACGGAGGGTGTCCAGCCGGCTCAATCCCGCGTCTCGCAGTCCCAGATCGTCAGCTTCGATCGCCGGATCGTCGGCCATCACCACCGCGCTGTCGATCACGTTCCGCAATTGCCGAACATTGCCCGGCCACGCGTATTCCAACAATCGCGTTCGTGCTTCGTCGCTCATCGCCAGCATCGGGCGGCCATGTTGGCGACGAAAGTGCTCTAGAAAGTGACCGACCAACAGCTCGATATCGTCACCGCGATCACGCAGCGGCGGCACGAGCAACTCAAACACGCTGAGCCGATAAAACAGATCTTCCCGGAAACGTTTCTCTCGGACAAATTCGGCGAGATCGCGGTTGGTCGCGGCAATCACCCGCACATCCACCAACACCTCTTCGGTCGCACCGACAGGCAAAAATGGATGCCCTTCGAGGATTCGCAACAATTTCGCCTGGCCTTCGAGCGTCAATTCGCCCACCTCGTCCAAAAACAAAGTCCCCGTATGGGCTTGTTGGAACCAACCAATGTGGTCGCTATCGGCGCCGGTAAACGATCCTTTGCGATGCCCAAACAATTGACTTTCGATCAAATCGTGAGGAATCGCGGCACAGTTGACGGTCAACATCGGCCGTTTGGATCGTCGGCTTGCGCGATGCACCGCACGGGCCACCAACTCTTTTCCAACCCCGCTTTCACCCCGAATCAGCACACTGCCACTGGCGTTGCCGACGCGATCGATCCGCTCTTTTAACTTCTGCATCACGGCGCTCGTACCGACCAGTTCGTCGGAATCGGCGTTCCGGTCGGCGATCCGTCGACGATCGGCCCGCAACGAATCACGTTCAAACGCTTGGCTTAACCCAATCGACAACAGGCGGGCGGCGGAAACGGTCAATTCGAATTGCGATTCACTGAACTTCGGTTCGCGGCGGTACAACTGCAACAGTCCGACGTTGGTATCATCGCTGCCGATCGGAGCATAGATGATGTCGGACCACATTTGATCTTTGCCGGTGGTGCGGATTTCACTGGCATCCGCCTTCGCTGGATCATTAATCCATACCGCTTCGCCCTCTTTGACGATTCGTTTCAACAGCGATTTTTCGATCGTCACCAAGTCAGCAGCATCGGCAGGTTCAACGCGTCGCGGTTTCAATCGACCGTCGCCCGAATCAAATGACAACCCGACAACGTCGGCATCGGTTCGATCGCGGAGCAATTCAATCAGCGTGTTGATCACCTCGTCGGGACTTTCACAACGCAGCAAACTCAGACTTAATGAGTACAGATCCATCAGGTAGCCGGTCGCGGCAACCTTGGCGATCGGGTCTTCCTCGTCGGCGGTCCAGCGATGCTCGGTCTTGACCGATTCCCACGCAATGGTCTGGGTCAGCGATGTTTCTTCCGTTGAATTCCCTTCCGGCTCGATCAACTCGAGTTCGGTGGCACCAATTTTGACCGTGTGGTGGTTGAGCATCCGAGCATGGTCGGTTTTTTGGTCGTTGACCAAGGTCCCGTTGCGGCTACTGGTGTCGCGGAGATGCCAATTGCCATCCTCGAAATAGATGACGGCATGGAAACGCGAACTGACGGGGTCCGTCAGCATAATTTCACAACTCTTCCCCCGCCCGATATGCATCGGCCGTTCAGGGTCGAGATTAAATTGCCGGCCTTTCTGAGGCCCGCTGCGCACCATCAAATATGCTGTCATCTGTCGCTTCTTGGCGTCATGAACACTCGATACCATTCGAGCCGTCCGAACTGCATCTAGCACGAATGCAACAACCGGACCTTTGAACGTCTCATTTTAAGACATCGTAATATCACTGTGGGCAAAGAGGTAGCAAAAGAATCCGGAATATCGGAAACATCCCCCTGCTGATGAATCGCGAGTCGAGGACATCCGCTCTACGAAACCGCCCCCGTTTCTGTCAACGGCATCCAATTGTGAAAAACGGATGACGGTTTCAGCAGGCGTCTGCGAACGCGGAAACGAACGACGTAGCCTTAAAAACGACGTGGCCTTAAAATGGTTCGGCGGGATGCGAGATCAGCTTGTTTTCCTCGATCGCTTGCGACAACGATTTCAATGCGACTGGCAATGGTTGCGGATCACGATCGAGTTTTTCCCACCACTGTGTGACGACATCGCCAGCGATCGCCGCATCGCTGAGACGCCACAACCGGGTCGCCGCAGATATCGGCAAGGCATCACTGGCCACCAGATCCAGCTCCGACGCAGCCCGCAGTACCAATGGCACCGAAGCAAATGCCCATGCCGACGTCAACGATGCGGGGCGTCCAAACGTGCTGTCGCCCGGTTTGGAGGTCAGCGATTTTTGGGCGATATGTCGCTCAATGGCCACACGCGTGACCAACCAAGCCACCCGCACCACCTCAGGCACCTTAGGCAACGCATCGGTCAGCATCGCTTCGATCCAAATCGCCGCGTTTTTGCCCTCGTCGCAACCGGGTTCGAATCCGCCATCGCCACCTCGGATCGGTTGGACAAACAAGCCATCGACGCCGGTCGGCCACCAATTTCGCGGAGGACTCTGCCCCCAAATCTGCTTGGCGACTTGATTCAACACGCCGCGGCCGACGGTGTCCCAGCGTTCTCGCAGCGGACGCGAGCGAAGTTCGAGTTGATCGAGCAGGCGGGGAAAACGGTCATTGACCACAATTCGGCATTCATCCAATTGTCGCACAATCCCGCGAGTCGTCTGGTCGACTTGCAATTCGCTGCATCCCGAGGCGACCAGCGCCGTTTCGCAAGCCGCCCGAGTTTCGTCGCAACCAATCGATTCGCGAACCAATCGACTCCAAAAGCTACGCATATCGATCGACGACGAGAGCAAACGCTCGTTGACCTGCGTGGCGTAGGGTACAAGTGCCTGCTCGAGTTTTTCGTCGGTACAGTTAGCCCCCACCGCAACCGTATAGGCAGCGTGAATCGTCGAAAGGGCGGTGTCCGGTTTCCAACGAATCCGTGGTGATGAAGCCAACGTCAACTCCTAGCCTTCGGCGCTCAAATGATCCTGAATCCAGCACTCCAGTTCCTCAAAATCCACCGGCGGATATTTGGAGAGATCGGGGCGCAATCGCTTGGCTTCGTGCAGGTAAACGTGGTGGATTTCGGATTGAGGCTTGTCGGTGTTCCAGTGCAGCATGACGCGGATACAGCGCGGCAGCGAGCCTTCGACCGATACCTCGTAACCACACAACAGCGGTACTTCGAGCCACCCGAGTTGGCGGGCGGCCAAGGCGGGAAACTCGGCCGTCAAGTCGCTGGTGACCGTAAAGAAAGCGCTCGCAACGTCCGCCGATTCGATCTCGTTCTGACGGATCATCAACGCAAGTAATTGACGAGTCGCGGTGAGAATTTGATCACGATCATCTTTCTCAACGCTGGTCGCACCTCGCACACCACGGCAAACTGTCATCGCTAGAAGGTCTCTTTAATAAAAAACAAAAATAGACGGGCAATCGCCTGTGCACACAGCTCTCGGCGTGCAGAGCCGCGATCGATCATGGGCAAACACGACGCTAGCCCGGCCTCGGATCACCGCTACTATAGAATAACTGGCCCATGACCGATAACAGGGTACAGTTCAGAATCGCGATTTGCCCGTCGCTGGCAAATGCGTATGCGGCAATCGCATCTGCGGCAAATCCGCACGGCCCGCAGTCAAAATCGGACGGAAAACGGAAGTTTCCTCGTCGCAACATTTTCAGCCATCCTTCACTACGGAGTGACAATGACCGAACGCACTCGGCACCAAGAAAAGATAATCAAGAATTACTACGAAAATCGCGATTCGATCGGGCTGCAAAAGGCTCAAGAAGCGGTCACGGAGTTGTACCTCAGCGAAGGCAAAAAGCGAGCTCAGGTGTGGAAGCGGCTGACCAGCCATCTGGCAAAAATTGGCTTAAAAGAGGACCAGATTGCTAAATTGCAAGAAGACGACAATCCCGAGCAACTTGCCAAACTGCTCGAAAAATACGTTTAGGATTTCGACACCTTTAAAGCCTTGGGGTCGAGGTAGTGGAATTCGCCGGAATTTCTCGCTAGCGGCTTGTTGATTCAGTGAGCCGCTCACGCGTCAGAGAACGTCCGGCTTAGGG
>NZ_ANOG01000290.1 GCF_000346295.1 Rhodopirellula maiorica SM1 | reverse complement strand
GGGGCGTTGCCCCTTTATACAAAAGTGCAACTTCAAAACGTAAGCATTCGAGTCACAAAATTGCTTCACAGCGTTGCCGTTAGCCGATAGGCGTACGCCTATCGGATGCGCGTACGCCTTCGGCTGACATGTGCAGTAAGGTTGCGATGAATTCGTTGACCTGCTGCTCCGACGTCAATTCACTCAATGGTCTGAACTCGATCCGCTGAATCTTCCCCTTCAATCTCGGATCTTGAGACTCTGGCCGGGGAGTGATCGTGTCTCCGATTTCTGCTGTGACGGTGATCCGTTTGGCAAGACTGCTGATTGCCTTCGGCCGGACGTCGAATTCGTCGCATTCCAAGTTCTTGCTGACCGTTTTTGACCGCCAAGTTAGATCGCCAACGACCGCAGCTATGATCCCAGGTTCAAATGTCATGATATTCTCATCGGGATCAAAAAGGACGGCGCGAATCATTAGGTAACGCGACTGAGAAGTGATTTTCGATGGTTTTCTAGATTTTTGTTTTTGCCCAGCTTTCTTCGTTGATTTTGTCGCGGCTAAGTCGGGGGTTTCGGCACCGATTGCCAAAACGAGTCCCATGTCGGTTGCCATCAGTTGCTCGGGGAACGATTTTTCTGTGATCGAATAAAGTCGAAACCCTTTTGAGTTCTGAGGTCGTAGGTCATTTTCAGAATTCATTAGTGCCCTTTGCAGAACCTTCAACAGGGCATTCATTTCCCCATAAAGTTTGTAAACCAACGACATTCCCGAGTTGATGTTTTTCGAGATGTTTATTTCAACGTTAGTACTTGGGCTCATGAGGGATTCCGAGCGAAAGAATATGGGCTGGTCAGAGTGGGAGGGGGGGAAGTTCAAGTTGCCAAGAGTTGAAAAACCACGGAATACGAAAAGATTCCGAGCTCGCATGACCCTCATTAGGTCCCAAGCCATCTGTCGCGACCGCCTATCGCTCTCGTTTTCACCTGTGTCTGTATCGCTGACTTGCTCGGATGCATCTAGCATCGCTTTCATTATTGATTCCCAGCTTATCGTCAGGATTCTAGATCGGTTCTTGCTAATTTTGAGTGCAATATCAGGACGCTCTGCGTAAGCGACCTTTGCATTCTCCATATACTCTTCAAGACTGATCCATTTCTCGTTGCACCGGAACATTCCCGCCGCCATTCCCCGTGTCACTAGGACTAGGAAAAACTCTCGGTGATTCGCTTGCTCACATGCAACGAGCAATTCTCGTTCGACTTGCGATGGGGCAAAACCGCTATTGAGTTTTGCTTCGAAAAACAAAATCGCTCCGTTGCTGTGGAGTTCGACGTCCGGTTCGGTTCGTAGTCCGGGAAAGCCATCCGGGTTGCGGTAGTTTGGCCAAAAACGGAAGCGAAAGGTTTCAATTTGCGCTAGTAGATCTGGCAAGATGCCGTTGAATTCGGCGCTTTGTTTGTTCTCGGAAGCAATCGTCGTGAGAACGCGAGCAAGATATTGGCTAGGCAAGTATTTTAACGCACCAAATACATCCGACGTCAGCAAGTCCTCACTTTGATGCGCAACGACCGCCTTCGAAAGTTTGCGATAGACTTGTGCGTTGAGCAATTGTGGAGTGAACCTGAAAGTACTGCTGGGGCATCGTTCCGACTATCGTTGTTCCGCGACTTTGCGGGAATCCAGTGGCATCGATGCGTCAATGACACCGTTCGCCTCAGGTAAGTCCGAGACGCGCGGTGTCGCCCAAATTAACCGGAGACGCGAGATTGTAGGTCAATAACATGTTGGCAAAGGAAAAATAAGTAACGAAGCTGGACTGACAGGCTGGAAGCCTATCCCACTTCTTTAGCGGCGGTTCTTTTTGTCGAGGTTGGCGTCCAGGTCGGCTTGGGTGACTGCCGACTCGACGCCGCCCTCGGGGACCTCGTGCTTGCCCAGCCAGAGCAATCCGTTGAGCACGACTTTGCGGAAATCGTCATTGCCCCAATTGTCGTGAAAGTGGCCGCCGGTGAATCCAAGTCCGCGTCCACCATCGTCGCGATTGACGACCCACATCATCGCTTCGGCGCGACCTTGGTTTGCCTGGATGTGTTCGTACGGGCCTCTGGGGTAAACATAGGGGCCATCGCGAACATCATCCGATGGCACGGCGACCAAGATCGGTTGAAATTTGACTCCATCGACTTCTGCTGCTTCGTTTCCGGCAATGTCACCCGCAAACCGCATGTTGAAGTACCACTCATCTTTGATCTGGAAGGGCTTTACCCCGCGAGTGATGGGATGATCCGGCAGCGTGACAAACTTTGGTTCCCAGAACGGGTTGCACGAGAACATGTGTTCGTAATGGCCGCCGATCCAATCTTTGAATTCCTCGCCCGCTTGATCCGCAACCACTTCGACGCCGAAGTGCATGAAACCGACGCCGACGCCATTTTTGACCCATTTGTCGATAAGCTTCAATCGACGGCCCTCTTCTTTGACCACTTCATGTCGGCCGCCGCCATCCATGTAGAACACGACGGCATCGGCATTGTCAAAGACCGATTCGTCCTCAGGCCAACCGTTCAAGACAAATTCGGTTTCCAAATCCTCGACCGACGACAAACTTTTTGCCAATAGTTGAACCCCGGCGTTGAATTCGTGCATCCGAGGTGGGTGGGATGGTTTGCCCGCGACCAGGACAAGTTTGGTGGTTTCCGCCGAAGCGATGCCAGTCAAAAGAGCGAGTGCGAGGATCGCCGAACTAAATAGTCTCACGTTTGGATTGCCTTGTGGGGGTCGATGGATTGTCGGTCGACGCACAGGGAATGGCCCTTAGCCGCCGCACCAGAACGCTTAATCATAACAAAAAAGCTTCGATTCAATCATGAACCGAAGCTTTGCGTTATCAACCGTTTCCAGTTGGGTTTTCTGTGGGGGGAAGAGGCAGGGAAAAGGCCTATTCAGCCTCTTTCTTCTTCTTGCCTTTACCTTTGGCTTTTTCTTTGCCCACTGGTTTTCCAGCCGCTTTGACGCGGGCGGGAAGCTTTTCCTTTTGCTCGGGCGTCAGCAGAGCGACCGCTTCCTGCATGAAGTTCTTGCGAAGTTCCGCCACCTTTTTCATCGCGTTGACCTGAGCTTCCGAAAAACCTGCCTTGGCGTCGACTTCGGCTGCCAACTCTTTTCCTTTCTTGCCTGATTCGCGAGCTTCCTTCATCGCTTCGGCTCGCTTTTTCATCAATTCTTGGGTAACACCCGCTTCCTCACGGATCGCGTTGCTCTTCTCGTTCATTGCCTTGCCCAAGGCTTTGATCTTGGCGGTTTGCTCTTCCGTCAAGTCAACCTCTGCGAACGGTTTCATCAACTGGGCTGCACCCGCATTTCTTCCGCCTGCCCGATCGCCTTTCTTTTTCGGTTTCGCATCGTCTGCGTTTGCCGATACGACCAAAGCCATAGTCAAAACTAAAACACTCAACATGCGTCTTTTCATGACCGCGAACTCGCCAAATAGTGGGGAAGTGAAATCGGAACCATCGCCGATTTCGGATTTGCAAATTTTAGTTACCCGAGCGAGCCCAAGTCTATGGCTTGCGGATCAATTTTTAGAAACAGTTGAGTCTGCTGCGGCGCTGTCGTGGTCATTGGGTTCGTCAAAGGGCAGTGATTGGCCCTCTAGCGTTTGCCTTTCCCGAAGCCACGTCGGGGTGATCAACAGCAACGCGGCAGCCGCCAAGAGCACCCAGGGCGAGCTGCCGTCGCTAGGCCAAAACGCCGCTGCGTGTAGCGGACGCCACAACAGAATCGACAAGCATAGTGTGATCGGCATCGCGATGGCAAAGCGGCCGAGCATGTCTGTCGAACTTGGCAAGACGCGGCCTAAAGCCAATGCAATACAGGCTCCGACCACCAGCACGGCGGGCAAGGATTGCCATCCCAGCACCAATGCCGGTACCGCAATCATCGTGATCAAATCGACCAACCGAATCGTCGATTTCCCCAGCGGATCAAGTTTGGGATCCGCACCGATGCACAGCCCTCGAGCCAAACAGCGGCCCAGAAACGTGGCAGCCACCAACGCCGTGATCACTCGCATCAATGCATCAAAATATAGCCCGTCGCCTCGCCACCTCGCAGACACCTGCATTTGCCAGGGGACTGTCATCACGGACGGAACGATTAGCATGCCGCCGATCAACATTACCGCCGCGGTGCCGCTCAGCCGTCGAGGCAGCGGATGGCCGTCCATGCGAATTAACCCGATCGCCCAGCTCATTGCGATTGCGATTACGTGATACAGCAGCGTCAACAGCATCGCTTGATCGACGATCGGAATCCACAGCGGGCCCCCGTGCCAGTGTTGGTCTTGATACGGCAGACTCAAGCGATAGATCTCGGCGATCCCGACCAAGGTGATGCTGATGCCGACTGCCGCTTCGACAATCGGATAGCGTGGCGAGATCGGAAGCCGGCAAGTACGGCACCGTCCCCGCAGCGCCAACCAACCAAACACAGGGAAATTGTCACGTGCCTTCAGCCGGGTGCTGCAGCGTGGGCAATACGATCGTCCATTGACGCTTTGGTTTCGCGGCATTCGCCATGCGACCACGTTTAGAAAGCTGCCGATCGACGACCCAATCCAAAACAACCAAGCCGCAATCGCCACGTCCATCAACCGAGTCAGGTAGAGGTCCGCTGGGCGGTAATGCGAGGTGCCTCGTGATTGCCACCATGCCATGACAAAAACGTAGGCCGCCGCGATGCAGGCGAGCGTGATGGCCAAAACGAGGGCCCAAGGAATTCTTCGTCGCCTACGTCCCACGTCGGGAGCCTCAATCTATCGGGGAAAATGGAGTCCAATGATTGGAAATACTGGAGCTGGAAATAGGATGCGCTGCTGTGATTTGCATGAATGTAGCCGAAGTCGCTCGGCTTTGAACCGCGAACCCCCGAGAACCTCGCGAGCGATTTGCCGTGTCGCGAACGATTTGCCGTGTCGTTTGGCATCGGTCGATTCCGGAAACTGCGGTCGGTTCATGGTCGAACGTAATTGACCCCAATATGCTACGCCGCGTAAGCTTGAGTGGCTATCGCTGCTGTAGAGGGCAGGCTTGTCATCGAGCAGGCGGTTTTCGACCCAATGGAGTCTCTTTTGCGTCGTTTGTGTTTTTTGAGGGCTGCGTCATGCGGCAGACTCTGGATTTGTCAAAGCGGCATGTTCTGTCTGTTGCTGTTTCTTTGCATCACTCAGGTAGCGGCTCAGGAGACGCCACCGCTACAGCTGACCGCGCCCGGAGAAGGAACCTCGACCCGAGAAGGAAACTCGCCGGGGGCAGCGGATTCGCAATCGACCCGCCCGCAATCGACCAACTCGCAATCGACCAACTCGCAATCGAGCCTCCCCCCACGCAATGACCGTTCGGCAGCCGAGGCAACCGCGGCGGCCGAACAAGTCGATGGGGTTTCTTCGCCCGACGCGAACGCGGCGTCGATGTCCGACGATTCCGACAAGGCAAACGGGGTGCCGACCAATGGGCTTCCCGACCCCCAAGTGCCCAGCAAAAGTGATCTGGAAACGCGGATTCAACAGGTCACCGCATCGGTCGATTTGGATGACGCGCTAAAGGCACAAATTGTCGAGCTACTGAAAAAGGCGATCTCGCGAATCGACGAGGCCAAGGCAGCGGCCCAGCGAATGGAGTTGTTGACCAAACAGTCGGCCACTGTCGCCGAAGATCTCAGCACCGCCCAATCTCGGCTTGAAAAATTAGCGGTGCGTCCTCTCGAGGACGACGTGAACGTCAACGAGATGCCGCTGAACCAATTGCAGGTGATGCATCGCCAAGCGTTTGCGGATCTCGCTGTCTTAGATCAACAGTTGAGCGTGTTAAATGAGCAGGTCGATTTCTGGGGCAAACGGACGTCCGAATTGCCCGGACTGATCGCTTCGTCCCGGTCGGCTTTGGTCGAGTCCGAGAAACAGTTGAGCGAGATTGCCGAAGACGACACCGATCCACTGCAGACGGCGCGTCGCAGTTCGTTGCAGACAAAGATACTGCAGCTCAAAAGCGACTTGGATCTGTTCGATACCGAAACCCGCGTGGCCGAAGACGCCCAACGACTGCTGGCGCTTCAGCGTGATGCCACCGCTCGCGAACAGACGCTGAAACAAAAGCAAGTCGAAAATTTGCAGTCCGCATTGGCCAAAGCGGAACAGGCCGAGGCGATGCGTAAGGCGAGCCAGGCGGTCGAAGCGGTTCAATCCGCAGACCAGGAAATTAAGGATGCCGCTGAAATCAACCTCGCCTTGGCCAATCGCAAAACGTCGCTGCTAGAAGAGCTGGAAAAGAGTCGCAAGGCGATCGTCGTCACTCGCGAAGAGTATTTGGCACGTAACGCTCAGTTCACCGAGACACGGGATCAAGCCGAAGCGGCTCAGTTTTCCGAAGAGATCGGAATACTGCTTCGCAACGAGAAAAATGAGTTGCCCAGCACGTCGGCGTATCATCAGGAATCTCGCAAGCGACGCGCGGCGATGAGTGAGTTGACGGTCGAGATTTTGAAGTGGGAAAACGAGCGGCGAAAACTGTTGGATCTCGATGCGGCTGTGGATCGCTATATCGAAAGTCGCGACGGGATGATCTCTGCGGACGATCGCGAACATATCGAAGACCAACTTCGCCGTGTCTTTAACGATCGTTTGACACTCTATCGCGAACTCACGGAAATTGCCCGTAAACGGCTGAGCCGGTTGAGCAATTTAGAGGTCGAACAGCGGCGACTAGCGGATTTGATTGACGAACATGCGGCGTTTGTTGCCGAGCATGTTTTGTGGGTGCCCAGCACCATGCCGATTTGGTATCGCGAGGGATTCTCGTGGGGCGAACCCTTGATCGATGCGTTTGATCTACAACCTTGGAAGCAGGGGATGATGATCCTCGCTCGCGATTTTCGCGACAAGCCGCTTGCGACAGTGCCGATTTGGATTTTGATCGGATGGTTGCTGTTTTCTCGCGGGCGAATCAAGAGAGAGCTGAGCCGACTGGGACACGAGGCATCGCGGCCTAACGCGACGCTGTTTGCTCCGACCGGCCATGCGGTGTTGATGACCATGTTGATTGCCAGCCCCGCCGCGCTGTTGGTGCTGTGGATCGCATGGCGATTAGAAAGTGCAACGCTGATCGGTGAGCCATTGCATTTGTTTGGCAAGGCGCTTTTGAGCGGCAGCATCTTGATGTATGTCATTGATTTTGTTCGCCACGTCTTTCGCACCGATGGAATTGCCCAAGATCATTTTGGCTGGGATCTCACCGCGACCGACGTGATTCGCCGCGGGTTGGTTTGGAGTGCGAGGATTATCGTTCCTTGCTCGGTGATCGTGATGTATACCGAGCTTCGTGGCGACGATTTGATGACGACTTCGATCGGGAGACTCGCGTTTGCCATCGCGATGATCAGCGGAGCGGTGATTTTGTGGGTGTGGCTCGGTCCACGCAGCACGATTATGGCTCATATTCGTGCTGCTGCGGATTCCCCGGCGGCCAGGGTCGGAGTCACGTTGGCGCCACTCTTGGCGTTGATCCCGTTGGTTTTGTTAGCTGGGTCGCTAGCCGGTTATCACTATGCCGCGGTTCAATTGTCATGGCGTGTGGTGGTTTCGGTTGGAATCGTCTCGTTTTTGATCTTTGTCCGCGCCTTGTTGATGCGGTGGTTGTTGATCACCTATCGCCGTGTTGCCATTGCACGTGCTCGAGAACGCCGTGAAGCTTTGGCGCAGGTCAAACAGGCGACTCCTGAAATGCCTGCTGATGCGGTGGAAATGATCGAAAGTGCCGGGCATGTGCAATTGTCCGATCTCAATCGCCAAGCTCAACGCTTCGTCAAATTGGTGCCGATTTTGCTCGGGGCAATCGGTTTGTATCTGACTTGGAGCGAGTTTTTTCCTGCACTCGGCGTCGTGCATCGATACCCGTTGTGGTTAAACGTGCATCTGTCGGCCGAGTCGGATTCGGGGCCGGTGTGGGTCACGCTAGGAGATTTGGTCCTGGCGATTGTTGCGATCGCGTTGACCATCATTGCGTGTCGCAACGTGCCTGGGTTGATGGACATCACGCTGCTGCAGCGGTTGCCGCTTGATGGCGGTGCACGCTATGCCGCCAGCGCGATGTCACGCTACTTGATGATCTTGGTCGGTGCCTTGGCAGCGTTTCATTTTATGGGCGTTAGCTGGTCCAGCGTGCAGTGGTTGGTTGCTGCCATGACCGTGGGATTAGGTTTTGGATTGCAAGAGATCTTTGCGAATTTCGTCTCCGGGATCATTCTGCTATTCGAACGACCGGCGCGAGTCGGTGACACCGTGACGATCGGTGACGTGACCGGGACTGTCACGCGAATCCGCATTCGGGCGACAACCATCCTGGATTGGAACAACAAAGAATTAGTGGTTCCCAACAAAGAATTTGTCACTGGCAACCTGGTTAACTGGACGCTCAGCAACGCAAGTTTGCGACTGGTGACGAGCGTCGGTGTCGCCTACGGCAGCGATACTCGTTTGACAACGAAGCTACTTTACGAGGTGGCCGATAAAAACGCCGCGGTGCTCGAGGATCCGCCGCCGATGGTGATTTTCAACGAGTTCGGGGATAGCACGCTCAATTTTGAATTGCGAGTATTCGTCGGTGGCGTGGCAAGTTATCGCCGCATCAAGCACGAGCTTCATCTCGCCATTGATGACGCGTTTCGCGAGCACAACATCGAAATCGCCTTTCCTCAACGTGACCTGCATGTGCGTTCGGTTGACGGGCTGAGTGCCGCGATGATGGGCAGCAAGCCGAGTTCGGATTCCGCCAGCTAAGCTTGCCACGAGACAACAATGAATCTCAGTTACCGCTTCGCAATCGGACGGGTGATTGCTTGTTAGTTTTTTGGATGTGGCCTCTGCATGTTGATTCCCGAGATTCGCCACTGTGATGCCAACGACCATCCGCTGCGTCCGCAGGGGGATTATGTGCTGTACTGGATGATCGCATTCCGGAGGACTCAATTTAACTTTGCACTGCAGCATGCGGTCGATCGGGCCAAGGAATTCGACAAGCCGCTCATTGTCTTTGAACCACTTCGCACTCGCTATCAATGGGCGAGCGATCGCTTGCATCGGTTTGTCATTGAAGGAATGCGTGACAATGCCGCCGCGTTAGAAAAAAAAACGGTGACGTATTATCCGTACGTCGAACCCAAACCGGGCGTAGGAAGTCCACTGCTGCACAGGTTGGCCAAAAAAGCGTGCACCGTTGTCACAGACGAATATCCTTGCTTCTTCTTGCCCGACATGATCAAGGCGGTCAAGGATCGGATTCCCGCTAGGTTGGAATTGGTCGACAGCAATGGGGTGATGCCGTTGCGGTTGCCCGATCGCACCTTCACCGTGGCTCACAGTTACCGCCGCTGGATGCAAAAAAATATCCTCGATGTGTTGCTGGAAATGCCGAAGCCCGATCCGTTGTCGAGGATCCGGCTACCGCAACTCGATTCACTGCCTGCGTTGATCACTCGGCGCTGGCCGCCAGCGGACATCGACACGCTGCTCTCGTCGGGCGGGCTCGACAAGATTCCAATCGACCATCAGGTCAAGCCTAGTCCGACGGTTAGCGGCGGAGCCAAAGCGGCTCAGTCGCGATTGACCGCCTTTATCAAAAATGATCTGTCTCGCTACGCCGACGATCGCAACCATCCCGATGAAAATGCGACGACCGGGCTCAGTCCGCATTTGCATTTTGGGCACATCTCGGCCCACGAAATAGTCGACCGGATCTTGGATCATGAGGATTGGACGCCCGACCAAGCTTCCGAGCCGAATGGAAAAAACAATGGTTTTTGGAATACCAGCGAGTCGGCCGAGGCGTTGTTGGATCAGTTAATCACATGGCGTGAAATGAGTTTCAATCGTACGTTTCGCGAAATGGAGACCTACGATCGTTTCGACACCTTGCCCGATTGGGCGATCGAGACACTGCGGAAGCACGAACAGGATCCTCGCGACGAGGTCTACACGCTCGAGCAGTTCGAAGCTGCGGAAACTGCTGATCCGCTTTGGAACGCGGCTCAACGTGAACTCGTTCGCACCGGTGTCATGCACAATTACATGCGAATGTTGTGGGGCAAGAAGATTTTGCATTGGACCGACACGCCGCAGGAAGCGTTACGGATTATGATCGAGCTCAATAACAAGTATGGGCTCGACGGGCGGGATCCTAATTCCTACAGCGGTATTTTTTGGACTCTCGGACGGTTCGACCGCGCCTGGGGGCCCGAACGTCCCATTTTTGGGAAAGTTCGCTACATGACCAGCGATAGCACCCGTCGCAAATTGAGATTGGATCGTTATTTAGAGCAATTTGGTCCCGATTCGGAAACTTGACCTTCGTCGTCCGGCAAATTGGCGTTTTATCGTCGCAAAACCAATTGGTTCTGGGGAATTCTAGATCGCGAAGATTACTTCAATCCAAGGACATCAGGCTGCCGATTGTTTCCCAGATGGCAGCTTTGCCGGGAAATCATCGCAATTCAGCGGGAAACTAGAACGAAAGGCCTTGCCGTTAACCGCCTTGCCCGATAAATTCCTCGATTCTCGCCAGCCACCGGGGTAACCCGTACGTAGGCGGCTCAACCTCAAAACACCCTTTAGCTCTCGATAAATAAAGTCAATCTCGTGGTTGCTCAACGAACATACATGGCCAAGTCTGGCGAAGTTGATAAGCAGTGGCACATCGTCGATGCATCCGATGAAGTTCTCGGTCGGTTGGCGAGCGATATCGCCGTCGTGCTGATGGGGAAACATCGCCCTGAATACACTCCGCACGTCGATTGCGGCGATTTTGTGATCGTCACCAACGCCGACAAAGTGGCCATGACTGGCCGTAAATTGGACGTTCGTCACTACACGTGGTACACTGGGCATCCTGGATTGCGTTTGGAGAGCTACAGCGATCGTCAACAACGTAAACCCGAAGATTTGATCTTCCACGCGGTTCGTCGCATGTTGCCTAAGAACAAATTGGCAACGCAAATGCTCAAGAAATTGAAGATTTATGCGGGTTCCGAGCACCCTCACACGGCACAGCAGCCAGTCGTTTTGCAGCGAGTTGGCAAGAAGGCCAGTAGCGATAAATAAATCTGGTAGAGTTTGCTCTGCTGGTTACCCCTATTTGATGCGTGACGGATTTTCCGCACGTGCTGTTAATCCATCTGAAAAAAATTAAACACCAGACTGATATTTATGGTCGCTGTAAAAAAGGACAAAATCAACGGTGATGCCCTCGGTACGGGACGTCGTAAAAGCAGTGTAGCTCGCGTGCGAGTTCGTGCAGGAAGCGGCAAGATCGTCGTGAATTCGAAGCCGATGGGTGAGTATTTTGTTAACGCTCAAGACCAAGCCAGCATCAAGCAAACGCTCGACGCGGTTGGTTTGAACGAACAAGTCGACGTGCTTGTCCGTGTCAGCGGCGGCGGCATGACCGGCCAAAGCGGTGCGGTACGCATGGGATTGGCTCGGGCCTTGGTTAGCTACGACGAATCGCTCCACGAGCCGCTTCGCGATGGCAGCTACCTGACCCGCGATTCGCGTATGAAAGAGCGAAAGAAGCCAGGTCTTCGTGGTGCTCGCCGGGGTGTCCAGTTCAGCAAGCGTTAAATCGCTGCTCTTTTTCGAAAGAGAACTGTGGCACGAAATATGCATCCCCATTCATTGGGAAATTACTTTCCCGCCAACTTGGCGGGTTGGTTTGTTCTCTGTTCATGATTCCCGCGGGAAAAGTCAGCGTTTGTAGGAATGGTTTTCCTGTAATCGGTTTGTGTTCCCAATGGAATCGATGCCACTTTCTGCTGTTGTAAATCCAGCGAATACCCTCAAACGAAACAGGTTTTGTCTCTTGGCAAAGAAAGAAGAGGCCTTCGAAGTCGAAGGCACGGTAACCCAGGCACTCGCCAATACTCGTTTCCGCGTCCAACTCGAGACCGGCAGCGAAGTAATGGCTCATGTTGCGGGCCGAATGCGTAAACACTTCATCCGTATTGTCCCGGGTGATAAGGTGCGAGTCGAATTGTCGCCCTACGATTTGACCAAAGGTCGAATTATTTTCCGGGAACGATAGCGTTCGCGGTCGCTGGCCCTGTTTTCTAGACACAGTCGTTGGCCAGCCTTCTTGTCGTGTTGGGCTCTGCGGATGCTCCGCCGTCGCTTTGGTTCTTCCGGGTGACATTTTTGCGCGACTGTGATGATGCGTGCTGCCCCCCCCCCGCCATTGAGTGCCCTCATCAATCAGTACGAAGTCCGCGCGTAGCGTGTATCGCAGTACGCTGCTTCATCGCCGCGTCTATTTGGCGTGTTCGGGGGATGTCCTCAGTTGCTGGTGAGGCGTTGACCTGCGCGACGACGCATTCGAGGTGGGTTGTTGCATTCTTGACCTTCGGTGAAACTATTGCGGTTCAGTGTGGGTAACTTAGATAGAGACTCCGGATTGGCTGGCGATTTGTCTCTGGCTTGCCCTCCCAGAGAGGTCCGGATAAATAATTTCTGAAACACTTGCTTCGAATTCCCTAAGGATGGTTTGAAAATGTCTTTCCGTTGTTCCATTACGGTCAACCGACTCCTCGCAGTCGTTGCCATTGCATCGGCAACGTTGTTTGCTAGTTCGCATTCACTTGTTAGCGCTCAAGGCACCGCACCGGCTGCAGAGCAAGGTGGCACGGTCGTCACGGACGCCACAGAGCCTGTTGTGGTGGTTACGCTGGGGTCGGTCAACAAATTGATGCAGGACATCAATTACCTGACCGGCGTTGTGGGCCAGCCTCAATACGGCGGTATCTTTCAGATGATGGCTGGAACGTTCACCCAAGGCGTTGATCTCAATCAACCGATTGGCATCATCGTTCCGCTCGTCAATGGAACGCCTGAGCCGATTGCGTTGTTGCCGACTGCGGATGTGCGGACGGTCCTCAAACGCTTGGAAGCTCAAACCGGGCCTGCGGATGAACTGGACGACGGCACGCTAGTGATCGCCGTTGGTGCGAACACGGTCTATATCCGCCAAGTGGGAACGTGGGCTGCGATCGCTCGCAATCGCGATTTGCTCGCTCTGGCGCCAACGGACCCCGCATCGTTGTTCGAAGGGATGGGGAACGACTATGACATCGCGATCCGGCTGAGAATGCAGCTGGTGCCTACCGAAACTCGGAACATGCTTGTTGCCCAGCTTCGCCAAGGCTTTGAGCAAGCGATCTCAAAGCAAGACCAAGCGGATGCCGAAGGCACCAAAGCAATGGCTGAAAGTTCGATTAAGCAAATCGAGCAGTTGATCCAAGATACCGACGAGCTAAAGATTGGTTGGAATATTGATCAAGCGGGTAAGCAATTGATGTTCGAAGGATCGTTCACGGCGGTCGCTGGCAGTGAGTTGGCAGCGATGTACGGTGGCCAACAAGCGATTCCATCCCAGTTTGCATCGGTGATCCGTGACGATGCAGCAGCCTACTATCACACGGCCATGTCGATTGGTCCGCAAGCCGTCGAGCAGGTCAGCGCAAGTCTGGAAAACGCGACCGGAGCCATTCGTGCCGCGTTGAAGCAATCCGACGATTTGTCCGATGCCCAACGCGAAGATGTCGAGGCTTTGGTTCAACGAATCA
>NZ_ANOG01000289.1 GCF_000346295.1 Rhodopirellula maiorica SM1 | reverse complement strand
GCGGTAAATTTGTCTTGATGCGAACCAATCTCGACCGCCCGAATCGGTTGTCCACCATAGGTTTTTCCGATCCGCCAAAGTGCGTAAGCATTCTCGCGTTTGGCTGCACGCTTGAGCATATCAGCATTCAGCTGCGAAACACTACCATCGACGAGTTCGGGTTTCAGTTCGGTAAACGCGGCGTGCACATGGCCCACTCCCTTTTCGATCGCACCGTCATCGCAAACCCCAAAGATGGTTTCATGTTTTCGCAAGAATCGGCGATAATCATCCAGCCCTTTGCTGAACTCTGGAGCGATGCAAACGACGTCCCAATTGTTGCTGAGTTTTCGAGGTTGTTTGGGATCCAGACGCAGCGATCGGCCACGCAATTGGTTGACCGTCATCGACGTGGTGGCGGTCGAAAGATCCACCAGCACGTTGACCGAGTTGGCGTCCCAGCCCTCGCCCAATAATCCACGCGTACCGACCAGGCAGCGTGTCGTTCCTCGTTGAAACAGCTCGGTAATCATTTCGACATAGATTCGTGGACACCAATCACTGCCGCGGCCATTCAGCTCGTGAAACATTCCTTGTGTTGCGGACGAGATTTCGACTTCGATGGAACGTTCTTGCAGCCAATGGTTCGCCTCGCTCAGGAACCGTTCCAGCAGATCGGCGTCGACCAACACGGACGAACCGGTAACCAAGATCGGATCAAGTTGATTGGTTTCGGGATCGTCCAACAGCATTCGAAACGCCGCCACCGCTCCGCCCGCCTCTTCGTCGAGTAGATGGGCAACTTCCGATCGAATGGCGGAGGATTTTTCGAAGTCGGCGATCACGACGGCGCGGAGATCACCGCCCAGAATCTGAGCCTCGTGACGAAGGATTGGGACAACCGCTCGTGTCTTGTTGCGGGTGTAGGCAATCACGCGAGAGACCGGTGACGCACAAGCTCGGGGGCCGGAATCGGTGATTTGCACACCGAGCATCCGCAAGCGATCGACCACGCGAGTGGCGGTTTCATGATCGGCCCCGTGAGGCGATCGACGAAGGTAGTGGCGTGTGTAGCGATCGATCAACGTGATCAATCGCTCTTGCTCCGATTCGTCGCTTGGCAATATATCGGGAACGTTGTCGGGCAGGGCAATTTTTCTATCGCTTAGAAACCAAACCGCTGCGGTTACAAAGCGAGGATCCGATGCATGGAATTGGCGCCACTGCGATGCTTGGCGTGTGGGAAGTTGCTGATCACGCAGCACACGGCTGAGCCAATCGGTAAGCGATTCCGGTGGCCTGAGGATCAACGATCCGGGATCGTCCGAGATGGCACCGGGTTGGCAAAGTTCTTCGACCAGTTTGCTGAACTGCTGATCTGCCGAGGCGATGAAATCGAGTTCATTGTCACTGGGGCGAACAAAATAGGCCAAGTCTTGATAGGGAGCTAGGTAGCCATCTTTGACCACCGCTGGGACCGGAACCTCGAAGTCAATCTTGCCGAAAAAGTGATCGTAACGCCGCGTGTCTGCGAGTTTCTTGTTGTCCCGATTGGGCGGCGTGGCGGTCAAGCCAACGATCACAGGCCCGTTCAGATACTCGCTGACTTCGGCCAACACTCGTCCCCAGTGGCCCATCAAGTGATGGCACTCGTCCAGAATCAGCAGTCCCACGCCGTAATCACGCAGTCGCACCAGAGTGTCCAACGACGTGCGATGCAGCAGCGTCATCGCGCGGCCGCCGATCGCGTCGTCTTCGCGAATTTGTTTTCGAAAGTACGCTAATCGCTCGTTGTAAAACTGGGGATTGTGGTCACGTAATCCTGCGATCCAATCGTCGGCCTCTTGTTCGCAGGCGGCTTGGTTTTTTGCGATCAGTGATTGCGTCCATAAATCGGTTGCTCGGGCCGCAGTGAACTCGGTGGCCCGCGCAGGCAGCGTCACCGATTGGTAGGTCAGCGAGGTGAGTAACCCCGGCATTTGTGGGTCGGTGCTGATCAGCGGCGCAAGGTCCATGCCATCGCGATGCTCGAACAATTCGGTTCGCGCCGCCCATTGGGCCTGGATCGCGGAATTCGGAGAAAGAACTAATGCAGGTTTACCGACCAGTTCGGCCCAGATATAAAGGCCCATCACCGTTTTTCCGCTCCCCGGCGGCGCGACGATATGCAGCCGTCGCTTGCCCTTGGCTAGTTTTTCGCTAGCGATGCGGGCAACCTCGGCTTGCGAGGGGCGGAGCTGACCTCGAAAGCAAATATCGGGTAAACGGGGGTCGGGCAAAACGGCGTCTCGGTCTGACAAAACAGCGGGCTGTGGGAACGGATTAGCTAAATTTAGCGTGTGAGTTGACTGAATCGTAGCAAGGTAACGATTCGTGGGTGACCAACCACGTGCTCCAAGCCCTTTGATTCAGAAAAGGGGGGCGGATCAGGCGAAATCGCTCGCTTCAATCACAAAATGGGACAATCGGCGTTATTCGCGGTAGGTCAATTTAGCTTGATTCGTCACAATGGGCCGATAGCAAACACCCGTGCCCCCACAAACACTCACAACAATATCATTCGATGATCAAAACCTCTGCTGTGGACGGTCGACGACGAACCGCAA
>NZ_ANOG01000288.1 GCF_000346295.1 Rhodopirellula maiorica SM1 | reverse complement strand
GCTGCTGCTCGGCATGCGTGCCTGGGAATGCGGATACGCATCCGATTACTGGATGACGTTCAAGCAAGCCAAGTCTGCGGGCGGCAACGTTCGCAAAGGCGAGAAAGGATCGCTTGTTACTTTCTGGAAGCTCTACGATACCAAAGACAAACACACCAGTGATGATATCACCGTACCCGTGCTGCGGCATTACACGGCGTTCAATCTCGAACAGATTGACGGGATCACGATTCCCGATGCGACCGTAGGTGACGTGACCGTTGAGCCTTTCGCGCCTGTTGAGCAAGCGGAAGCTATTTTGAACGGCTACGCCGGACGCCCCAAAATTGAACATGGCGGTGAGTGTGCTTACTATCGCGCATGATGCGGAGCGGATGTGGCTAGTTTGAGCGAAGGTGAGTCCCTTGAAAATATTTTGCGTCTCCTCCAGGCCTTGAGACATTCGTCATAACGAAGACGAATGTGATAAACTCACTCGAGAAGTTTTTGCGACTGGCGACAAAACTTGTGAGCAGGTTTGCCGAAAGCTTCGTGATCTTGGAAGTGGGACTGCGAGAGGAGGGATCGATGGACGACACGACAATGAATATTAAACCGCAACTAGAGAAAGCAATCCTCAATGGCGACCTAGAAAGTGTTCGCAAGATCTTTGAGCCGCAGGACCTTAGATGCAATAATTACGAAGGTGATAGCAGCCTTCTGCATTTGGCTGCGACGTATAGCACGCTAGAAATTGTCATGTTTTTGGTCGAGAACGGAGCTGAACTCAATCGTCGAGGCGGAACATATGAAGCCCCTGCTGTTACCTATGCTGCGGAAAGCGGATTTACGGATGTTACTCGTTACTTGGTCGAATCCGGTTCGGAACTTGATATCTCGCATGCTTTGCGAAACCCTCTGTTGCGTGCAGCGGTCGAGGGACACACCGAAGTTGTTTCTTATCTCGTGGAAGAAACCGACATCGATCCGCATGTGTCCTACCGCATTCCTTCGGGCGAATTGATCAATGCGCTGACAAAGGCTGAACAAAATGGCCACGGGGATATTGTACAACTACTAAGAGTTCACGGATGTCGACGGCCAATCGAAGGTGTGGACAAGCCAGTTTGGGAGCCACCCGCGCACAGGATGGTCAACCGAACGTCTGAGTTTGATCGGCACCACCAGATTATTGAATACATGACCGTTCGGTTCGGACCAGTCGATGAGATGGGGCAACAAGAAATCCTTCCGCCGCTTGAGGGAATGTCGATTTCGATCAATACGATTAGTCCTAACGCCGAACATCTCTATCGAGTTTTGTTCACCAGCGGGATGAGCGATCGCCCAATGACGACTCCTCCGAGACAGGAGGCATGGCAGTACGCAGAACTGGTGCTGCACCTGCCTGCCGATTGGCCCACTTCTAGGAGCGATGAAGCAAATCTGCAGACTCGGTGGCCGTTCAATTGGATGCGGCGAATGGCCTACTATCCTCACCTAAACAACACATGGCTCGGCTTGCCGGCAGCCATTGTGCCGAGTGCGAATCCGCCTGAGCCGCTTGGGCCAAACACAGATCAAACTTGTCTTCTGCTTTTCCCAGACTTCGCTAACCTTGGCCAACCCTTGCAACGCGAGGATGGCAAGTTGGTTCATTTTTTTACGGTCGTGCCGCTGTACACTGAAGAACGCGACTACGAAATCAAACATGGGATGGAAGCGTTCTTCAAGCGTTTCATTGAAGCCAAAGTCCCGATGACAGTAGATGTAAATCGGCCGAGCTTTGTTTAGGAGACGGCCCAAAGAGACAGAGCATAATGTGCTGCGGAGCGGACGTTGCTAGTTTGAGCGAAGGCGAGTTCTGGGGAAATATGCGGTGGCCCTTTGTGGCGAATTGGATGGGACATCTTCCATATCGCGAGGTTTTCTTGCGATCTCCCCAGTACCCGAGACACGCCACGTCCCTCCTCTCCAATAGATCGACAATACGGATGACAGGCGGTGGTACGAGACCTACGCCAAATGGCGCCACCGATGCATCCTGTTTCTAGATCACCTAGTGGAATAAGTCGCTCAAGCTCCCTAAGCGATTCCAAACCTGACAAGCCACCTGCTGCCGACCAGGACAGACGCAACGCATCGTCGAAAACGGTGCCAATGCCAACTCCAAACCGCAATTCAATAGCGACTTTGCGAATATTTGCTCCTCCAATCGACGAACCGTCTGCTCGGTCAAGGAAAACGGATCCTAACGGTTGTTGAAGATATTTCGATTTTCCGGTCCGATTAAATCGATTTTTCCGATTTCCAAAGACGCCCACTCCCCTTCCACCAGGCCCCCGTCGATACACCCTGAAAGAGGTGCCCGGCATTCTTGTTGAGGCCATTTGTCCGATACACCAACCATGGGATGGAACTGAACATGAGTCGTCGAGAAAACGCCACTCCCCATCGAAGTGCATGGCTCTTCCTAAGGATTTCAATCGGATGTATCTGCTTGGCCTTATTTCAACTGCCCATCGCTAATCTGCTTGCGAACGACGGCGAGCAATTTTCCAGTTTCGCGAGTGAAGAATCTACAATAGCACCAGAGCACGCAGGCTCTGCGGTCAAGTTTACGAAACCTTCTCGCATTCCTTCGAGCGATGCGATTGACCTCGAGATGCAATTTCACCTTGCCATCGTTGAATCGCTCGAAGGAAACAATCGAAAAGCAGCTGAAGTGCTGGGTCAGCCCGATACCGAGGACACGGCGGCTCTTTACGCCGCCGCAATGTGGAGTCTCGAGAACGGAGATGTCGAAGCAGGTGTTGCGTTTCTGGAGGAAATCGAATCTCGACCCGATGCACCTAGAGGTACCAGCAAATATCTGGCCGCCGGGTATCTGCATCTTGATCGAGCGGCCGAGTGTGAGATGGCTGTCGATCAGTACCTGAGCGACAACGCAGACGATTCTTATTCACATTATCTGCGCGGACTCGCGATCCTCCGCCAGAATCAACCAGAGCGAGCGGAAGTTGCACTGCGGAACGCGGGTTACGACGACAGCCAAGTGGCACAAATCGAACAGGTCGTGATGCAGGTTCCGGTCGATGTTACGCAGCGCCGCAGTACGATCACCGGAACACAGGCGACGACGCGTCGCCAAGCTAGTAACCGGAGGACCGCCGACAAAAACTACAACGTGACAATCCTATTTGCTGGCGAATATGATAGCAACGTGCCGCTGCAACCGAAGTTTTCAGGCCTAGGATCCAATATCGATTACGATGACTATCGATTTCTGATGGCATCGTTCTTGGATCTGCAGTTGCTGACATCTGACATTGGTAACCTCGGTCTGGTCGGTAGCACCTATAACACGTTTCAGCTTGACCTGAATCGATTCGATGTACAGGATTACATGGGCGGTGCCTACACAAATGGGTTGCTTTTGGAAAACTTGATTGGATCGCTTCGTTACGAATTCCATCACACTCTGGTCGACGAGTCTCGATTTGCAAGCGAGCATAGGCTGACGCCCTCACTCAGCCGGTTGGGCACCAACGGTCACACAACGGTGTTTTACGAGTTCAATCCGGTCGATGCCCGCGCGCCCGCCTTGATCGCTGCTCAACAGCAGTCCGCGGAGACTCATCGCTTCGGAATAACTCAAGCTCTCTACACTTTTGGTGGGAATGGGCGAATCTACGCAGGATACCAGTACGCCGACACGAATTCGGACGGTTCCGACTTTGACCACACATCTAACATGGCAACCGGGCGAATCGAACGGCCGTTTTGCGGTAGCTGGATTGCCGACCTAGATGTCCGCTTTGTATGGGACGACTACGACAACCCCAATAGCCTCGATTTCTTCGGTCGCCCCCGTAATGATGATCGCTTGGAAGTCCGGACGGGATTGCAGAAGAATTTCGTTCGCCCCGTTAGTCTTCGTCTCGACTACACGTACATACACAATGATTCAACGGATACCGAGAACCTGTTCGGTGTCCCTTTCTACGACTACGACCGACACCTATTCAGCACGCA
The DNA here is from genome assembly GCF_000346295.1 of Rhodopirellula maiorica SM1. GTDB lineage: Bacteria > Planctomycetota > Planctomycetia > Pirellulales > Pirellulaceae > Novipirellula > Novipirellula maiorica. The sequence continues at coordinate 2,382 of NZ_ANOG01000288.1, read as the reverse complement.
GCTGATTTTCACGCTTTAGCCCAACACGGCTGAACAACCAAGTACTTCTCATTCCAAGGATGGAATCATGGCTTTACGATTCTCGAAAATGATTTCGTTTGCAGTCTTCGCAGTGTTTGCGTGCTTCGCCTCCAATCTCAGTGCGATCGGCGCCGAGGCCGAACAATGGCAAGGCACGGTTACCTTGTGTACCGGACATGCAAAAGTGCAACGCGGCGAGCAATCGCTGCGTGTGATTCGTGGCGGTGGCTTGATATCAGGGGACACGATTAGCACGGGAGAAAATGGCAAGATCGCGATGATTTTCACCGACGGTCCGGTCGTCACCCTTGATGCTTCAACAACTATTGCAATTGAGCAGAGGAGTCAGCATTGGTTTATCGACATCACCCAGGGTGAAGCGAGACTGACACACCATGGCGATACCGAATTAACCGTGGTGAGCGGCGACTTAATGCTTGAAATGGGGCGTGCAATTGTTCAACTTAAGAAACAACCGGATAGAGGACTATTCGAGGTCGTCGACGGGACAGTCGTCGCTCAGTCCCAAGTACAGCAGGCATGGATGGTCACCGGCGGCAACACGTTTGCGGTCGATTCAAGCGGAGCGATGCGACGCGTGGATTCGCTTGGCACTGCTTGGCAACTAAAGCCTTTCGAAATTCGCTTAGCTGCTGCGATCCAGACCGAACCCGAACTACAGCACCCCACTCCAGCTGTGATTGGTCCGGTGGTCAAGAACGAAGGCAATGCCGAGGACTCGACACTGCAGCCCTTTGAGGAGGAAGACGAGCAAATCGTTCAGGCAACACCGACAATCCGTCGCGGCGGGGGCCCGCTGCTGGCAAATGAGTCGAGCAGCAGCTCGGCCAGTTTCTTTGGCGGAAGCAGCTCGCTTAGTCTCGGTGCTCTAGCCGGAGGAACAGGGTCATTCTTTTCAGGAGGAATCTTTTCCGACAACGTAAATTTCTCCAGTGAATTCGCAACGGTCGTAACGAATGATGGTCCTTTCTCAACCGGGGATCCGTTTCCCGGCTATATCAATTTTTTGACGGCAGAGACAAAGGTACCTTTCCTAGGGGTTGCTCTGTCATCTAAAGAGGCGGCAGATGTCTTCGGAACCAACACGAACAAGTACTTCTCGATCGGCACGGGAACGCGGCCGACGCAGGTAGTGATTGATTATGTGGATCAGTTTGCAACAGACACACACGGTACGAGCGATAATCCGAAAACAATAATGATCCCTGGAACGGAGCACTTCTTAATAGAACTGGACCAATTCAATGTTCCAGATCCGGCAGCACCACCCGGCGCTTTAGGATTCAAAGACATCAACACGAATGTGGATGTTACTGGCCCGGATCCGACAACGCAACTTGAGAACGGTATCTTTGGTGTAACGCCGCTAATTGACACTCGCGCCAAACTGAACGGCGCTGCAACGTTTGTCTTCGGTGATTTTCGCGTCATTCGGGACGGAGCAAACGGAATTGCGTTTGCGATCCGACGAAGTGACCAAGATCGACTTATCGATCCGGAAAACACTTTTGATTATGACGCTGTTCAACCTAATACCGATGTTGAGTTTATTAATCAACGAGATCCAGACTTTTCACCAAACGTTGATGCCAAAGTCCCCACATCACTTAATCCTGTTGGCACAAACTTTCGCGATTTGGATTTCATGCGACGTGCTGCACTTACAACGCTCGTCGCAGACCAGTTGCAAGCCTATGCCAAACGCACAGGGCAGACCCGGTTTGTATTTCAGGATCGTATCATCGACATCAGCGGATATCCGGGGCAATAAGCTGTTCAATAAAACGGACAGAAAAATAAATTCGGATCCTTTAGGCAGCTTCAGAGCTGCAATTTACCAACGCGCCACGACGGTGTAGCGAGACGCCTCATACGAGACCGCTTTCATGCGAGTCGAATCGCTGAGGAAGCGTGAGAATACAGGGGAACGAGAAACCAAGGGAACCAAGGGGGACGGAGCATTCTGCGGAGCGGATCTTACTAGTTTGAGCGAAGGCGAGCTCTGGGGAAATATGCGGTGGCCCTTTGTGGCGACCTCTCCGCTTCCGTCGAGCTTGCCGCGGTTGGAGCGATGACTGACAGCTACGTGAACTTTCGCTGGGACTAAAATAAAACGCAAATTCTCTGAAACACGGGGCCGCTGGCGGCATCCTTGCTGTATTGATAGGCGTGATTGCCGCGTTTTTTTTTAATTTCCGACCAGAAACCGTCCTACTCCCGAGAGCTTGCGTGATCGATGCGGAAACCCTTTCCGAGCTGTGGCGACAGCATGCCGATCGCTTGCTAATGATCGCCCGCGCGGTCGGGGAACCGGCCGAAGATGCGGTGCAGGAAGCCTTT